>PLZH01000172.1 GCA_003152055.1 Burkholderiales bacterium
AGCGTCTCGCGGTTGTAGCGGCGGCCGTGGCAGACGTCGCAGGGCACGTAGACGTCGGGCAGGAAGTGCATCTCGACCTTGAGCACGCCGTCGCCCTGGCAGGCCTCGCAGCGACCGCCGGCGACGTTGAAGGAAAAGCGCCCCGGCCCGTAGCCGCGCTCGCGCGCCGCCGGCACTTCGGCGAAGAGCTCGCGGATCGGCGTGAAGAGGCCGGTGTAGGTCGCCGGATTCGAGCGCGGCGTGCGCCCGATCGGCGACTGATCGACGCTGATCACCTTGTCGAAGGCGTCGAGGCCGGTGATGGCGTCGTGCGGCTCGGGTTCGGTGTGGCTGTTGTAGAGGCTTTTCGCGACGGCGGCGTAGAGCGTGTCGTTGACCAGCGTCGACTTGCCCGAGCCCGAAACGCCGGTGATGCAGGTGAAAAGGCCGACCGGCAGGGCGACATCGACGTTCTTCAGGTTGTTGCCGCGCGCCCCCGAGATACGCAGCCAGGCGGCGGCTTCGGGCAGGGCGCGCCGTTCGGGCACGGCGATGGCGAGCGTGTGNNGCGCGGATCGCTTCTTCGTCGTGCTCGACGACGAGGACGCTGTTGCCGAGATCGCGCAGGTGGCGCAGGGTGCCGATGAGACGCTCGTTGTCGCGCTGGTGCAGGCCGATCGAAGGCTCGTCGAGCACGTACATCACGCCGGTGAGGCCCGAGCCGATCTGCGAGGCGAGGCGGATGCGCTGTGCTTCGCCGCCGGAAAGCGTCTCGGCGTTGCGGTCGAGGCTCAGGTAGTTGAGGCCGACGTCGTTGAGGAATTTGAGGCGCGAGCAGATTTCGCGGATGACCTTGTCGGCGATTTCCGCTTTCGCGCCTTCGAATTTCAGCCGCTGGAACCACTCGAGGCATTCGCGCAGCGTGAAGTGCTCCAGGCGAAAGATCGGCTCGCGCTCGCCACTCTTCGCATCGACGATGAAGACGTTTCTCGCTTCGACGCGCAGGCGCGCGCCGTGGCAGTCGGGGCACGGCTTGGCGCTCTGGAAGCGCATCAGGTCCTCGCGCACCGCGATCGAATCGGTCTCGCGAAAGCGCCGCTCGAGGTTGGGCAGGATGCCTTCGAAGGCGTGCTTGCGCTTGACCTGGCGCGTCTTGCCGCGCGCGCCCTCGGCCTCGTAGACGAACTCGATCTCCTCGTCGCCGGAGCCGCGCAGCAAAGCCTCGCGCGCCGCTGCGGGCAGCTCCTCGAACGGCCGGTCGATGTCGAAGCCGTAGTGGCGAGCGACGCTTTCGAGCAGCGAGAAGGTGTAGCCGTTGCGCCGGTCCCAGCCCTTGACCGCACCGCTGGCCAGGCTGAGGCTCGGAAAGGCGACGACGCGCTCGGCGTCGAACACCGTCGTCACGCCCAGGCCGCCGCAGGTCGGGCAGGCGCCGATCGGCGAGTTGAACGAGAAAAGCCGCGGCTCGAGTTCGGGCAGCGAGTAGTCGCACAAGGGGCAGGCGAACTTGCTCGAGAAGAGATGCTCGTGCCGGTTCGCCCCCGTGTGCTGCGCGTGCACGGCATCTTGGCTAGCCAGCTCATCGATCTCGACTGCCAGCGCCCGCCCGTCGGCGATGCGCAGCGCCGCTTCGTAGCTTTCAGCGAGGCGCTGCTCGATGCCGGGCTGCACCTTGATGCGATCGATGACGACATCGATGTCGTGCTTCTCCGATTTCTTCAGCTTCGGCACATCGGCCGCCTCGACGGTGCGGCCGTCGACGCGAAAGCGCACGAAGCCCTGCGACTGCATGTCCTGGAACAGCTCGGCGAACTCGCCTTTCCTGTCGCGCACCACCGGCGCCAGCAGCAGGAGGCGCGTCTCGGCCGGCAAAGCGAGCGTCGCGTCGACCATCTGGCTCACGCTTTGCGCCTGCAGCGCGAGGCCGTGGTTCGGGCAGTAGGGCGTTCCGGCCCGGGCGTAGAGCAGGCGCAGGTAGTCGTGGATCTCGGTGACGGTACCGACGGTCGAGCGCGGGTTGTGCGAAGTCGCCTTCTGCTCGATCGAGATCGCAGGCGAGAGGCCTTCGATCACGTCGACGTCGGGCTTGTCCATCAGCTGCAGGAACTGCCGCGCATACGCCGAAAGACTCTCGACGTAGCGGCGCTGGCCTTCGGCGTAGAGCGTGTCGAAGGCCAGGCTCGACTTGCCCGAGCCGGAAAGCCCCGTGATCACGACGAGCCGGTTTCGCGGGATGTCGAGATCGATGTTCTTGAGGTTGTGCGTGCGCGCGCCGCGCACCCGGATGAGCGGCGCGCCTACGGGGTCAGAGGTCTTGCCGACGGCGGGCTTGGCAAGCTGAAGGGCGGGCATCGGTGGCGTGAAAAGGCGAACCGACCATGATAGCGGCGCCCTCGTTTCGCGAGCAAGCCGACCGTGCGGCCGGCCGCGAATCTCAGCGCGCGAGCGGCGGCAGCGTCGCGCGCAGGCGCGCCACCGCGTCCGGGGCAAGCGGCGCGAACCAGGCCGGGCCGGGCTGGAGCTGGAAGAAGACGCCGCCGTCTTCGACGCGCACGATCGCGGCGATGCGGCCATCGCGGCTCAGTGGCAGGGCATTCGTCTCGGTGGCGAGAGCGCCTTCGAGGCGCGTCGTGCTTTCCATGATCACCTGCCAGCGCCCGGCCGTCGCCGCGTCGACGCTGGCCAGCCAGGCTTGCGTTGTCGCATCGATGACCGCGGCTTCGCCGCTCGGAGCGGACCGCGACCAGCGTTCGGCGCCGCGCGCGATCGAGCCGAGCAGCGTCGCCATCGGCTGCGCCGCCGGGACGGCGGTGGCGCGGGGCTCGCTTTTCGCCGCCTCGCGTACCGGTGCCGGTGCCGCAGCGAAGGCTTGCGGCGCGGCGGCAGCGCCGGCGTCGAGCGCATCGGCCGCGTCGCGGGGTGCCGTCGCCGCACGCTGGCGTGGCGGGCTGGCCGGCTTCGCCAAGGCGGCGAGTGCACCGGCGCTTTTCGCATCGTTCGCCCCATCGGATCGTCGCGCCGTCTCTGCCAGCGCCGGAGCCGGTGGCTCGGTTGCGGCACTCCGCTGCGGCTCGGGCGCGGCCGCCATCGTTTCGCTCCCGGCCTTTTTTGCCAGGATGGGCGCGGTGGCCCGATCCCGCGCCGCGGCAGCGTTCTCGCTCGGGCCGTTACCGGGAAAGGGCGACGGCGAAGGGGCGGCCTGCCGTGCGTTCAGCGGCAACTGGTCCTTGCGTTGCTCTGTCGTTGCGGCAGCGGCGGGCGCCGTCTTCGGTACCGGCGCTGCGCGGGGCGAAAGGGGCGCGTCCGGGCCGATCGAGGCGGCCGGCGGAAGCGGCGTCGCCTTGGGCGCAACGATGCGCGACGAAGGCGGCGGCGGCGGCACCGTTTCGTCCATCGGCCGGTCCCACCACATCAGGCCGACCAGCGTCGCCGCCATCACGCTGGCGAAGCCGGCGGCGACCGGCGGCCGCGCCAGCCACGACCAGAAGGCGGCAGCGTGATCGACGAGCGACGGCCGCGCCGCCGAGCGGCGTTGCGCCTGCACCGCCGACCGCGCTTCGGCGAGGATCGCCTCGCGCAGCGCGTTTGGCGGCACCGCGGCAGCGTCGGGCGCGTGGCGCAAGGCCTGGTGCAGCCAGGCGTCGCGCTCGTCGGGCGCGGCCGGCGGACGCGCATCGCTCACGACGAGCCTCCGTGCTGCAGCGGTTCGAGATAGGCGCCCATGCAGGTGCGCAGCTTGCTCATCGCGTAGCGCAGCCGCGTCTTCGCCGTCTCGAAGCCGACCTCGAGCGCTCGCGCGACCTCGTCGAGCCCGAGCCCGTCGTCGTGATGCAGAAGAAAGGCGCTGCGTTGCGCGATCGGCAGCTGCTCGAGGCAGAACAGCAGCTTCTCGCCGGCGCGCCGCCAGAACGCGAGGTCTTCGCCTTGCGGCGCCGCGCTCGCCGGCGCCGGCCAGTGCTGCCAGGCGGCGGCGTCGGGCTGCCAGGGCTCGTCGCCTTCGGTCTCGAACGCATCGAGCGCGACCTCGCGGCCGCTCTTGCGCAGGAGGTCGATGACGCGGTGATGCGCGAGCGTGAAGAGCCAGGTGCGAAAGCTCGCGCCCTGCGGCGCCCAGCGCTCGCGCGAACGCACGACCTTGAGCCAGGTGTCCTGGAATACCTCGTCGGCCTGCGCCGAGAGCGAGGTGCCGAGCAGGCGGCGGATGAAGCGATAGAGCCCGGCCTGATGGCGCGCGTAGAGCCGCTCGAAAGCGGCCGCGTCGCCCTGCGCGTAGGCGCTCATCAGCATGTCGTCGGGCGTGTCGTCGGGGCCGGCCATCGCGATCCTGGAGTCATGCGAGCTTGATACGGCCACGGGTCCGCAACGGGGTGATCGTGCCGCGGGCGCGCCTTCAACCGCCGGCGAGCACCCTCAGGATCTCTTCACCGTAAGCCTCGAGCTTCTTCGCGCCGACGCCGCTGATGCCCGCAAGTTCGTCGAGCGAAGCCGGCTGCACCTCGGCCATCTCGGCGAGCGTGGCGTCGTGGAAGACGACGTAGGCCGGCAGGTTGTGCGCGCGGGCGACCTCGGCGCGCCATGCCTTCAACGCCGCGAAGCGTTCAAGCCCGGCGCTGTCGAGCGGGCGCGGTGGCGGCTTGCCCGCGGCTGCCCCCTCGCCGGCCGCGCCGCCCTTTCGCCTTCGTGTCGAACGCGTGCGAGCCGGCGCCGCGGCTGCCTCGCGCAGCAGCATCGTCACGCCGCCGCGCAGCACTTCGCGCGATGACGCGGTGAGGCCGAGCGTGCCGTATTCGCCTTCGGTGGCGAGGTGGCCCAGGGCGACGAGCTGGCGCAGGACGGCACGCCATTGCGCTTCCTCGATCGCAGCGCCGACGCCGAAGGTGCTGAGCCGTGCGTGGCCGTGCTGCGCGACCTTGTCGGTCGGCTTGCCGCGCAGCACGTCGATCAGGTGGCCGGCGCCGAAGTGAAGACCCGAGTGCTGCTCGATGCGGTAGACGCAACTCAGCGCCATGCGCGCCGCTTCGGTCGCGTCCCAGGTCTCGGGCGGTGTGCGGCAGTTGTCACAGGCATTGCGCATCTCGCCGCACGGCCCGCTCGCTTCGCCGAAATAGGACAGCAGGCGGACGCGCCGGCAGTCGTGCGCTTCGGCAAGGGCAAGCAGGGCGTCGAGCTTGCCGCGCTGGTTGCGCTTGAACTCGTCGCCGGCCGGGCTGTCGTCGATCATGCGGCGCTGGTTCACGACGTCGGCGAGGCCGTAGGCCATCCACGCGTCGGCGGGCAGGCCGTCGCGGCCGGCGCGGCCCGTTTCCTGGTAGTAGCCCTCGATGTTCTTCGGCAGGTCGAGGTGGGCGACGAAGCGCACGTCGGGCTTGTCGATGCCCATGCCGAAGGCGATCGTCGC
>PLZH01000199.1 GCA_003152055.1 Burkholderiales bacterium
CCGCGCCGCCGGCGGCGCGTCGGCCGTGGCCGGCGCCAGCAGGGTCGCCGCGGTGCCGAGCGGCGTCGGCGTGCCGCGCGTCGCGATGTTCTCCTTGAGCATCGATGGCACGCCGTCGATGGCGCCGAGCGGCTCGCCCTTTTGCCAACGCGCTTCGGACGCGCGCGCCGCAGCCAGGGCGGCGTCGGCGTCGAGCGCATAGGTCGCGTGCAGATGCGGCTCCCACGCATCAATGCGGGCCAGCACCGCACGCGTCGCCTCGACGGGCGAGAGTCGGCGCTCGCGGTAGAGCGCGACGAGCTCGGTCGCCGCGAGGTCGTGCAGCGCCGTCATCGCCCGCTCATTGCCAGGTCAACGCCGCCGGGTCGTTGGCGAAGATCGGCGAGCTGCTCCACAGGCCCTTGAGGTGCTTGTTGGCGACCGCGAACTGCGGCAGCTGGAACAGGTAGACGTTGACGCTGTCGGTCGCCAGCTGGCGTTGTATGTCGCCGAGGAGCTTCAGGCGCCCCTTCGGATCGGTCGTCGTGTTGTAGGCGGTGAGCAGATCGCGATAGGCCTTCGAGTCGTAGCCGTAGTAGTAGCTCGGGTCGCCGTAGCGGTCGAAGTCGAGCGGCTCGACGTGGCTGATGACGGTGAGATCGAAGTTGCCCTTGAAGGCTCCGGAGAGCCACTGCGCCCACTCGACGTTCTCGATCTTGGCGACGACGCCGATCTTGGCGAGCTCCGAGGCGATGATCTCGCCGCCTTTTCTCGCATAGGCGGGCGGCGGCAGCGTCAGCGTCACGTTGAGGGGCGTCGCGACGCCGGCCTCCTTGAGCAGCGCCTTGGCTCTTTCCGGGTTGTAGGGATTGACTCCGGTGAGGTCGACGTAGCCGGCATCGCTCGGCACCATGTGGCTGCCGATGGGCGTGCCGAAGCCTTCTTGCGCGCCGTCGATGATCGCCTTGCGGTCGATCGCCGCGGCCAGTGCCCGGCGCACGCGCACGTCGTCGAAGGGCTTCTTCTTGTTGTTGATCGTCATGATCGTCTTGCCCTCGGTGCCGCCGATGGCGACCGAGAAGCGCGGGTCGCCCTGGAACTGCTTCAGGCTCTCCAGGGCGCCGAAACGCGGCATGCCGTCGATGTCGCCGGCCAGAAGCGCCGCCACCTGTGCCGCCGGGTCGTTGATGAAGCGGAAGGTGACCTTCTTCATCGCCACTTTCGCGGCGTCGCGGTACTGCTCGTTCTTCACCAGCGTGATCGACGAGCCCTTGGCCCACGATTCGAACTTGTAGGGCCCGGTGCCGATCGGATGCGTCGCCGTCGTCGGCGCGCTCTTCGGATCGAGGATGACCGCCGTGTTCTCACCCATGCGGAAGAGAAAGTTGCCGTCGGCGTTGTCGAGGACGACGATGACCGTCGCGGGGTCGGGCGTGTCGACGCGGCTGATGTTATCGAACACCGCCTTCTTGGCCTTGTTGGTCGAGCCCGGCGCCTTGTCGCGTTCGAAGGAGAACTTCACGTCGCTCGAAGTGAACGGCTCGCCGTCCTGGAACTTCACGCCCTTCTTCAGCTTGAAGGTGTAGACCTTGCCGTCGGGATCGATCGTCCAGCTCTCGGCGAGCAACGGCGTGATCTTGCCGTCCATGTTGATCTTGGTCAGGCCCTCGAGCACGCTCAGGTGAACGACCTCGCCGATCGCGGCGGCCGGTGCCATGGTCGGATCGAGCCCCGGGGCCGGCTCAAGCACCATGCCGAGGACGACGCTGTCCTTGCGTGCCTGCGCCGCTGCGTCCTGCGGCAGCGCCGAAGCGACGAGGGCGGTAGTCAATAGCGCCGCGAGGGCGGCGAAGCGAATCGTGCGCGGCGAGGCGGGGGTCGGGCGAGCAGGGCTCATGGGGGCGGCTCCGCGAAAAGGATGGGACTCGCCACTGTACGGGAAGGATGGCCGGCAAGGTTTCGGGGAAGCCCCACTTCAGGCTGCCGCCGTGGGCGAGGCCGGCGAGTGTTGGGCGGTGGCCAGTCGCAGATCGCGAAGGCTGGTCGCCAGCGCCACATCGAGCGGCGTCGCCTTCAGATGCGGGCAGCGGCCGGCGAGCTTCCTGCCGTCGAGCGCGTGCGGCACGTGCCACAGGTACGACATGCGCGCCAGCTCGCGCCAAAGCGCAACGAAGACGCCGAGGCTGCGGATCAGCGGCCAAGGCATCGTGCCATGGCGCCAGCTGCGCTGCGGCAACAGGCCCAGCGACGCGGCGGCGCGCTCGGTGGCGGCGATGAACTGCCCGCCCGTGACGGCGTGGCCGGCAAAGTGGAATCGCTCGAAGGCCTGCAGGTCGCCGAGCGACGCGACGGCGACGAAGGCGCGCGCCAGGTCAGGCAGATAGGCCCAGGCATGCATCACGTCGAGGGCGCCGGGATAGACCAGCTTGCCCTGGCCGACCGACTTGGCGATGACTTCGTCGAGCCAGCTTCCGGTGCCGCTGCCGAAGAAGTCGCCGGCCGTGACGACGGTCGAGCGCAGACGCCCGGCGCGGGCCCGGCGCACGAGTTCGTCTTCCATCTCGGTGCGCAGCCGCCCCTTGGCCGTGCTCGGCCGATGCGGTGTCTGCTCGTCGATCAGCGCCGGCATCGCGGCNNGCAACGCCTCCTCGTCCCAGCGCGTGTAGACCGGGTTGATTCCGTGCACGACGACGCTCGGCGGCGGCCGGCCGGCAAGTGCTTCGGCCAGCGATTCGAGCGGTGCCCGGACGAGCTCGGCCGCGGCCGGCATGCCGGCCGCGGCGTCGCGCCGCACGTGCGCGAGTACGCGCCAGCCGGCGGCGGCGAAGGCCTGGGCGGCGGCGAGGCCGAAGCGGCCGTTGGCGCCGAGGACGAGAACCGTGGGAGGGGATGCCTGCGACATGGGAATACCTCGTGGGGTGATGCGGCGGCGAGTGCGCCGATGCCTCGAAGTGTGGGCGAGGCGGGGCACCGGAGCTACCCTCAGGATTGCATGCAAGACATACACTTCCGCATGACAACGGGCGATATGGCGAGCTTCGACTGGACGCTGGTGCGGAGCTTTCTCGCCGTGCTCGACGCCGGCAGCGTCACCGCCGCGGCGCGGCGAAGCGGCGCGCAGCAGCCGACACTCAGCCGCCACGTCGCCGATCTCGAGGCACAGCTCGGCGTACCACTGTTCGAGCGCACCGGCCGCGGCGTCACGCCGACCGGCGCGGCGCTGGCCATCGCCGAAGCGGCGCGGCAGATGCAGGACGCGGCCGTCGCCGTCGGGCGCGGCCTCGCCCGCACGCGCTCGGCGACGCGCGGTTTTGTCCGTGTGACGACGAGCGAGGTCGCGGCGACGTGGCTCCTTCCCGCCGTTCTGGCGCGCCTGCAGCGCGCGCACCCGCAGATCGAGATCGAGCTCGTCGCTTCCAACGAGCTCACCAACCTGCTGCGCCGAGAGGCCGATATCGCCGTCCGCATGGTCCGGCCGGTCCAGCAGTCGCTGGTCGCGAAAAAGCTCGGCGAGATCGAGATCGTCGCCGCCGCGCACGAGGCCTATCTTGCGAAGGCGCCGCCGCTCGCCCGGCCCGATGACCTGCGCGCGCATCGCCTGATCGGCTTCGACCGCGACGACACCATCCTGCGCGGCTTCGCAAAGGCCGGCCTGACCCTCGCGCGCGCCGATTTCGCACTGCGCACCGACGACCAGGTCGCCTACGGCCGGCTGGTCGCCGAGGGTGCCGGCGTCGGCTTCGTCGCGCGCTACAACCTGCGCTACTGGCCAGGCGTCGTGCGGCTGCTGCCCGAGTTCGTTGTCCCGCCGTTGCCGTGCTGGCTTGCCGTGCACCGCGAGATCCGTTCGAACGCACTGGTGCGCATCGTCTACGACTTCCTGGCCCGGGAGCTGCCCGCGGCCTTGGCGCGCTGACGAACTCGCCTGAAGGGCGCGGCGCTGGTCAGACCGGCGAGGGCGTGCGCCGCCGCTCAGTTCTGCGCGCCTATGTTCCGCATTGATTCGAGCCGCGCAAGGTCGACCTGACCGAGCGCCTGCTCGAGCACTGCCATCTCGACGCCGCTGCCGTCCACGTCGACCTCGAAGCGCTTCGCGACGATCACCTGCAGCTCGCCCTGCCCGCCGGCGCTGGTGAACTTTTCGTGGACGCTGCGGCCGTTGATCGCCGTATCGCGCTCGAAGCCGGTGGCGGTCTGCGCATCGGTGGTGTGTTCCATGTTGCCGGCGATATCGATCAGGCCGGAGACGCCGGAGACGTCGCTGATCTTGATGCGAATGTGGCCCCCGGGGCCGGCGTAGCTCGCGCTGGCCGATGATGCCTTCACGCCCATCGCTTCGCGGTTCTCGCCTTCCGGTGCACCGCGCGGCATGCCGTTCACCGAGTCGGGTAGGAGGCCCTGCAGGGTCCGGAAGTCGACCGGCGTGAAGCGGTGGCTGCCGCCGAGGGCGCCGCCGAGCGCGGTCAGCAGGCTGCCGACCGCGGCCCCGGCGTTGGCTCCGGGGTCGGTGCTGCCGCCCGGGGCCGGGGCCGTCGTCGCATTGCCGTTTGTCGTGGCGCCCGTGGACTGCGCCTGCGGGTCGGTTCGCACGAGATTGCCGAGCGCCTGGCCGAGCGCCGAGCGGCCTTGCTGATCGGTGCCGAGCATCCCGCCGATGACGTTGCCCGTTTGCGCCGCCTCCTGCTGCGCACGCGCCGCCGCTTCGGCCGGGCTCAGCGCCGGCGCGACTGGCGCCGGGTTGGCGCTCTGCATCTGCTGCCCGGCACGCGCCAGGTTGCCGAGCGCCTGGCCGAGCGCCGCCTTGCCCTTGTCGTCGGTGCCGAGCATGTTGCCGATGATGTTGCCGGTGATCGCCCCCCCTTGCTCCGCCTGGGCCTCGGCGTTTCGCGCCGGCATCCCGAAGCGCGTGAAGCCGCCGAACGCCATGCTCAGCGCGCCGAGCACGATGCCCATCAAGAGTCCCGTCAGGATGACGGCGACGGTGTAGCCGAGCGCGCGCTCCTTCGGCGCCCGCATCACGATCGGCAGGCCGAGGTAGAGCACATAGATGGCGTACAGGCCGCCGAGCAGGCCGATCAGCGTGCCGAACGGCACGACGACGAAGAAGGAGCCGAGCCAGCCCGGAACCGCGGCGTAGGCCGCGACCTTGAGTGCCTCCGCCATGCTGCGCCGCCCCGCGAAGAAGGGCGCCCAGACGTTGACGATCAGCGCGAGCACGAACATACCGATGAGCGCGAACACGAAGCCCATCACGGCTGCGGTGAGGCTGCTGGCGACCGGCATGCGCATCGTGCCCGCGAAGGGGATGCTGACGCCGATCACCGCCATGTGCACGAAAGAAAGCAGCGCCTGCAACGCCGCGAGCGGCACGACGCAGCCGGCGACGATGCGCGCCATCGACGGCGGCTCGGCGGCGATCACCGGCCATTCGGCCTTCGGCTTCAGCGTGATGTTGAGGATGCGCTGGATCAGGCCCGAGGCGTCGGGGCTGGCCGCAGGCATCGCCGATGCACCGGGTGCGGCGTAGGCCGCCGGGCCCGGCCCGGCGCTGGCGTAAGCCGGCGGCGCGTAAGCCGGCGGCGCGTAGGGGGNNCGGTGCGTAGGCCGGTGGGGCATAGGGCGGCGGGGCGTAGGCGGGCGGGGCATGAGCGATGCTCGGCGCTGCCCGAGGCATGGCGGGAGGCCTGGCGGGAGGAGCATTCGCAGCCGGCATCGCGAGCAAATTTCCGCAGCGGTTGCAGAAGCGCGAATCATCTGGATTCGGCGCGTGGCAGGCGGGGCAGTCCATGACATCTCCTGAGAAGTGGAAGCGAGAGGAAGCCGGTCGACGATGTGGCGTGCCGGACGGCGCTCAATGCGTGTCGGCAGCGAAGATCTTGTTGCACAGCGCCCCGACCTTGCGTTGCTCCTCGGCGGGTTCACGCAAGAGCTCCCTGCTCACGCCATGGACGCCGATGTTGCAGAGCAGGTCGTTCTTCTGCGCGTTGACCTCGTTCGTTTCGGAGACCCAGACCGCGCTGTCGCCGACTCCGCCGAGCGGGATTCCCTTCACCGGCATCGAGCCGTCGGCCCAGGCCTTGACGGTGACCCGGCCGAGGCCCGGCCGGATGGACACCATGAGGCGCGGTCCGCCCTGCGCCTCGCTGGCCGTGATGAAGTAGCACGTCTGGGGATCGCCTTTCAGCGGCTTGGTACCGGTGATCGGTTCGCTCAGGATGCCGGCGGCGTCGGCGGCCGACAGCAGATGGCGTTCACAGGCATTGCCGGCGTTCACGGGCGAGGCCGCGACAGTTGCTGGCTGCGATCTGCCGGATGCGACGGCGCCAGATTCTTGGGGCCCCGATTTCGAGCAGCTGGTGAGGGCTCCGAGTGTCAACGCGGCGGTCATGGCGAGGCGGGATGTGGAAGTCATGACCATGCGAGCTTGTCGGGGCTCTTGGACGGCTAAGGCGATGCGGCCGGAATCAGCGCGCCACCGCGGACGGTTGCGCGTTCGCAGAATCGAAACGTCCCACCGCAGCCTGATCATCGCGCCAAGCAACGGCTGGCACGCGTCGCTCGCTCGCGCCTGTGCGGCGAGCGTCAGGGCGCCCATGAGCAAGCGGGCCCGCGCCACGATCCTCGATGTGTGCATGCTTGCCATGTCCTCGTTCGGGGCGCCCGATGATCGGGTGCCTTCCTTCAAGAACAGGAAGCGCGGCGCAAAGCCGCCACTTGTTTTGCAACAAGAAGTGTCAGGAGAAGTGCCGACATTGCCGTACGCTTGCGGCCGACAGCGGCCCCAGGCGCGTCTCTTAAGATCAGGCCATGGGCGCAGACGGGCTCGATTCCGCCGAAGCTGGCGACGCTTTCGCCACCACGACGGCAAGCTCCGAGGTGCGCCGCATCGCCGCGGCATTGCTTCCCGACTTCTATGCCCAGGTCAAGCGCATGGCGCGCCGCGAGCGGGCCCGCGTCGGCGGCGGCGACACGCTGCAGACGACGGCACTGGCGCACGAGGCCTGGCTGCGCCTGCGCGATTCGCGCGGCTTCGTCGACGAGGCGCATCTGCTGCGCGCCGCGGCGCTCGCGATGCGCCACGCGCTCATCAACCACGCGCTGGCGCAGCGCGCCGACAAGCGCGGTGCCGGCGCGCTTCACGTCACGCTCTCCCACGCCGAAACGCTCGCGGTCGACAGCGACGAAGGTCTGATCGAGCTCGATGACGCGCTGCAGCGCCTCGCGCAGATCACCCCCAGGCTGGCCGACGTCGTCGAGTGCCGCTTCTTCGCCGGCTACGGGGAGGAGGAGACGGCGGCAGCGCTCGGCGTCTCCCTGCGCACGGCGCAGCGCGACTGGCTGAAGGCGCGCGCCTGGCTCTACCGCGAGCTCGGCGGCAGTGCGTCCGGCAGCGCCGTGTAGGGCAACGAGCGCGCTAGTCCGTCATCTGGCCGAGCGCACGGCGCGCGCGCAGCGTCTCCGGGTGGTCGGCGCCGAATTGCGCCTGTAGCGTGGCCTCGGCTTGCGTCAGCAGCGGGCGGGCTTCGGCCATGGAGCCGCCGGCAGCGAGCGCTTCGCCGAGACGCTCGCGCGTCTGGGCCAGCTCCCAGCTCGTGTCTGAGCCGCCGGCCGAGCGCAGGCGCAAGGCCTCCTGCAGCGCTGTGATCGCCGGCGCGGGGTCGCCCGCGCCAAGCTCGACTTCGCCGAGGGCGACGAGGGCCTGCGCCAGCGTTGTCTGTCCGGGCGCGCCGATGGTGCGCAAGGCGGCGACGACGGTTTGCAGGCGCGCTTTCGCTTCGTCGCGCCGGCCATCGGCGTTGTCGAGCTGCGCCAGCGCGAGCTCGGTGCGCAAGGCGAGGGCATGCTTGTCACCATAGTGCGCGAGCGCGTCGCGCAGATCGGTTTCGAGCGTGGTGCGGGCGGCGGCGTGGTCGCCGGCCGCGAGCTGGGCTTCGCCGAGGAAGAGGCGGTTCTGGATCGTGAGCGGACTCGTTGCTCCGGCATAGCGCGTCCCGATCTCGACCGCCGAGGCCAGGGTAGCGATCGACTGCGCTGGCCGGTTGGTGATGGTCAGCACCTTGCCGTAGAAGCCCATCGATGCCGCGACGGCCGCCGAGTCGCCGGCAAGCACCCGCTCTTGCTCGAGCGCACCCTTGAGCAGCGACTCCGCCTCGCCGAGGCGGCCGGTGCGTAGCGCCAGCGTGCCGGTGTTGCCGCGGATGATCTGCGCGTCGAGCCCGTCGCCGAGGCCGAGCTTGTCGTAGATCGCGCTCGTCTTCTCGTAGGCGGCGAGCGCCTCGTCGAGCCGGTTCGCCGCGGTCAGCGTGATGGCGAGCGAGTTGTAGAGCGTCGCGGTCTCGCGATGGTCTTGGCCAGAAAGCGCGATGCGCTGCGCGATCGCCGAGCGATCGGTGGCGATCGCTCCTTCGAGGTCGCCGCGCGCGCGTTGCCAGCGGGCGCGCACGCCCATGCCTTCGAGGCGCTCTTCGGCATGCGGCTGCGGATCGTGTAACCAGTAGACATCGGCCTCGTCGAGCAGCTTGCCGCTTCGCTCGACATGGCCGCGCATCAGCTCGATACCGGCGAGCTTCTGCCGCGCGTCGGCCACCGCGAACGGATCGGCATTCGATCCCGACTCGGCGAGGAAACCTTCGAGCAGCGCCGCCGAGCCCTGTACGTCTTCGAGGGCATCGTAGAGGTCCGCGAGCGCCAGGACGACCTGGCCGGCAAGCAGTGGCTGGTCGCGGTACTCGCGCAGCACGCGCTGCGCGCTCTTGTCGAGCATGCTCTTGGCCGTCGGCGCCTCGCTGGCGTGGTCGGCAATGGCGTTGCGAAAGAGGCCAGTCAGGTGATAGCGCAGCGCTTCTTCACGCGCGGCGTCCCGCAAGGCGATATCGCGCTCGATAGCCGCGCGATGCGCCTGCCATGCGGCGACGCCGAGGCCGATCGCGAGGGCCACGAACACGGCGCCCGCCGTCGCAGCGGCCCATCGATAGCGCCGTAGGACGTGCCCGAGGGCGTAGAGCCGCGCACCTTCGCGCGCCGAGACCGATTCGCCGTGCCGCGTGTGCTCGATGTCGCGCCGCAGCGCATCGACGGTGGCGTAGCGGTGCGCCGGCTCGGCGCGCAGCGCCTTGGCGACAATGGCGTCGAGGTCACCGCGCAGCAGGCGCGGCGCGACCGGCGCATCGCCGCGCGCCGCGGCCGCGGCACTCGCAAGCGGCGCCGCATATGCATGGACGGCGCGCAACACCTGCGCCACCGGCGTTGTGCCGGTTTCGGCCCACGGCGGGCCGCCGGTCAGCAACTCGAAGAGCAGGACGCCGAGTGCGTAGACGTCGGTCGCGGTCGTGATGGCGCCGCCGGTCAGCTGTTCGGGCGCAGCGTAGAGCGGCGTCAGCGGCGCGGCGAGGGTGCGCGTTCGCGCATCGCCGCCGGCATCGTCGAGTAGCTTGGCAACGCCGAAATCGAGGAGCTTCACCTTGCCCTCGGCGTTGACGAGGATGTTGGCCGGTTTCAGGTCGCGGTGCACGACGAAGTGATGGTGCGCGTAGGCAACCGCATCGCAAACCTGCGTGAAGAGCTGCAGGCGTTGATCGAGCGTCGCGTGCGTCTCGGCGCAAAAGGTGGTGAGGGTGCGTCCTTCGACGAACTCCATCGCCATCCAGGGCCGGCCGTCGGGGGCGACGCCGCCGTCATGCAGGCTGGCGATGCCCGGGTGGTCCAGGCGGGCCAGGATCTGCCGTTCGGCATGGAAGCGCTCGAGTTGCTCCGACGCCTCGCGGCGCAGCAGCTTGACCGCGGCGCGCTGGGTGAAGCCGCCGTCGACGCGCTCGGCCTCGTAGACCTCGCCCATGCCACCGTGGCCGATGTCGCGCACGATGCGCCACGGGCCGATGCGCAAGCCCGTCTCGAAGGCGGGTGCCTCGCTGGGGTGCATGCTCGGCCGGGCGGGCCGGCTCAGGAAATTGCCGCAGGACGACGCCGCGTTCAAGAGGCTTTCGACCTCGGCTTCGACCGCCGGATCGTCGGACGCGAGGCGCCGAAGGTCGGCGAGGCGTTCGGCCCCGGGCAGGTCGAGCAGGGCGTCGATCAGCGCGTCGGCACGCGCTTGCTGCGCCGCTGACAGGGCGCCGGCGAGGGCGTCAGGTTTCCTCGCTCGCATGGATGCCAGCCTTGCCCTCGGGTCGGGTCGAGTTGCTCATTGTGATCGCTCGCACCATCGTGCGCTCATGCGGCTTGCAGCGTGTGCTCGCGGCCGTCTCAGCGCCGCCGCATCAGGCGCGGATCGAGGATGTCGCGCAACCCGTCGCCCATCAGATTGAGCCCGAGCACCGTCAGCGCGATCGCCACGCCGGGATAGATGGCGAGTTGCGGTGCCTGGAAGAGTTGCGCCTGCGCTTCGTTGAGCATGCGGCCCCACGACGGTGTCGGAGGCTGCGTGCCGAGGCCGAGGTAGCTGAGCGCGGCTTCGGCGAGGATGGCGATCGCGAACTGGATCGTCGCCTGGACGATGAGGAGGGCGGCGATGTTCGGCAAGACATGCTCGATCGTGATCTGCCATTCGCTTTTTCCGAGCGCCCGCGCCGCCAGCACGAACTCGCGCGAACGAACGACCAGGGCGCTGGCTCGCGTGATGCGCGCGAAGACCGGCACGTTGAAGATGCCGATCGCGACGATCGAGGTCACGAGGCCGGGCCCATAGATGGCGGTGAGCATGATCGCCGAGAGCAGGGCCGGGAAGGCGAAGGTGAAATCGGCAAAGCGCATCACCGCTTCCTCGACCCAGCCGCGCTTCACGGCGGCGAGAAGGCCGATGCCGACGCCGAAGGCGATGCCGATGCCGACGGCGATGAGGCCGACGGCGATCGAGACGCGGCTGCCGACGATAAGCAGCGAGACGATGTCGCGGCCGAGGCTGTCGGTACCGAGCCAGTGCGCTGGCGTGGGCGGCTGCAGCTTGTGCGGGATGTCGAGGTCGGTCGGGCTGTACGGCGTCCACACGAAGGAGAGCAGGGCCAGCCCGACGAGCAGGGTCACGAGCGTCGCTCCGATGACGAAGTTGGCGCGCCGCCACCGCACGCGCGAACCGGCGCCCTTCATGCGGCACGCACGCGCAGGCGCGGATCGATGACGACGTAGAGCATGTCGACGACGAAGTTGATGAGGACGACCGCCGCCGCCAGCAGCATGACGACGTCGCGAACGACGAGCAGGTCGCGGTTGGCGATCGCCTGGAAGACGAGTCGCCCGAGGCCGGGCAGCGAGAACACGTTCTCGATGACGACGGTGCCGGTCAGCAGGTTGGCGAACTGCAGGCCCATCACGGTGAGCACGGGCACCATGGCGTTCCTCAGCACGTGGCCCCAGAGCACGCCGCGTGGCGTCGCGCCCTTGGCCCGCGCGGTGCGGACGAAGTCTTCGCGCAGCACGTCGAGGACGGCCGAGCGGACGATGCGTGCCAGGATCGCCGCCTGCACGACGGCGAGCGCCACGGCTGGCAGCACGAGGGCGCGCAGCCCGGCGCCGACGCCGCCGCCATCGGCCTCGGACCAGCCGGGAAAGCCCCCGGCCGAAAACCAGCGCAGCTTCACCGCGAAGGCCAGGATCAGCAGGATCGCGAACCAGAAGTTGGGAATGGCGATGCCGATCTGGCTCGCCGCCATGACGCCGATGTCGCCGCCGCGGCCGTGCCGAGACGCCGCGTAGAGGCCGAGGCTGAAAGCGAGCAGCGTCGTCAAGGCCATCGCCATCAGCGCCAGCGGCACGGTGACGACGAGCCGCTCGGCGACGAGCTGGGCGATCGGCGTGTCGTAGGCGATGCTCGTGCCGAGCTCTCCGGTGGCCAGCCCCTTCATCCAGTCGGCATAGCGAACAGGCGCCGGCCGGTCGAGGCCGAGCTTCGCGGAGAGCGCCGCCACCGACTCGGGCGTCGCGCTTTCGCCGAGCATCACCTCGGCGGCATTGCCGGGCAGGACGTCGAGCACCGTAAAGATGACGACCGAGGCGGCGAGCAGCGTCAGGGCGAAGCTCGCGAAGCGCTTGAAGAGAAAAAAGCCGATGGCGAAGTCTCCGCGCCCCGCGGGGCAAGTTCTTATGATGGCGCAAAGCCGCCGGCGCGGCCGCTGGAGCCTGGCCATGAATACCCCGACCGAATTCTCGATTCCGTTTCGCACCGATCAGGTCCTGATCGGCGGCGCCTGGCGCGCCGCGGCGAGCGGTGAAACGATCGCGCTCGAGAACCCTTCCGATGGCTCGGAGCTGGCGCGCATCGCCCGCGGCGGCGGCGCCGACATCGATGCCGCGGTCGTGGCGGCGCGCGCCGCGCTCGATGCGTCGAAAGCCGATGCCTGGGGCCGCATGAGCGCCCTCGACCGGGGCCGCGTGCTCCTGGCGATCGGCCGCAAGGTGCTCGACAACGTCGAGCTGCTGGCGCGGCTCGAGGTGCTCGATGTCGGCAAGCCGCTCAGGCAGGCGCGCGCCGACGCCGTGGCACTGGCCCGCTATTTCGAATTCTACGGTGGCGCCGCCGACAAGGTGCACGGCGAAACGCTGCCTTTCGCCTCTGGCTACACGGCGCTGACGCTGCGCGAGCCGCATGGCGTCACGGGGCACATCGTGCCCTGGAACTATCCGATGCAGATCGTCGGCCGCAGCGTCGGCGCCGCGCTGGCGATGGGCAACGCCTGCGTGCTCAAGCCCGCCGAGGAAGCCTGCCTCACGGTCCTCGCGTTCGCGCGCATCGCCGCCGAGGCCGGCCTGCCCGCCGGCGCGCTCAACGTCGTGCCGGGGCTCGGCGAGGAAGCCGGCGCGGCGCTCTCGGCGCATGGCGGCGTCGATCACGTATCGTTCACCGGCTCGGTCGCGACCGGCACGCTCGTGCAGGCCGCGGCGGCGAGGAACGCGGTGCCGGTGACGCTCGAGCTCGGCGGCAAGAGCCCGCAGCTCGTCTTCGCCGATGCCGACCTCGACGCGGCCTTGCCCTTCCTCGTCAACGCCGGCATCCAGAACGCCGGGCAAACGTGCTCGGCGGCTTCGCGCATCCTCGTCGAGCGGCCGGTCTACGAGAAGGTGCGGGCGCTGATGGCCGAGCGCTATCGCGCCCTGCGGGTCGGCCCCGCAGCCAGCGACCTCGACGTCGGCCCGGTCATCTCGCGGCGGCAGAAGGGCGTGATCGAGCACTTCCTCGGGCTCGCGCGCGACGGCGGCCTCGCCTTCGCTGCCGAGGGCACGATCGTCGACGACGCGCCGCGTGGCGGCCACTACGTACGGCCGACGCTGGTCGACGCCGTGCCCGCCGATCACGTGCTGGCCCAGGAAGAAATCTTCGGCCCGGTGCAGGTGCTGATCGCCTTCGATGGCGAAGCCGAGGCCCTGCGCATCGCCAACGGCACCAGGTACGGCCTCGTCGCCGGCGTCTGGACGAAGGACGGCGGGCGCCAGATGCGCCTCGCTCGGGCGCTGAAATGCGGCCAGGTCTTCGTCAACAACTACGGTGCCGGCGGCGGCATCGAGCTGCCTTTCGGCGGCGTCAAGCACTCGGGCCACGGGCGCGAGAAAGGCTTCGAGGCGCTGTACGGCTTCTCGACGCTGAAGACGGTGGCGATCCACCACGGTTGATGGGCAACGCCGTTTGTCATACACTGGATGACAAACGTTTCGGAGAAGAACCGATGCGCGTCAACGCCCGCCTCGACGACGAAGCCGCCGAGCAGATCGACTACCTCACCCGGGCGACGGGCCTCGGCGTGAGCCATGTGCTGCGCGAAAGCGTCGCGCTGTACTACGGCCACGTGCGTGCGCAGCGCGTCGGCCTCCCCCATTTCGGCGCGCTGATCGGCAAGGGCGACAGCGGGCGCAGCGACATCGCCTCCAACGTCAAGCGCCACGTCGGCGAAAGCCTCGACTCCAAAAACCGCCGGCCGGCACGTTGATCGCCGTCGATACAGGCTTTCTCTTCGCCCTGGTCGACAAGCGCGACGCCTGGCACGAGCGTGCGCGCGCACAGGCGCCGACGCTGAGCGAGGGCTGGGTCACGACCTGGCCGGTGCTCACCGCAGCGACGCATCTCATGACGTGTTGGCTCGGCATCGAATTCGCCGCCGCGCTGATGGACGATGTGGCTGCCGGCGGCCTGGCCGTGTGGGAGCCGCCCGTCGCGCAGTGGCCGCTCATGGCGCCGCTGATGCGCCGCTACGCGAAGCTTCCTATGGATCTTGCCGACGCCTCTCTCGTGCTCCTCGCCGAGCACCTCGGCCACGGCCGCATTCTTTCGACCGACGAGCGAGACTTCCGCACCTATCGCTGGAAGAACCGCAAGCCCTTTCACAATCTGCTGGCCTGAGGCAGGCCGCATCGCCCGGAGACGACCCATGCGACTCGCAGGAAAGATAGCCCTCGTTACTGGCGCCGCGTCCGGCTTCGGCGAAGGCATCGCGAAGAAGTTCGTCGCCGAGGGCGCCAGGGTCGTCGTCGTCGATCGCGATGGCGAAGGCGCGTTGCGCGCGGCGGCCAGGCTCGGCGCCGCGGCGCTCGGCGTTCGTGCCGACGTCACCATCGGTGCCGACGTCAAGGCGATGGTCGAGGCCGTGCACGAGCGTTTTGGCGGCCTCGACATCCTCGTCAACAACGCCGGCATGGGCCACTTGCCGCAGCCGCTCGAGGATCTCCCCGAAGACGAGTTCGACCGCATCCTCGCGGTCAACGTCAAGGCGATCTACCGCGCCGCGAAGGAAGTCGTGCCGCGCTTCAAGGCGCAAAAGAAAGGCGTGATCCTCAACATCGCGAGCACGGCGGGAGTGAGCCCCCGACCGCGCCTTGCTTGGTACAACGCGAGCAAGGGCTGGGTCATCACGGCGACGCGCTCGATGGCCGTCGAGCTGGCGCCCTTCGGCATCCGCGTCGTCGCCCTCAATCCGGTGGCTGGCGAAACGCCGATGCTCAAGACTTTCATGGGCGAGGACACGCCGGAGATCCGCGCGAAATTCCTGGCAACGATTCCGATCGGCCGCTTCTCGACCCCGGAGGACCTCGGCAACGCCGCCTGCTTTCTCTGCAGCGACGAGGCTTCGATGATCACCGGCGTGGCGATGGAGGTCGACGGCGGCCGCTGCATCTGACCAGGGCCCGTCAACACGCCCTAGGCCGGCGCGTAGCCGGCTTCGGCCAGCGCGTGGGCCAGATCGGCGCGCGGCCGCGACGATTCGATGCGGACGGTCTTTTGCGCCAGATCGACGTCGACCTGCGCCTCAGGATCGGCATTCCTGATCGCCTCGGTGACCGCGCGCACGCAGTGCCCGCAGCTCATTGCATCGACCTTGAACTCGGTCATCGTGTTTCTCCCTTCGTGTTCTCGAGGTTTCACTGTGAAGCTTGCCATCGTGGCAAGGTCAAGCGCCACGTCGTTTCCCTGCGTGGCGCAGGGAAACGACGCTTGCTTGACATTCCCATCGTGTCAAGGTCGACACTACTAACTGCCATGAGCACGCCGACCCTCGCCCTTCAAGCCCAGCCGAAGCATGAGGCGACGAACGCCGCCGTGCCGCTGCGCCTGCAGATCGAGGGCATGACCTGCGCTTCCTGCGCGACGCGTGTGGAGAAGGCGCTCGCCAGGGTGCCCGGCGTGCTCGAAGCGAGCGTGAATCTGGCGACCGAGATCGCGGACGTTCGCGTCACGCCGGGCCGGGCCGATGCTGCGCAGCTCGCGGCCGCGGTCGAAAAGGCCGGCTATGGCGCGCATGTCCTCGCCGAGGACGATGCGGCGCCAGCCGTGGCCGTGCCTGCCTGGTCGTCCGCCGGCGGCGCGGTCGTCGTCGCCGCGCTGCTTTCGGCGCCGCTCCTGCTGCCGATGCTGCTCGCGCCCTTCGGTGGCCACGTCATGCTCGATGGGCGTTGGCAATGGCTGCTCGCCACGCCCGTGCAGTTCGGGCTCGGCGCGCGCTTCTACCGCGCCGCCTGGAGCGCCTTGCGCGCACGCACGGGCAACATGGATCTTCTCGTCGCCATCGGTACGAGCGCCGCTTACGGCCTCAGCGTCTACGAGCTGTTCGCCCACGGCAGTGATCCGGCGCATCTCTACTTCGAAGCGTCGGCGGTCGTCATCACGCTCGTCCTGCTCGGCAAGTGGCTCGAGGCGCGCGCGAAGCGGCAGACGACGTCCGCCATTCGCGCCTTGCAGGCGCTGCGCCCGGAGCGGGCGATAGTGCGCCGCGACGGCCGCGAGCTCGAGCTGCCGATGGCCGCTGTGGTCGTCGGCGACGAGGTCGTCGTGCGGCCCGGCGAGCGCATCGCCGTCGACGGCAGCGTCGTCGAGGGCGAGAGCGAGGTCGACGCCTCGCTCGTCACCGGCGAAAGCCTGCCCGTCGCCGTGGCCGCGGGAGCACACGTCACCGGCGGCTCGGTCAACGGCAGCGGCCCCCTCGTCGTTCGCGCCACGGCCGTCGGGGCCGAATCGACACTGGCGCGCATCGTTCGCCTCGTCGAATCGGCGCAGGCGAAGAAGGCGCCGATCCAGCGCCTCGTCGACCGTGTCAGCGCCGTCTTCGTGCCGGTGGTGATCGGAGTCGCCTTCATCACTCTGCTCGGCTGGGGCTTCGGCGATGGTGATTGGCAACGCGCCATTCTCGATGCCGTCGCCGTGCTCGTGATCGCCTGCCCGTGCGCGCTCGGCCTGGCGACGCCGACGGCGATCATGGCCGGCACCGGCGCCGCGGCGCGGCGCGGCATCCTCGTGCAGGACGCGGAGGCGCTCGAGCTGGCGCGATCGCTCGATGTCGTGGCCTTCGACAAGACAGGCACGCTGACCGAAGGCCGGCCATCCCTCGTGCGGGTCGAGGCAGCGGCGGCAACGAGTCGGGCCGACTTGCTGGCGTGGGCTGCGGCCTTGCAGTCGCGAAGCGAGCACCTGCTGGCGCGCGCCGTGCGCGACGCGGCCGCGAGCGAATCCGCAAGATCGCTTTCGCCCGGCGACCTGCGCACACTGCCCGGCCGCGGCGTCGCCGGCTCGGTCGATGGCCGGGCGCTGCTTCTCGGCAACGCCCGCCTCATGCGCGAAGAAGGCGTCGATCTCACGCCGCTCGCTGCGGCGAGCGCGGCCGCCGAACGCGAAGGGCGCAGCGTCTCCTGGCTCGCCGACGTGAGCGCGGCGCCGCGCCTGCTTGGCCTCTTCGCCTTCGGCGACGCGCCGAAGGCGTCGGCCGCATCGGCGGTGCGGCGGCTCGGCGATGCTGGCCTGCGCATCGTCCTCGTTACGGGCGACAACGCCGGCAGCGCCCGGGCCCTGGCCGCGCAGCTCGGCATCGGCGAGGTGCACGCCGACGTCCTGCCCGCAGACAAGGCGGCCGTTGTCGAAGCGCTGAAGGCCGGCGGCCGGCGCGTCGCCATGGTCGGCGACGGCATCAACGACGCGCCGGCGCTCGCGGCCGCAGACATCGGCATGGCGATGTCCAGCGGCACCGACGTGGCGATGCACGCCGCCGGCATCACCCTCATGCGCGGCGACCCGATGCTCGTCGCCGACGCGATCGAAATCTCGCGTCGCACCGTCGCCAAGATCCGGCAGAACCTGTTCTGGGCTTTCGCCTACAACGTCGTCGGCATTCCGCTCGCCGCGCTCGGCTTGCTGAACCCGGTGATCGCCGGCGCGGCGATGGCGGCGAGCAGCGTCAGCGTCGTCGCCAATTCGCTGCTGCTGCGGCGCTGGCACGGAGCGTCGCGATGAAGGCGAACGACGCGGATTCGGCCGGGCCGTTCAACATCGGCGAGGCTGCGGCGCGCTCCGGCGTGTCCGCGAAGATGGTTCGCCACTACGAATCGCTCGGCCTCCTGCCGCGCGTCGCCCGCACCGAAGCCGGCTATCGCCAGTACGGCGGCAACGAAGTGCACACTTTGCGCTTCATCCGTCGCGCCCGCGACCTGGGCTTCGGCATGAGCGAAATCGGCGAGCTGCTCAAGCTCTGGAAGGACCGGCGCCGTTCGAGCGGCGACGTCAAGCGCATCGCGATGAAGCACGTTGGCGACCTCGAGCGCCGCATGGCCGAGCTGGCGGCGATGAAGCGGACGCTCGAGCGGCTCGCCTCGTGTTGCCACGGTGACGCTCGGCCCGAGTGCCCGATCCTCGATGAGCTCGGCAGCTTTGCGCCGGCCCCGGCCTCGGCGACTGCCGTCAGAGCGTCGCGAACATGACGGCGACGGCGGAGCCCATGACGAGCGTCGCCGCCCAGCCGAAGAAGCGGTGGCGCAGGCTGATGATGTAGTTGCCCATCAGTCGCCTCGACTGGCCGATCAGCATGAGCACCACCATGATCGGCACCGAGATCACGCCGTTGACGATCGCGCTCCAGACGAGCGCCTTGATCGGGTCGACTTCGAACGCGCTCATCGCCGTGCCGATGCCGGTGGCGGCGATGATGATGAGATAAAAGCCCCGCGCTTCGCGAAAGCCGTGCGAGAGGCCGCGCCGCCAGCCGAAGAGTTCGCTCACCGCGTACGCTGCCGAGCCGGCCAGTACCGGCACGGCGAGCAGGCCGGTACCGACGATGCCCATCGCGAACACGGCGAACGCGAACTCTCCGGCGACCGGGCGCAAGGCTTCGGCGGCCTGCGCCGAGGTCTGGATGTTCGTGCTGCCGTGCTGGTTGAGCGTGACCGCGGTGGCGACGACGATACACAGGGCGATGATGTTCGAAAAGCCCATGCCGACGCTCGTGTCCTGCTTGATGCGGGACAGGTGTTCGGCCACGTACGCCGGATGGCGGCGCAGCTCGCGCGTGTGCGGCCGGCGATGGTTGTCCTCCACCTCCTGCGAGGCCTGCCAGAAGAACAGGTAGGGACTGATCGTCGTGCCGAGCACGGCGACCACCATCGCCGCGTAGTCCTTGGTCGACACCCCGGGCGGAAAGTATTGCCAGGGGTGCAGCGATTGCGCGATCGCCTCCTTCCAGGGCACCGAGACGCTGAGGACCACGGCGACATAGGCGAAGAGAGCCAGGGTCAGCCATTTCAGGACGCGTACGGTGCGCTCGTAGGAGAAGTAGATCTGCGTGGCGATGCAGATGCCGCCGAACGCCAGCACGTAGATTGGCTGCGGGCCGTGCACGAGCAGCTTCAGGGCCTCGCCCATCGCACCGATATCGGCGGCGATGTTGATCGTGTTGGCGATGACGAGCAGACCGATCAGCGAGACCGTCAGCCAGCGCGGGCACATCTTGTCGATGTTCGTCGCCAGTCCTTCGTGCGTGACCCAGCCGATGCGCGCCGAGAGCATCTGGATGCCGATCATGAGCGGCGTCGTCAGGAACAGCGTCCAGACCAGGCCGAAGCGGAACTGCGCGCCGGCCTGCGAATAGNNCGATGCCGCTCGGGTCGTCGTCGGCGGCGCCGGTGATGAGGCCGGGGCCGAGCCGGCTCGCGAGGTCCTTCGTCTTGAGCGTGTCCATGCTCATCTCTCCAGGTGAAGTCGCACCGCAACGAAAGAGGCCGGCCCGCGGTCGGAGTTGTAGCCCGGGTTGGCGATCCGCTGATAGTCGAACGCGAGAAGGATTCCTCGCCGCAGCTGGACGCTGTAGTAGGCCTCGACGATTTGTTCGGGCCGGTAGCTCAGGCGGCCGTCGCCGAGGAAGAAGGTTTCGCCGCCGTCCTCGAGGAAACGGCGGTGCGAGGCCGACAGCGCATTGCACGCGACGGCCACGCCGAGCGTGTCGTTGGTTCGTCCCCAGCGCGCTCCGCCCATGGACAGGCCGGCCGAAGCCGAGCTGTCGATCTCGGTATAGGCGTAGGTCTCGGTCTGGCCGTCGGCGCGCATCGCACGGGCGAAGAAACCCAGATCGGCAGAGAAACGATGCTCGAGGCTCACGCCGATGCCGATTTTGACCTGATCGGCCGTGCGCACCGCAGCCAGGTTCGGCGCCGCCATGTCGGTCGCGGCAAGGGCGAGCGCGTCGTCGTAGCGCGCCATGACCGCGCGGTTGCGAAATGCGAGCAGGCGCACGACGCCGCTCTGTGCGGCCCAGGAATAGTCGCGGGCCAGCTCGATCGCGTCGCCGTAGTGCTCGAAGATCCGCGGATCGAGCCTCAATCCGTTCGGCTCGCGCGGTTGCGCGAAGCGTCCGGCACGAGCCGACCAGCCGTCGGCAAAGTATTCGGCTGCGGCGCCCCAGGTGTAGCCGTGCGAGTCGGCCGGGTAGTCCCAGGCGCCGTGCGTCGCCAGGCTCCAGTTCATGAACTGCGTTCGCCCGTCGTGGCTATAGGCGTTGGCATCGAAGATGTCGAGCACCGAGACGTTGCCCGCCGTGACCACGACCCGATGCTTCGCGTACCGGGAGGCGAGCTGGTCGGCCGCCGCCTCGACGTCTTCGGTCTCGTCGCCGAGCGCGAAGGTGTGGCGGACGAAAAGGCGGGCCAGATAGAAAGTGGCGTCGGCGCCCGAGGTGCGCGCCAGCTCGCTGTTCGGGAACCCCGCCAGGCCCTGCAGGCCGGAGAACGCTACGCCCTGCACGACCTCGCCATCGACGTACATCTCGGTGCCGTCGGGCAGGCGAGCACCCAGGTTGAGCGTACCAGTGAGCGAATAGCTCCACTCGCGCGCGCCGGACAGGCTGTGCGGACCGGCGTAGGGCGAGTCGAAAGACGGCTTGAGTTGCCGGATGTAGGTCGTCTGGCCGTGAACGCTGAACGCCTCGGGCTCGTCGGCGCGAGCCGGCGCTGCCAACGCGAGCGTGGCTGCGACGAGGAGGGACAAGGCTTTCATCGGCAGTCATCTCCGGCCGGTCGCGCTCGCGCGGTAGCCTTGGCGCCGGCGCGGCGCCTTGTCTATGAAGCCGGAGTGGGGGCCAAGAGGGCTGGGCTCCTCATGGTCTTCGCATGCCGGCACGGCGTGGTGGAAGCCTCCGCACCGAGCCTTGCAAGCCTTCGTGACAGCAGCGTGTCTAGAGGCGGGTCGGGTCCTGCGGAAGCCTGGTACTACTGTCAGAGTCCAAGGCGTCGACCTGAAATGAATGAAGGATGCGACTGTACCCGGCGACGAATCGACGCGTCAATCGATCGACGGTAAAGAAACTGCGATCGCCTCGTCGAGCACCTCGATCCAATGCCGGACGGGCGTCGTGGTGCCGCTCTGCAGGTGCTGGATGCAGCCGATGTTGGCCGAGACGATCGCTTGCGGCTCGAGTGCCGCCAGGTGGCCGAGCTTGCGGTCGCGCAGAGGCATGGCGAGCTCGGGCTGGAGCAGCGAATACGTGCCGGCCGAGCCGCAGCACAGGTGCGCTTCGTTCAGCGCCACCTGCACATCGAAGCCCAGCTCGCGCAGGTGCGTCTCGACGCCGCCGCGCAGCTGCTGACCGTGCTGCAGGGTGCACGGAGGGTGAAACGCGAGACGCGGCCGCGCGGCGTTCGGCGACAGCTCCTTGGCGAGCGCGGGAACGATGTCGCGCAGCAGCTCGGAAAGATCGCGCGTCAGATCGGCGACGCGACGCGCCTTCTCCGAATAGGCCGCGTCGTGGCGAAGCGAGTGGCCGTATTCCTTCACCGTGACGCCGCAGCCCGAGGCATTCATGACGATGGCCTCGACGCTGCCCGCCGCAACGAGCGGCCACCAGGCATCGATGTTGCGGCGCATGTGCTCGAGCGCTCCCTGGTGGTCGTCGAGGTGCAGGCGGATCGCGCCGCAGCAGCCGGCTTCGTCGGCGACGAGCGTCTGGATGCCGGCGGCGTCGAGGACGCGCGCCGTCGCGCTGTTGATGTTGGGCAGCATCGCAGGCTGCACGCAGCCCATGAGCAGCAGCACCTTGCGCGGATGCTCGCGCGCCGGCCAGCGATGGGCGCTCGCCGGCGCCGGCGGTGGCACCTTGGCGCGCAGCGCTTCGGGCAGCAGGGATCGCACGCTCTGGCCCATCTTCAGCGCCGGCTTGAAGAGCGGCGAGGTCAGGCCTTCCTTCAGTGCCCAGCGCAGCATGCGTTCGCCGGCCGGTCGCGGCACCCGCGCGTCGACGATGCGGCGGCCGATCTCGAGGAGGTTGCCGTATTGCACGCCCGAAGGGCAGGTCGTCTCGCAGTTGCGGCAGGTCAGGCAGCGGTCGAGATGCATCTGCGTCGAACGCGTCGGCGCATGGCCCTCGAGCACCTGCTTCATCAGATAGATGCGGCCGCGCGGCCCGTCGAGCTCGTCGCCGAGGAGCTGATAGGTCGGGCAGGTCGCGGTGCAGAAGCCGCAGTGCACGCACTTGCGCAGGATCGCGTCGGCCTCGATGCCTTCGGGTGTCGACGCGAATTCGGGGGCGATGTCGGTCTGCATGCGGCTTCAGTCGGCGCCGGGCCGCCGCCAAGCCGACTGAACGCCCCCGCGGGAGGCAGTGAACGAAGTGAGCGCGGGGGCGTTCATTTCTACAGGCCCGGGTAGAGCCGACCGGGATTGAGGATGCCGTTCGGATCGAAGGCGCGCTTGAGCCGCTCGTGGATGAGACGCAGCGGCGCCGGCAGCGGTGCGAAGACGCCAGCCGATCTGTCGCGTCCCCGAAAAAGCGTCGCATGGCCGCCGACCGCTGCCGCCGCTTCGCGCACCTGCGCGGCGGGCAGGGCCGTTGCGAGCCAGCGCTGGGCGCCGTGCCACTCGATCAGTTCGTCGCCGGCAAGGGCGAGAAGCGGCGCCGTCGGCGGCAGCGAGAGGCGCCAGAGCGCCGCGTCCTGGTGCTCGATTGCTTCGTTCGCGGCAATGAAGAACGGATCGGCGTGGTCGCGCAGCGCATTCCAGAACGGGCCGGCTGCGGCCGCATCGATTGGCTCGCCGCCGAGCTGCGCGCCGGCTTCGTGCACGGCGGCCGGGGCGCCGCGCAGGCGGACGATGAGGTTGCCGTTCCACCAGGCGCTGGCGTCGAGCGGCAGCGGCCTGGCGCCCCAGACGTGCAAGGCCGCGAGGGCTTCGCCCGGCTTCATGTCGAAGCGCAGCGTCGCTTCCGCTTCGGCCCTGGGCAGCACCTTGAGCGAGACCTCGATCACGACGCCGAGGATGCCGAGCGAGCCGGCGACGAGGCGCGAGACGTCGTAGCCGGCGACGTTCTTGATGACGCGGCCGCCGAAGCGCATGAGCTCGCCGCTGCCGCTGAGCATCGCGACGCCGAGCAGGTGATCGCGGAGCGAACCGGCGCGCGCCCGCGACGGCCCGGACAGGCCGGTGGCGACCATGCCTCCGACCGTCGAGCCGGCGGCGAAATGCGGCGGCTCGAAAGGCAGGTGCTGGCCGTGCTCGGCAAGCTGCGCTTCGAGCGCGTCGAGGCGCATGCCGGCCGGCGCGGTGACGACGAGCTCGGTCGGCTCGTGATCGGCGTCGCCCGCGAGCATGCGCGTGTCGAGCACTTCACCCGTCGGCGACTCGCCGTAGAAGTCCTTGGTGCCGCCGCCGCGCAGGCGCAGCGGCCTTCGCGACGCGTTCGCATCGCGAAGGCGCTCTACGAGCGCGGCCAGGGCCGGGTTCTCAGCGATCAAAACCGTGGCAGTTCGGGAAACGCGAGCAAGCCGCGCCTGACGTGCATCTTCCCGCCTTCGGCGCAGCGCGACAGCGTCGGGATCACCTTGCCCGGGTTGAGCAAGCCGGCCGGGTCGAAGGCCCGCTTGACCGCGAACATCTGCTCGCGTTCGGCCGGCGAGAACTGCACGCACATCGACGTGAGCTTCTCGACGCCGACGCCGTGCTCGCCGGTGACCGTGCCGCCCATCGCCACGCTTGCTTCCAGGATCTCGGCGCCGAAGGCTTCGGCGCGATGCAGCTCGTCGGCGTCGTTGGCATCGAAGAGGATGAGCGGGTGCAGGTTACCGTCGCCGGCGTGGAAGACGTTGACGCAGCGAAGGCGGTGTTTCTTCGTCATTGCGTCGATGGCGAGCAGCATCTCGGCCAGACAGCGGCGCGGGATCGTCGAATCCATGCACATGTAGTCGGGACTGATGCGGCCGCTCGCCGGAAACGCGTTCTTGCGCCCGCTCCAGAACTTCAGCCGCTGCGCCTCGTTCTCGCTCGCCGCGAGGCGCGTCGCGCCCGAATCGCGAAGGACCCGGGTCATGCGCGCGACCTCGTGTTCGACCTCGGCCGCCGTGCCGTCGCTCTCGCAGAGCAGGATCGCGGCGGCGTCGAGGTCGTAGCCGGCGTGGACGAAGCCTTCGACGGCGGCCGTCATGGGCCCGTCCATCATCTCGAGGCCGGCCGGGATGATGCCGGCGGCGATGATCGCGGCCACCGCGTTGCCGGCTTTGACGATGTCGTCGAAGCTGGCCAGGATGCAGCGCGCCGTCTGCGGCTTCGGTAGCAGCTTCACGGTCACTTCGGTGACGACCGCGAGCATGCCTTCGCTGCCGACGACGAGCGCCAGCAGATCCAGGCCGGGAGCGTCGAGCGCGTCGCTGCCGAACTCGATCGCCACGCCGTCGGCAGTGAGGCCGCGCACCTTGAGCACGTTGTGCAGGGTGAGGCCGTACTTGAGGCAATGCACGCCGCCCGAGTTTTCGGCGACGTTGCCGCCGATCGTGCAGGCGATCTGGCTGCTCGGATCGGGCGCGTAGAAGAGGCCGTACGGCGCCGCGGCTTCGCTGATGGCGAGGTTGCGCACGCCGCATTGCACGGTCGCCGTTCGCCCGCGCGGATCGATGCCGATGATGCGATTGAATTTCGCGAGGCTCAAGGTCACGCCGAGCGGGTTCGGCAGGGCGCCGCCCGAGAGCCCGGTTCCGGCACCGCGCGCGACCACGGGCACCTCGAGGCGATGGCAGAGGGCGAGCACTTCGGCGGCCTGGGTTTCGCTTTCCGGCAAGGCGACGACGAGCGGCTGCTCGCGGTACGCCGTGAGGCCGTCGCATTCGTAGGGAATCGTGTCTTCGCGATGCCAGAGCAGCGCGTGCGCCGGCAAGGCCGCGCCGAGCGCGGCGACTACCTCGGCCTGGCGCCGGCTTCGATCGGTGAACGCAGGCGCCGCCGCGAGCCGGGCAGCCTCGGAGGCGGCGGCGTTCACAGCTCGAATGCCTCAGGCCTTCGCGGCGCGGCGCTTTCTCGCCGCCCTCGGGCGCCCCAGCGCCTTGCCTGCCGCGCCGGCGGCCGCGGCGCCCATCGCCCCGGCGACTTTCGCCGGCGCCGTGGCGGCGCCTTTGAGCGTGGCCGCTGCCGTGTCGAACGATTGCTTGAGCATGTTGCCGGCCATCGTCTTGGCCGCATCGGCGGCGGTGTCCTTCAGCGCCGTCGTCGCGAGTTGCGTGAACTGGTTCGTGAGCGCGCCCCACCACTGCATCGGATCGACGACGCCCGAAGGCACCGGTGCCGCCTTGCCTGAGCGCGGCTTTGCCGGCGCCGCTTCGGCGGCGGCGGGCGACTTGAGCTTCATGGCTTCGCGCAGGTCGCCCATCTGCACGTTCATGGTCTTCAGGGTCGACAGCGTCATGCGCTGGACCTCGAGCGCCTGGATCGTCGTCGCCAGCATTTTCGCGTTCTGCTCGAGCCAGAACTGCACCGTGCGCAACTCGTTGATCCGCTTTTCGAGCTCGGCCGGGTCGAGCGTCGGCGCGACCCACTGGCCGATACCGGGCAGCGCCGCGCCGGCGTTCTTGACGAGGCTTTGCAGGAAGTCGAAGCCCGGGACCAGCTTGGTGAAACCGCTTGCATCGCTCATCGTGTCTCCTTGCCGCGGGTGCTTGTTGTCGTCGCGATTGTCGCCGCGCACCCTCCCGCGGCGTTAACAGCCCCTAGCGGCTCAGGCGCTGCAGCCGGGCGAGCCGTTCGTCGCTTGGCCGATCGAGCGAAGTGTCGGCGGAAAGCAGCGCCCATGCCTTCGCGAAATAGGGGCGAGCCGCTTCGTCCTTCTTTTGCGCCAGAAGGTTCTCGCCGATCTCCTCGAAGACGTAGCCGTCGGGCTGGCCTGCAGCGGCATATTCGGCTTCGAGCCGGGCGAGGACGGCCAGGGCATCGTCGTGGCGGCGCAGCGAGCGCAGCGCCCACGCGATCATCCAGCGGGCCTCGCGAACGCGGGTCGCGGCGCCGATGCGTTCGCGCGCCGCGAGCGCGGTCTCGAAGCTGGCGAGCGCCTCGTCGTAGCGGCCCGCGTCGTGCAGGCTCATGCCGATGTTGTTGGCGAGCGAGGCGTCCCAGTTGCGCGCCGCAGGTTCGGACGAAGCGGCGGCGACGGCGAGCGCCTTGCGGCTCCATTGCAGCTGCTCCGCGGGCCCCGGCTCGACGAGCGCGATCATGTGCAGGGCGTCGACCTCGAGCGCATCGAGACCGGCGGTACGGGCGCGATCCGCCGCTTCGACAAACAGCGGCCGGGCCCGCTCCGGCGCCTTCGACGACCGCAGGGTGCGGCCGCGCTCGAGCAGGTAGCGCACGCGCGGTTCAGCGCCGGCGCTCGCCAGGCGAGGCTCGATGCGGTCGAGCAGCGCATGGGCGGCGTCGAAGCGCGAGCGCAGCCCGTAGGTTCGCGCGATCTGCGTCTCGAGCGACAACTCGTCGTCGCTGTTCGCGACGGTCGCCAGCGCCTTGCGCAACGCGGCTTCCGAAGCCGCGGGATCCGAGAAATTCCAGTAGGGCGACACATCCATCGCTGAAGCTTCGGTCGAAAGGAGGAAGAGGGAGGCGGCACACGCCGCGCCGAAGCTGAGCCGTGGCTTCAATGCGAGCCGCCCTCAGCGCGGGAAGTCACCCTGCTCGACCTTGTAGCCGCGCTGGCGCATCAGCGCGGGCAGGCCGTTCGGCCCGATCATGTGCAGGCTGCCGACGGCGGCGAAGACCTGCTTGCCGCTGGCGTGCAACGAGTCGATGGCGGTGGCGAGCAAGGGGTTGCGGTCGTCGAGCAGGCGCTTCATCGCGGCGCGATCGCTCGCCGTGCGCAGGCACTCGCACCACTGCTCGTAACGCGCGAGCTCGTCGTAGTCGCTGTCCGCCCAGGCCTTGGCGAGGCGATTGAGCAGCGGCCGGGCGCGACCGGATTCGAGCTCATCGAGGCCGGAGGTCACGAACTCGATCGTCTCTTCCTGCGTCGGCATCTGCAGCGCCTGCATCTGCGCTTCCGGGGTTTCGAGCGAGACGACGGACTTGCGGAGATTGCGCCCCAGGACGGCGAGAACGAGGTCCGCGGCATTGGCCGGATCGAAGCCGTCGCGGCGCGCCGCCATGACGCTGAGCGAGGCGATCTGGAACTCGGGAGCGAACTTCGACCAGGTGGCGGCGTCGACGCACTCCGCGGCCATCTGCTGCTCGATCCGCCGCACCAGCTGCGGCGGCAGCGGATCCGTTCGATGCGGGCCGATGCTCGCCGCGAGCCGGTCCTGGATATCGCGATTGAGCACATCGAGCTCGAGCGCGATCGTGTCGCTCGAGCGAATCGCGTCGATGATCGTCGGCCCGGGGAACATCCATTCGAACTTCGCGGCGTGGATCGTGCCGTAGAGGTACGAGGCATGGCCGTCCTTGCTGATGCGCCAGAGAAAGCCGTGGTCCCTGGCGTTGGCGAGACCTTCGCGCAGGCGCTCGGCGGTGAGCGTCTGTGCGGCCGGCGGGCAGGAGGCGCGGGCCTTGTGGTCGGCGGCGCATGCCGCCGAGAGCGGCAGCAAGACGACGAGGGCGGCGAGCGGTGCGCCGCTGAGGGCGCGGCGGGCGCTGCGAAGGAGGCGGGCGAGGCGGGAAGAGGTCGACATGCCTGAAGCTTAGCGCTGCCCGGCGTCGGCGCGAAGGTCGATGCGCAAGGCGCCGTCGCGCTGCTGCCAGTGCAGCCGGCCGAGCACATCCATGCCGAGCAGGGGGTCGTCGAGATTCGGCAGGGCGACGATGCGAAGACGATCGGCGCGCACGCCGCCATCGAGCGTGAGATCGGCGCGCAAGACCTGGCCGGTCACCCAGCCGCCGGCCGTGCTCGAGCGCACCGTGCCTTCGGGCTCGAGCTTCAGATCGCGCGCCAGCTCGGCCGGGATCGCGACGCCGCTGGCGCCGGTGTCGACGAGAAAATCGACGGCGCGGCCGTTCAGCGTGCCGGGCCAGTGATAGTGACCGTCGCCGCCGCGCCTGATCTCAATGACGCCGCCCTGTATCGAGAAACTCGTCTGCCGCGCTTCGTGCGCGCGCCACTCGAAGCCGACGAAGACGAGGGCGCCGAGGAGCAGCCAGACCGTCGCGAACTTGAGCGTACGCGGTAGCTCGTCGCTCATCGGCCGGACGGCGTGGCGTCGGCCACCTTCTGCTCGATCGCGCCGAAGAGGCTGGCTCCGTCGCGGCCTTTCATCTCGATGCGGATCGTGTCGCCGAACTGCATGAAAGGCGTCTTCGGGGCGCCACTTTCGATCGTCTCGATCGCCCGCTTCTCGGCGATACACGAGTAGCCGCGCGACCAGTCCTTGTTGCTCACCGTGCCGCTGCCGATGACCGAGCCGGCGCGGCAGTTGCGCGTCTTGCAGAGGTGCGCGATCAGCTGGCCGAAGTGGAAAGTCATTTCCTCGCCGGCGTTGCACAGGCCAGCGCGCTTGCCGTTCCAGGTGCTCTCGAGATCGAGATGCAGGCGGCCGCCGTGCCAGGCCGCGCCGAGCTCGTCGGGCGTCACCGCGGCCGGGCTGAATGCCGTCGCCGGCTTGCTCTGGAAAAAGCCGAAGCCTTTCGCGAGCTCGGCGGGGATCAGGTTTCTCAGGCTGACGTCGTTGGCGAGCATGACGAGGCGGATGCCGTCGATCGCCGCTTCCGGCGTCGTGCCCATGGCGATATCGCCGGTGATGACCGCGACTTCGGCTTCGAAGTCGATCCCCCAGTCGGTGCTCGTGGCGACGATGTCGTCGCAGGGGCCGATGAAGTCGTCGCTGCCGCCCTGGTACATCAGAGGATCGGTCCAGAAGCTTGCCGGCATCTCGGCGTTGCGGGCGCGGCGCACCAGCTCGACGTGGTTGACGAAAGCCGAGCCGTCGGCCCACTGGTAGGCACGCGGCAACGGCGCCATGCAGCGCGCCGGCTCGAAGGCGAAGGCGTGGCGTGCCTTGCCGCCGTTCAGCGTCGCCGCGAGATCCTCGAGCTGCGGCGAGAGGAAGTTCCAGTCGTCGAGCACCTGCTGCAGCCTGGTTGCGATGCCGCTGGCATAGTGGGCGCTGGCGAGGTCGCGCGAAACGACGACGAGTTGTCCGTCGCGCGAGTCATCTTTGTACGTGGCGAGCTTCATCGTTCGTGGTCCCGGCTGAGTCGTGGGCGGCGATCGAGACGCATTGTCGATGCTGGATCCGATGTCGTGGAAGCGCCGCGCGAACCTCTCCTTGCCGGGAACTCCGACCGCTCACGGCGCCATGCGCGCCGGCGCAGCCTCGTCCTGTTCGCGGTCCTCGTCGTGCTGCTCCATGCGGTCCTGCTCGGCAGCGCGGACTGGGCTTCCCTCGGCCCGGAACGGGAGCCGGCCGCAGGCACACCGATGGCGGTGCGCAGCATCGAGGCGAGGCCCGACCCCGCTGACACGGAACCGGCCGCCGTCGCCAGGCCGCCCCCCAGTCTTCCGAAGCCGCCACGCCCGCCGAAGCCGCGACGCCCCAGAGTCGCCGCCTCGCCTTCGGCCGAAGCCAGCGCTCGCCCCGTCGAGCCGCCAAGCCCGGTCGCGAGCGAGCCTGTCGTCGCCGAAGCGGAGAACGAGCCGCCGCCTGCGGCGAGTGCTCCGGCAATCGACGCGGCGAACGCGGCGCCGGTTCCTGCGCCGGCGCCTTCGCAGGCCGCGCCTGAAGTCGCGATCGCGGCTTCCGCACCGGCTTCGGCCGCCCCGCTCTCGTTTCTGGGCGCCGGCGAAATGCCGCCGCCGACGTATCGAACGAAACTGCCGCCATCGGTGACCTTGCGCTACGAGGTGCGGCGCGGCTTTCTCCGCGGCACGGGCGAGATCCGCTGGCAACGCGTCGGCGACGACTTCGGCCTTCGCCTCGAAGCGCGCATCGCCGGGCTGACCTTGCTCGCGCAAACCAGCCAGGGCGTTGTCGACGCCACGGGTCTGGCACCGGTGCGCTTCCTCGACCAGCGCGCACGCCGCACCGCGCAGGCCGCCAATTTCCGCCGCGACGCGGGAACGATCACGTTTTCGGGCGCGTCGGTCGTGTGGCCCTTGCTGCCGGGAACGCAGGATCAGCTGAGCTGGATGATCCAGCTCGCCGGCATCGTCGCCGCCGAGCCGGAACGCGCGAGCGCTGGCGGCAGCATCTCGATGGTCATCGTCGGCGCGCGCGGCGAAGCGGGCGTGCGGACGCTTCGCTACGCCGGGCGGGAGGACGCCCAGACGGCCTCGGGAACCGTGCCGGCGCTGAAGTTCGTCGTCGATTCTCGCTCCGCGTATGACTCGGGCTATGAAATCTGGCTCGATCCGGCGCGCGACTACCTGCCTGCGCACGCGACGCGACGCAACGGCGCCGGCGAGTCGGAGTTCGATCTCCTGCTCGAGCGCATCGAGCCGATCTCTTGAGCCGCCTTGCAATCGGGGCGACGAGCCGCAGCTAAGGGCAGGAGAATTTCGTCATGCACATGCTTTACAACTCCGACAGCTTCGCTGTCGTCATGTTCGAGATCCCGCAGGCGCCGGTCGCGGGTGAGGAAGCAGCGGCATCGCGCGGTGGCTTCGAGATCGTGGACAAGTTCGCGAAGAAGGACATCTTCATCGACGGTGCCGTCGCCGAAAGCTTCAAGGCGGGCGTCGAAGCGCTGATGGCGGGCAAGCCGAGCGAGGAAGACATTGACGAGTACATCGGCCGATTCACGTCGCTGATGCCGCAGCCGCTCGTCCTGCACTAGGGCGAAGCCTCGGGGCGGCACGAAGCCGCCTCAAGTTCCCCTCGCCGCAGCCGATATGCGGAAGTGGTGGCGAAACTCGAGTTCGCCACCCGCTTCCCCGTGTTTGCGTCTGACTGCCCATGAGCGCCGAGCTGGCGATGAGTCCTGTGATGCATCCGGTCATGCCGGCTGCGCTGCTGCTGCTGCTGAGCCTGGGCGTCAGCACGCTCGCGGCTTACGTCGCCCTCGACCTGGCGCGCCGCGTGCGCGTGCTCTGGACACGTGCCGGCATCCTCTGGCTGCTCGGTGCCGCCTGGGCGCTTTCGCTGGGTATCTGGTCGTGCCAGATCATCGGCGTCGCCGCCGAGCCGCTGCCTTTTTCGCTCGGCTACGACGGCCTCGGCTCGCTTCTGGCCTGGGCCGCGGCGATCGTCGTCTGCGTCGCCGGGCTCGGCGCCGTCAGCGGCCGTGTCGCGACGCCTTCGCGCCTCGGCTTCGGCGCCTTCGCGCTCGGCGCCGGCATCGTCGGTGCGCATGCGCTCGCCCTGGCGCCGCTCGGCCTGCAACCGGGAATCGACTGGCGCTTCCTGCCGCTGATCGCGGCGATCGCCGGCGCTTCGGGCGGCTGCATGATGGGGCTCGGCGCCTTCTTTCGCGGCGGCGACCGGACCCGTCCCGCGACGCTGCCGTGGCAGGCAACCGCTGCCTTGGTGCTCGGGGCGACGCTCGTCGCCAGCCAGCAGCTGGTGATTGGCGCCGCCGTCCTCGGCGAGCAGGTCTCGTCGGCCAACGCCGGGCAGGTCTCGCCGGCGACGCTGACACTGCTGGCCTCGCTCGGCTCGGTCTCGCTGCTCCTCGTCGGCCTCATTTTCTCGATCCTCGAAGCGCGGCTGCGCCTGTCGCTGCGCCGCGCCGAGACCGAGCTGCAGAGACGCTCGTATCGCGACGGACTGACGCGCCTGCCGAACCGCCTGATGTTCGACGGCATGCTGGCACAGGCGGTGCAGCAGGCCGAAGAGAGCGGCGAGCGGATGGCGCTTCTTTTCGTCGATCTCGACGGCTTCAAACCGATCAACGAGACGCTCGGCCACCACATGGGCGACCTCATGCTGCGCGAGGTCGCGGCGCGGCTGAAGCGCTTCTCGCGGCCCGGCGATCGTATCGCGCACCTGGGCGGCGACGAGTTTTTGGTCCTCATCCGCTCCAACCCGAGCGCCGAGGACGCGCGCATCTTCACCGATCGACTGCAGGCTTCGATCGGCGAGCCCTGCAACATGAACGGGCGCGAAGCGGCGGTTTCGAGCTCGGTCGGCATTGCCATGTACCCGGAACACGGCAGCCTGTCGGAGCTGATCGCGCATGCCGAGGCGGCGATGCGATCGGCAAAGAGCAACGGCGGCGCCTCGCTTTGTTTCTTCGAGACGCGGATGGTGAGCGGCGCCCGTGAGCAGTTCGACCTGCTGCGCGACCTGCGCCGCGCCCTTGCCGAAGGCCAGCTGCAGCTTCTCTACCAGCCGAAGGTGCACGCGCCAAGCGGCGAGATCACGGGTGCCGAGGCGCTGATGCGCTGGCACCATCCGCAGCGCGGCCTCGTCGGCCCGGCTGTCTTCATTCCCATCGCCGAGCGCTTCGGCCTGATCGGCGCGATGGGCAACTGGCTGATCGACGAGGCCTGCCGGCAGGCAGGCGTCTGGCGCGACGAGGGATTGCGCATGCGCGTGGCGATCAACCTCTCGGGCTACCAGCTGCGCCACGCCGATCTCGCCGATCGCATCGACGCCGCCCTGCGCCGGCATCGCATCAACCCGCAGTTACTGACCTGCGAGATCACCGAATCGGTGGCGATGGAAGATGCATCGAACGCCATCCGCATGGTCGAAAGGCTCGGCGCCATGGGCGTCAACATCTCGATCGACGATTTCGGGACGGGGTATTCGAGCCTCGCCTACCTGAGAAAGCTGCACGCCGGCGAGCTGAAGATCGACCGCAGCTTCGTCCTCGACCTCGAGACGAGCGCCGACGCGCGCGCTGTCGTCGACGCCGTCGTCAAGCTGGCGCAGGCGCTCGGCCTGAAGGTCGTCGCCGAAGGCGTCGAGACCGAGGCGCAACACCAGATCCTTCGCTCGTTCGGCTGCCATGAGCTGCAGGGCTACCTGTTCGCCCGGCCGATGTCGGCGGCCGCGCTCTCGGCCTGGGCGATGGAAGACGAAAGCACACGCGGCATCGAGTTCCGCGATTCGCTTTACAAGCCCACCGCGGCCGGCGCCTTGCACTGATCCTTGCTTCGGGCCTGCGGGCCGCAGGGCCATCGACGCGTTTCCTACAATCGCGTCATGAATACGCCGGCCTACACGCGCGCCGCGGCGCTGCCGCAGATCCTGAAGAATCGCATCGTCATCCTCGACGGGGCGATGGGCACGATGATCCAGCGCCACCACCTCTCGGAAGCCGACTACCGCGGCAAGCGCTTCAAGGATCACGCGAAAAGCCTGAAGGGCAACAACGATCTGCTGCAGCTGACGCGGCCCGACGTCATCGCCGCCATCCATGCGCAATACCTCGAGGCCGGCGCCGACATCATCGAGACGAACACTTTCGGTGCGACTTCGGTGGCGCAGGCCGACTACGACCTCGGCGCCTTCGCCCGCGAGATCAACGTTGTCGGCGCCCGCCTGGCACGCGAGGCCTGCGACCGCTCGACGAGCGCGGACAAGCCCCGCTTCGTCGCCGGCGCGCTCGGGCCGACGCCGCGCACGGCGAGCATCAGCCCCGACGTCAACGACCCGGCGGCACGCAACGTCAGCTTCGCCGAACTGCGCGATGCGTATCGCGAGCAGGCCGAGGGCCTGCTCGAAGGCGGCTGCGATCTCTTTCTCGTCGAGACGATCTTCGACACGCTGAACGCCAAGGCCGCCATCTTCGCCCTCGACGAGCTGATGGAAGACACGGGCGAATGCCTGCCCGTGATCGTCTCGGGCACGGTCACCGACGCGTCGGGCCGCATCCTCTCCGGCCAGACCGTCGGCGCGTTCTGGCACAGCATCCGCCACGCCCGGCCGCTCGCGGTGGGCCTCAACTGCGCGCTCGGCGCGGCGCTGATGCGCCCTTATCTCGAAGAGCTGGCGCGCCTCGCCGGCGACACGTTCGTCAGTTGCTATCCGAACGCCGGGCTGCCCAACCCGATGAGCGAGACCGGCTTCGACGAGACGCCCGAGATCACCGCCGGTCTGCTCGAGGAGTTCGCGAGCGCGGGCTTTCTCAACATCGCCGGCGGCTGCTGCGGCACGACGCCCGAGCACATCCAGAAGATCGCCGAGCGCGTCGGCCGCTACCGGCCAAGGTGCGGCCACCGCGGCGCGCTGTTCGGCGAGCTCGAAGCCGCATGAGCGGCGATTCCGTAGCTGCTCGAATGGCGCCGGCCCCCTCGGGGGGCGACGCCGCAGGCGGCGGGGGCACCATGACTCCGCAAGCGGCAGTGGCGAAGCCGCCGCCGCTCAAGCTCTCGGGCCTCGAGCCGGTGCTGATTGGCGAAGGATCGCTGTTCGTCAACATCGGCGAGCGCACCAACGTCACCGGCTCGAAAGCCTTCGCCCGCCTCATCCTCAACGGCCAGTTCGAGGAAGCGCTCGCCATCGCCCGGCAGCAGGTCGAGAACGGTGCCCAGATCATCGACATCAACATGGACGAGGCGATGCTCGATTCGAAGGCGGCGATGGTTCGCTTCCTGAATCTCATCGCTGGCGAGCCCGAGATCGCGCGCGTGCCGATCATGATCGACAGCTCGAAGTGGGACGTGATCCAGGCCGGGTTGCAATGCATCCAGGGCAAGGGCATCGTCAACTCCATCTCGATGAAGGAGGGCGAGGCGGCGTTTCGCCAGCAGGCCAAGCTGGTGCGCCGATACGGCGCCGCCGCTGTCGTCATGGCCTTCGACGAGAAGGGCCAAGCCGACAGCTACGAACGCAAGATCGCGATCTGCGCGCGGGCGTATCGGATCCTCGTCGAAGAGGTCGGCTTTCCGGCCGAAGACATCATCTTCGATCCGAACATCTTCGCCATCGCGACGGGAATCGAAGAACACGACAACTACGCCGTCGACTTCATCGAGGCGACGCGCTGGATCAAGGCCAACCTGCCGGGCGCCAAAGTGAGCGGCGGCGTCTCGAACGTGAGCTTTTCCTTCCGCGGCAACGACCCGGTGCGCGAAGCGATCCACACCGTGTTCCTGTACCACGCGATCAAGGCGGGCATGGACATGGGCATCGTCAA
>PLZH01000250.1 GCA_003152055.1 Burkholderiales bacterium
AAGAGCGCATCGCCAACGAACTGCTCCTCAAGCTGGGAATTCGGATCTCGCCACGAACGGTGCGCAAGTACTTGCCGAAACGGCCTCCCGGGCGACCTCGCGGTGACCTGCGCTGGTCGACGTTCCTGAAGAGTCATGCAAGGGGCATCCTCGCATGCGACTTCTTCATTGCCGTCACGGCGACGTTTCGGATGTTGTACGTGTTTGTCGTCATCGAGCACGGCACGCGCCGTCTGGCGCACGTGAACGTGACGACACACCCGAGTGCGGCCTGGACGCTTCAGCAGCTACGAGAGGTGATCGCAGACGCTGACGATTACAAGTATCTGGTCCATGACCGGGACAGCATCTTCGCGAGGCACCTGGACGATTCGATCCGGGCGTTGGGACTCGCGGTGCTGCGCTCACCGTTCTCGAGCCCCAAGGCGAACGCGATCTGCGAGCGGGTCATCGGCACGATCCGGCGCGAGTGCCTGGACTGGATGATTCCGATGTCGGAGATGCACCTGCGTTCGATCTTGCGCGAGTGGGTCGTTCACTACAACGGCGGTCGTCCGCACAGCGCACTGGGTCCCGGTGTACCTGGCCCTCCCGCAGGATCCGCGTGCGCCCCGCCGCCCGAATCCCGACGTCTATGGACACCGGATGCGCTCGTGCGAGCGAAATCCGTGCTGGGCGGATTGCACCACGAGTACTCGCTTTGGTCGACGCCGGCGCTCCCGTAAGGAACCTACACGGCCGCCGAACCGACGACGGAAAACGCTGAAGTCAGGTGCCAGACGGGCCGGCATTTCTGCGGAGCGCAGCCGCACGCGATGATTTTCGCTATCGATCGACCGCCTACGGTCATGCGGCTTATTCAACTGTGGAGAAGACGTCATTTTTTGGCGAAAGGACGTAGAAGCCTTTTCTCATTCACTTTGCCGTAGCGATGCTTGACTGCAAGCGGGATGAACTTTCTCGGCTCGCTGCATCGAGCATCTCGGTTCGCTGCGCGGGGTCAAGAGCGGGCGCAGCCCGGCGAAGCGCGCCCTTGACGAGGCGCGGTAAACCGACTCGCTCGCGAGCGAGGAGCTGTCAGCGTTTTGCGCAGTCAGCCTCCGAGGTCAACACGTGGGGGGAACGACGGCCCTTCAAGGCCAGACGTCACGCCTCCAGGGCACGCCCTTGGCATTCTGGCGATCAGCTCCGCCCGGGAAGCCACGAGAGCAACGAGTACCGCCGGCCTCGTCGTCTCCCCAGATTGACATCAATATGTCTAAATGGGCATAATGACCAGCATGTCCAAGGCACTCCGCAAGCCCCTCAAATGGGTCGGATCGGCCAAGCGCAACCTTGACGCGATGCCGGAGGACGTCAAGGACGTATTCGGACACGCCATCGACCTCGCCCAGGCCGGTGGCAGGCATCAGGACGCCAAGGTGATGACCGGCTTCGGTTCGGCCGACGTACTGGAAGTGGTCGAGGACTTGCGCGGTGAAACTTACCGCGCCGTCTACACGGTCAAGTTCGCCGGATGGATCTACGTCCTGCACTGCTTCCAGAAGAAGTCCAAGAGCGGCATCAAGACGCCGAAGGAGGACATGGATTTGATCAACGCTCGCCTCAAGGCCGCGAAGCACGACTTCGAAGCCTGGCAAGCAAAGCAGGGAGAACGCCGATGAGCCGAGACACTGAAATCGAGATCGAAGAAGGCAGCAGCAACGTCTACGCCGATCTGGGCTATGCCGACGCAGCCGAGATGCAGCGCAAGTCGCGGCTTGCGGCCGAGATTGCCCGCGCGATCAAGGCGCGCCGTCTGACTCAACATGGCGCTGCGGCCCTGCTGGGAATCGATCAGTCCAAGGTCTCGCGTATCACACGAGGACAGTTTCGTGGCGTCAGCGAGGCCAAGCTGCTGGAGCTGGTGACGAAGTTGGGGCACGACGTGAAGATCGTCGTCGGCCCGGTGCGTCGTCGCGCCGGCAAGATCGAACTTCAGTTCGCCTGACCGGTCACGCCGACTTGCGTCCGGTCCAGCCGGTCAAGCTACTTCAACGTACAGCGGCCCGGCGCCGGCCGTGGCGGGTGACCTCTCGTCGCTTGAGTCTCTTCAGCAGTGTGGTCGCGTCGGGCACGCGCTCGCGCCCCAGGCTCGTCGAGCGCGCCCAATGCGAGCGCCTTGCCCACGCGCCGCAGCGTCGTCAGCTTGCTGCTGCTGAGACCCGCCGCCCGTTGCGTGTCCTCCTTGGCTTTCAGGACGCACTCGACGCTCGGAAACTGATACAAAGTCAAGCCTTCGTGCTCCAGTGGTGGCATCAGCGCAAGCAGCAGGCGACACATGATCGCGCTGGCTGCGAAGACGCTCACCTGTTGAAACACGATCGCGTTGACGCACGCCTCCCAGAGTGTGGGCGCCGTTGCGAACGTGCATCAAATCAGCCGGTTTGAAAATGTCGCGGGGCCATGGCTTGGCGACTATCCAGACGATGGGCGACTCCGGCTGAACCGACGGGCGACGGGCGGCAGTCCTACCTCGTACGAATAACCAACTGCGGGGACAAGAAGACGGTTGTATGAGGACTTCCGTGAAGAAGACGCAGGACAAAGAAGTCGAAGAAAAACCAGCACTTTCACTTCGGCTAGAAACAGGCACCATCGGGTCGGCGCTCACACAGAGCGTCGGATAGCGTGGTGGCTTCACGCCGAGCATTGATTGACACGCACGAACATGGGCTTCCGCGCACCGCCGAGCACGCGAACGTATGCCCCGTCGGGGGCGAGCACATCCACTACGTTCGTGGACAGGCGCCGGAGAACGCTCACGACGAGGTCCAGCCGGCATGCCGCCAAAGCGGCCAGGTCGTATCGTGAGAGCGCAATACCAGGTTGGGACTTTATGAGCGACGCAGGCCCAGCCTGCGCCCGGATCAGAATATCACCGACCCATGAGGCAGACAGTTGCAATGACGACGCGACGATTCACGTGCGCATATTCCCAGCCCGGCGTTCGTTCCAAGCACCTGCTGCTTGCCGCCTGGGACTTGCCATGCGATGGGAGTGGTTCGGGCCCATGCGATCTTTCGCTCCGACAGCATTGCGACGATTCGGATTGATTCAAAAGACTTACCGCTCAAGACCGCGCGGCGGTGGGTCTAACTTGTTGTTGTGATTGAGCAATCGGGAGGCCGGTTGCTTTTTTTTAAGCCCCCTGTTTGTAGATTGCGGCCATGGCTGCTCGGACAGGAACCGCCCGCGTCGTCACCACGACTCGCGCAAGTACAAGGACCAGGTCTATCGCACCCACTTGCTGCAGCGCAGTTACCGAGAGGCTGGCGCCGTCAAGAACGAGACACTCGGCAACCTGTCGCACATTGAGGATCTCGACCAGCACCGCGGCGTCCTCGTTGCTCAGCCAAGGCGCGGTCGGTCGGGCTCTTGGATTTGGAACGCTCTATCATCGCGCGCCAGGCCGGGAGCAGCGACATCTTTCGCTTGCGACAGCCGCCTCAAAGCAGGGGACAGCCATGATCACTCGCCGTTTCGCACTCGTTACCCTTCTCGCCGCCGGAGCGCTCGCCGTCGCCGGCTGCGGCATGATGGGTATGGGGAAGACGGACTCTATGAACAGCGCCATGACGGTGCCGCTGTCCGCCAAGAACGAGGTGCCGCCAAATGCAAGCACCGGAACGGGCACGGCCCGGGTCGAGCTCGACGGCAACGTCCTCAAGTGGACGGTGACGTACTCGGGCCTGACGGGCCCGGTCACCGCCGGCCACTTCCACGGCCCGTCCATGCCCGGCGCCAACGCCGGCGTCGTGGTGCCGTTCGCCGGCCCGCTCGCCAGCCCGATCACCGGCTTTGTCGCGCTGACGGCCGCGAAGGTCGAGCAGGTCAAGAGCGGCCTCTGGTACGTCAACCTGCACACCGCCGCCAACCCGGGCGGCGAGATTCGCGGCCAGGTCAAGTAAGTTCAATTCGATCGCTGCGCCGCTGCGCCAGAGCCTGACCTACCTTGAGCGAAGTACGGCAGCGCGGATGCGACGCTGGCTCTTGTAAGAGCGATCAACGTTCGGAAAGTGGAAGGTAGCTGCGCTGGGTGATCGCGAGCGCCGGCCGCGCTGATCTCGTCGAGCTGCTCGGTGAATCGACCCAATCAGAACGTGTCCCCCACTTCCATCAAGCACGGGCAAACGAGCTTTGCGCAACTGTCCCCACGAGTGTTCCCACAGGATTTCCAAAGAGAAAACGGGTTACAGCAATTGTGCTGTAACCCGTTGATTTCATTGGTCGGGACGGAGTGATTCGAACTCGCGACCCCTTGCACCCCATGATCAGTGCGGCGTGATGTTGGCCTTAGGAGAACTTGCTGCCGGGCGATTCAATCTGGTGAGCGCGTGCCACCTCCATGACCTCAAGAACGCGTTCCTCGTCGGTTCGGCGCGACCCTTGGACCCAAACGCGCAATTGATAGGTGGATGGTCGCGGAGAGGGTGGTTGCATAGTCGCAGAGTCCCATTTACCCCACTTTTGCCCCACTGGCGACCGGACGCTGACTCAGGTCGCCTTAACTTATTGATTTTCTTATAGATTCTGGTAGGCGCGATTGGACTCGAACCAACGACCCCCACCATGTCAAGGTGAGGAATCTGGACTTTCTGGGACGTTAATGGACGCTATTTTCATAGGTAAAATCTGTTTTCAAGTCCCAAGAAATCTCGTAAAGTTCGATCCAGATTTTTGTACTTTTTTTGTACTACTGGATCGCCATGGCGACAAGAATCGATTCCGTCTCGTCTCGCGAAAGGCTCAAGCCGCGCCGGGGTCCGTACTGGCATCGGGTGAGCAAAGGCTGCTACGTTGGCTACCGGAAAATGAGCAGCGCAGGCCACGGCACCTGGCTCGCTCGCGCCCCGGATGAAAACACCGGCAAGCAGCAGCTCTACAAGCCGCTCGGTGAGCTGAGCGAACTTCCCGACCATCTCCGTTTCGACGCCGCGCAAAAAGCCGCGCAAGCGTGGTTCGAGCACCTGGGTCGCGGAGGCACCGCAAGCGTCACGACCGTGGCCGACGCGTGCGCCAGGTACGTGGAGCACTTGCGGGCCACAAAGTCCGGGCGCGCGGCCGACGATGCCGAGGCAAGGTTCAAAAACTATGTTCTGAACCATACGAAGCTCGCCGGTACCGAACTGCCCAAGCTCACGCCGCCTCATCTGGAAACCTGGCGCAGGGCCCTGCGTGAGCTGCCGACCCGCAGCGGTGCGCGGCGCGGCGAAAGGCGATCCGACAGCACGCTGAATCGCGACATGACGTGCTTTCGCGCCGCACTGAATCTCGCATACTCCGATGGGCTTATTGCCTCAGACTTCGCGTGGCGAAGCAAGCTGCTGCCGCTCAAAAACGCCGACCAGCGTCGCGAGCTTTACCTCGACCGCGCCCAACGGCGTAAGTTCATCAAGGAGGCCTCCGCTGACCTTGCGGATTTCCTACGCGGGCTAGCCCTCTTGCCTCTGCGTCCGGGCGCACTGGCGGCGCTCAAGGCAGGAGACTATGACCGCCGACTCAAAGTGCTCAAGATCGGTAAGGACAAGAACGGCAAGGATCGCAAGATCAAGTTGCCGGAAGTGACCGCCGAACTTTTCGACGAGGCTTCCAAAGACAAGTTGCCCAGTGCCGCGCTGCTATCGCGCGCCGACGGAAAGTCATGGAACAAGGACGCCTGGAAGTGGCCCGTGAAGGAGGCTGCGGAGGCTGCCAGGCTTCCGCCCGGTGCCACGGCCTACACGATGCGCCACAGCGTCATCAGCGACCTTGTGCACGACGGCCTCGACCTGCTCACGGTGGCGCAGATTTCCGGGACCAGCGTGGCCATGATCGAACGGCACTACGGACACCTCCGCAGCGACGTGGCGGCCGGCGCACTGGCTCGATTGGCGCTATAAAACTCAACGACCACCGGATACAGCCCGCTGGCTTGGGCGCTACGACCTGTTAATCCGTAGGTCCCTGGTTCGAGCCCAGGTCGGGGACCTGATCGAGCGAGAGTACTCAACCAAGTCGGGGGAACATCAGCGCGCACCGTTGGGCTAGCCACCAGCCCGACCCTGATTTTCAACGCTGGTTTACCAAGACGATCCCCGCAGCGATGCAGGCCAGTGCGAACACGAGTGAAATCTTCAATGGTTCGCCCAAGACGACTACACCCGCTGCAAGCGCGAACACTGGAACGAGGAACGTAAACGAAGACATCTTCGTCGCCGGGTAGCGGGTGATCATCCACATCCACAACAAGTAAGTGACGAACGCCCCGACAACCGCCTGCACGATGATGCTTACCGCCGCGAATGGACTGAACGTCACCGTCCAAGGCTCCCCCAATGAAAGCGAAACGAACGGGAGCACCAGGGCACTCGTACCCACTTGGTACAGCAACATCTTTTCGGGCGAAATGCGGATCAGCACGGTAGATCGGATGACGACGGTCGTTAGTCCCCATGCCGCGCCAGCGACAACCCCCAGGAGGTCTCCCACCCATCCGCGCCCGTTCGCAGCGAGGCCATCCTGGAATGCGACCACGACTCCGGCGAAGGCGATCAAGAGCCCCGTCCACTGGCCGCGATTCAGCCCTTCTCCCTGAACGACTAGGGGAAGCACTGCGGCAACCCAAAAGGGCGCGGTATAAAGAAAGATTGTCAGTCTTGCGACCGTCGTGTTCTGCAGGCCGAGGTAGATGCCGGCGAACTCGACAGCAAAGAGCAGGCCGGCGACGATTCCTGCCAGAAGCGAGCTATCTCGGTGCAGAAGGCGTTTGCCGCGCAACACTGACCAGAGCACGATGACGATCGTCGCCAGGCCAAATCGCACGGAAGCTTGGTACACCGGCGCGATCTCGCGGATTGTCACCTTGACCAGGACCTGCTGCAGCCCCCAAAAGAGGCAGCATCCAACGAGAAGAGCTATGGCGATGCGATCGAGATGATCTTTCCGGGCCGTCATGCCAACATGGTAAGTCAGCTCATCAAACCGAATTCAGGTGAGGTCCGTTTTGCATCTCCACGCAGACCGGGGCTTGACCCAATGCGCCCGAATCAGGCTATCTCATTGAGCGCATCGTCCAGCGCGTTGATCAGCCGATCGATTTCGCCGCGCTCTGCGATGAACGGAGGTGCTAGCTGGATCGTGTCGCCGCCATACCGGACGTAGAAGCCTTTCTTCCAGCAGGGCCATCGCGATGTCGAAGGGCCGGCGCGCGGGCTCACCCAGCACGGGCGCGATGGTGAATCCCGCGGCGAGGCCATAGTTGCGGATATCGAGGACGTGCGGATGGCCCTTCAGGCTATGCACCGCCTGCTCGAAGTATGGCGCCAGCGACCTGACGCGCCCCACCATGTCTTCCTTGACGAGGATGTCCAGCGCCGCTACGCCAGCGGCACACCCGACCGGATGCGCGGAATACGTGTAGCCGTGCGGCAACTCCACCATGTAGTCGGGTCCGCCTGCGGGTAGATCAGAGCCTCCTCGATTGGGAAGACGTTGCGAGGTACAAGTTCGCCGGCTTGGGATACCACTCACCCAACAGGGAGGCTAGCCAGAGCGCGGGTCTGCGCCGGGCCGCGACCGGGCTCGACCAGGAATCGATCGCAACACTGATCCTGTCAGGCCAGTTCCTCGGATTCCTTCCCGATCACTATGGTGAAGTGTTTGAAAGGACGGGGCCGAATGAGAGCCATCCGGCACGAGGTGTTGCGCTACACGTGCGACTTCGTCTGTGTGATGCGCCGCTCCCCGGAACCCGCACGATCCGCTCAGGTGTTCCGGAATTGTCTGTTGAAAGCACACGGCGTGGCGCCCGTGCCAAAGACTCGGCGGTTGTTCGTGTACATAGCCCTTTCGCCGCGAACAACAGCGAGGCGCTTCGTGATGCGGCGGCGGCAGGACTTGGCATTGCCTTGCTGCCAGACTTCAGCGCGCAAAGCGGCCTTCAGTCGGGTCGACTGCTCAAGGTTTTGCCGGATTGGGAACCGATTGAATCTTTCGGCGACTGCCTCTACGCCGTTCGACCGTACGCGGCGCTCGCACCCCGCCCGGTCACCGCGTTTGTCGCGTTCCTGAAGAAACAATACGCGGGCGGTTTCTCCGCCTGACGCCTACCGATCACGCGCGACAGGGCCGCCGGGAGTTCTTCCATCACCGGTGCGGCTCGGCCAAATCTGTCTTTTGCGGACCGTAACGGCGTGGCGCGGATCTCGCATCGCGGTTTCGCGGGAATACCGGTCGGCCAGCCCGTGCAGCGCCAGCGAGCTAGATGAGATTCAAGGCGCCGGACACCAACGCCCCTCCATTGAAGACGGCCTTGATGTCGCGGCTCTCCGCCCGGTTCACGATGGAAGCGACTGGATCGGCCAGCGGGCGCAAATTGCGACTTTCGGCATCGAAGATCACGAGGTCCGCCCGTTTACCGACCTCGATGGAGCCGAGTTCACGATCGAGCTTCAGGATCCTTGCCGGATTGATTGTGATCATCTGCAGCATCTGCCTCGCCGAAGGGAAGGATGGATCCCTGCGCAGGCCGCGCACTACGCGCGAGCTGTAGTCGAGCTCGCGCAGCATGTCGGGGGATGACAGAAATACGTTGTCGGTACCCAAGGCGACCGTCATGCCCCGCTCCAGCATGAGGTCGAAGCGCGGAAATCCGTTCCCCATCACGCCTTGGATGCGCGGGCAACAGACCGCTGGCATCCGGGCCGCAGCGAGCAGGTCGATCTCGCGCGCTGTGGCGTCCGTCAGGTGCACGACGAAATCGGGTCGCAGGTGTTCCAGCACGCGCTCGACGTCGCCTTTGCCGGTGCGCCGCACCGAGATGTCGCGGTATTCCGGCGACTCGGCGACGTGCAGCGTGAGCAGCCGCGAGGTCTGGCGCACGACGCGCGCGAGATCTTCCAGCGCGGGATCACTGAGATCGTTGGCAGTCACACACGAAAAACCGTCGGCGACCTCGAGCGTATCGAGGATTTCCTGTTCCATTGCCTGTGTGAGATGGCCCTCGTTGCGTTCGACCTGTGCGATCGGAAGCGGGGGAAAGCCGCGGAATCGACCCAGGGCCAGCGCGCGGATCGGAAGGCCGGCTGCCGCTTCGCGCAGCAATTGCACGCCGTCCGTGCCTCCTTCGCGAAAATCAGCGAAGGCCGTGATGCCGCATTCGATCATCTGCTCGAAGGTGTTGCGCATCCCTTGCTTGACGACTTCCCGGGGCGTTTGCTGAAACGCGCGGTGCCGAATGCCGTCAGGCGGCATCACGGCCTCCCAGTGTGAAACGCCGAACGCAAGTTCCTTCATGAAGGAATCGCTGACGTGCGTGTGTGCGTTCAGGAAGGCCGGCGCAATGACACAACGACTCGCATCCCAGCCCGTCAGATCTTCGGCCTGTCGCCCGGACCCGATCTCGACGATTCGATCGTTCTCGATCGTCAGGAAACCATCGCTGATCTCCTCGAAATCCTCGCCGACCAGGATGGTCGCGCCGGTGATGACCCGCTGCACAACAGCGATACTACTTGGAGATGGATCGAGTCCAGTCGGCGCGCCACTGCTCCTGGTTGATGTGATCCCAGTTCACGACGAAAGCGTTCTCGATGTCCTTGTCATTGAGCAGCATGAACTTGGCCAGTACCGGATCGTTAGACAACTGCTTGCGGGCTTCGGGGTTCACCGGCACCACGCCCGTCGCCCGCGCGAAGTCGGCTTGTGCCTGCGCGTCGAGGAACGCGTTGATGAAGGCTGCTGCGGCCTGAACGTTCTTCGCGCCTTTGGGAATACCGAGGTAGTTGTATTCGATGGCGCCCCGCTTGCCATTGACCATCGGATGCACGAAACCGACGTCCAGCCCGCCGCGGCTCATGCGCACGGCCCAGCCGGCGTGCCAAGGGGCGGCGATCACGTCACCGGTGCTGAACTTCTGCGCCAGTTCCGCCGCCGCGGAGAAGTAATACAGCGGCTTGATGCGCTGGACCAGCGTAAATCCGGGGCCGGGGTTGCTTTCCGACCCCGAAGCGTCGTAGGCAAGACCCGTCACGGCAGTCCAGTGCTGCGTGTTGGTCACGTCGGGGAAAGCTGTCCGGCCGGCGAGCTTGGGGTTCACGAGGTCTGCGTACTTCGTGGGCACGGCAATACCCGCTTCCTTGAACTTGTCGACGCGATACACGATCCCGTTCTCCACGATGATGTGCGGAAGCAGCTTGGCCTCGACGAGGTTCTTCGGAAGCTTGGCCGCGTTCGGGACCTGCTGGATCGGGATGTCCGCAAGAAAGTCGTGCTTCAGCATCGCGACGCGTTCGGCGGGCCCGATCTCCATCACGTCGATCGGCGACTGGCCGCGCGCGGCGATCAGCTTCGCGAGGTTCTCGCCCGGGTTTCCGACCACGTATTCGACCTTCGCCCCCATCGCCTCGAGCTTCTTGCCCACTTGTTCCTGCACTGCATCCTTCCAGCTACCCCCATAGGTGCCGACACGGAGAGTGATCCCGTCGAAGCGCTGCTGGGCAAATCCGGGTGAGGCGATGAAAACAGACGATGCGATCAGATAGGTAGCTAGTTTGAACATCAAGAAAGCTCCAAGGGTTGGTAAGTCGGAGGTGCCGAACGGGCGCCTGGTCTCATGCCAGGGCCATCCTGTTCGCGATAGGCTGAGCGCGTCCGGTCACGGCCGCGCTGTCTCGCGATTCGCTGGAGATGCCGATCTCGGGATCTTCCATATACGGGTAGATGTGGGTCACGCGCGCGTCCCACGCGAGTTTCACATTGCTCCCGATGCCCGTGGCCTGAGCGAGCGTGCCGTCGACCACGATCCTCATTCCGCCACCTACATCGACGTCAAACTGAACGGCCTTTCCCACGAACTTCTCCCGAGAGATGCAACCCTCGAGTGCGTTCTGCCCAGGCCCGACGGGTGTGGCGGGGTCGACTAGGCGAAGGTGTTCCGGCCGTACGCCCAAGACGGCGCGGGCGTTCATGCCCATCTCGCCGTGAACGCCTTCTGCAGGACAGGTCAAGACATTCCCGGCTACCGCGATGCGGTACTCACCGCCTTCACGGCTGGCCACATTGCCTTGCAGGAAATTGACTTTCCCGAGGAAGAAAGCGCAAAAAGGTGTCTTGGGCTTCGAGTAAATCTCCTTCGGCGTGTCGAGTTGCTCGATCTTGCCCCCACGCATAAGTGCGATGCGGTGCGACAGGCTCAAAGCCTCTTCCTGGTCGTGAGTAACGTAGATGGTCGTGATTCCGAGTTGCCGCTGGATCGCATGCAGCTCGTTCTGCATCGCTTCGCGCAGCTTGAGGTCGAGAGCGCCAAGGGGCTCGTCCATCAGCAGTACGTTCGGCGTGTGAGCCAGGGCGCGCGCAATCGCAACGCGCTGTTGCTGCCCACCCGACAAGGCCGCCGGGTAGCGGTCTGCGACCCCGGGCAGGCGGATCAGCGCGAGCAGCTCCTTCACCCGCTGCTCCTGGTTGGCACGCGCCATGCCGCGCGACTTCAGGGCGAACCCGACGTTTTCGGCAACTGTGAGGTGCGGGAACAGCGCGTAATCCTGGAAGACCATCCCCAGATTCCGGCTCTGGGTGGGGACCCTCGTCACATCCTTGCCATCGATCAGGACTCGTCCGCGATCGGGCTGAACGAATCCGGCGACGATGCGCAGCGTCGTCGTCTTGCCGCAGCCGGATGGGCCGAGGAGCGTGAGGAACTCGCCGTCCTCGATGTCCAGGTCGACGTGATCAATGATCTTCTCGGCGCCAAAGTGCTTGCCGAGACCTTCCAGATGCACGCGAGCCATGTCGGTCCTTACTTCGTGACAGTGCGCGCCCAGGTCGCCCGCCACTTCTCGACATCAACTTTCGTCCAGTCCATCGAAAACGCATTGGCGAGATCGGCGTCGCTCAGCAACATGAAGCGGCTCATCACCGGATCCTTCTGCAACAGCGCGCGGGACTCCTTGTTCACCGGCACGACGCCCATCGGCTTCGCAAAGTCGGCTTGCACCTGCGTGTCGAGGAACGCGTTGATGAAGGCGGCAGCGGCGTCGACATTCTTCGTGCCTTTGACGATGGCCAGATAGTTGAACTCGACCTCACCCTTCTTGTTGCCGATCTGCGGGTGAATGAAGTCCACCTGCAGGCCCGCGTTGTGCAGCCGTACGGCCATCCCCGCGTGCGAAGGAGCCGCAATGACGTCCCCCATACTGATCTTCTGCGCAATTTCGCTGGCTGCTGCATAGTAGTAGAGCGGCTTCATGCGCAGCACCTGCTCGAAGCCCTTTTCCGGAGTCGCCTCGCTACCGCCGGCCTGGCTTGCCAACGCCGCCACAGCGGGCCAATGCTGCGGATTCACGACGTCTGGAAACGCGACGCGGTTCGCAAGCTTCGGACTTTCAAGATCTTCGAAACGCTTCGGCACCGGGAGCCCCTCTGCTTTGAACGTGTCGGCGCGAATGAGAATGCCGTTCTCGACCATCTGGTGCGCGATCGCCGTCTTGTCGACGATTTGTACTGATAGCTTCGGCAGGTTGGTGATCTTTGCAGCGGGTATTTCCTCCAGGAAGCCGTTGCGCGACATCGCGATACGCTCCGCGGGACCGATTTCCATCACGTCGATCGGCACAGCGCGGCCACGCGCCGCGACGATCTTCGAGAAATTCTCAGCGGGATTGCCGATCACGTACTCCACCTTTGCGCCCATCGCCTCCAGCTTGGCACCTACATTCGACTTCACCGCGTCGCCCCAAGCGCCGCCATAGGTACCGACGCGAAGAGTGACACCTTCGAAGGGTTTTGTTTGCGCCAAGGCGGCCGATGCTGATAGCGCGAAAGCGGCTGTAGCAGCGACTTCCAAGGCGATTCGCGCGATGCTGTTTCTCATGAGAGACCTTTCGATCGGAATGGTACGAGGTTGAAGCTCAACGCTTCGCGACGAGGTCAAGACCTACGAAGCGTTGGATGAGCGAAAGGGAAATCACGGACGTGATGGCAATGAGCGTTGAGATCGACAAGACGGTAGGCGCGAAGTCGAACTGGAGCGTCTGGAAAATCACGACCGGCAGAGTCATGTATTCCGATGACGACAGAAAGATCGACAGCGGCACGTCGCCAAACGCAATGATGAACGCGTAGAGAACGCCAGCCATCAGGCCGGGACGGATCAACGGAAACGTAATCGTCCAGAATGTTTGCCATCGACCAGCGCCGAGGATTGCAGCGGCCTCATCGAGCCGCGGATTCAGACGCTCGAGCACGGCACCAACGGTGTTGACCGTGTACGGGGTGCCGACGAACACGTACGCGAGGATCAGCCCGGGCAGCGTGGCCGCCAGTTCGACGCCCGAAAGCACCTGAAAGCCATAATAGAACTGCAGGAACACGACGCCGGTGACCACGAACGGAATCTGGAGCGGCGCGCGAAAGACGGCGCGAAGGAGCTCGGTCCCCGGAATCTTGCCGCGGACAATCCCGAGGGCCGCAAGGGTGCCAAGCACACCGGAAATGACGGCCGCGACGCCGGCGGCCGTCGCACTGATCGAGAGCGCTCGGACATACTTCTCCGGGATCTCGAAGTACCAGCGCAGTCCGACGTTCTTCGGGGGAAAGACCGCCGCGAACGTGGATGTCTGGTCCAGCGACGCACCCGCGACTACGATGACCGGTGAGATGAGATAGAGATAGACCACGGCCACGAGCGCGTAGGCCAGCCACTTGCGAATTGCTGCCGCACGCACGTCAGGCCCCCTTCATCACGAGCGCCGCCGACTGCTTTGCGACCAAAGCCGTATTCTTCGTCGCGCGTCCCCCCGACTGCTTCACCATGAGGTAGCCGGACAGGACGTTCAGCGCGAAAACGAACAACAGCAGAATGCTCGAGAGCGCCGCCGCGAACGGGTAGTCCACATCCAGGATCACCGTGCGCTGGATAAGGATCGGGAAGGTCAGCACGCGCCCGCCGCCGAGCAAGGCAGGCGTCGTGAATGCACCCGCCGCGAGGTTGAAGACCATCAGCGCCGCAGCCACCATGCCGGGCATGATGATGGGGATGATGACGCCGTAGAACACACGCAGGCGCGACGCGCCGTGAGCGTGTGCCGCGTCTTCCAGGCTGCGCGGCACCGTCTGGATGACGGTATGCAGCATCAGGACGATTAGCGGGAGCGTGTAATGCGCAAGTCCGATCACCACGCCGGCTTCCGATCCCAGCCAGCGCACTGGAGCAGAGATCAGCCCGAGAGCCCCCAGCGTTGCGTTTACCAAGCCCCCTTGGCTCAACAGGATGATGAGGCCCAGATCCTTGACCACGGGGGTGATGAAGGTTGCAGCAACTAGCAAGCCCAGCAGCAACGAGACCCACTTGGACTGCGACCGAGCGAGCACGTATGCGACCGGAAATCCGAGCACGAGACAGATTCCGGCAGTGATCGCGGACAAGGCGAGCGTGCGCCCGAGCGCAGCCAGGTAGAGCGAATCCGTGAAGATCCGCTGGTAGTTGGCCAGGGTCAGCACCTCACTGACCCTTCCGTATCCTAGGTTCTGGTGAAAGCTGGTGCTGATGAAGAAATACTGGGGTATCGCAAACAACAGCAGCGAGACCACGAGCGGCACGATCAGAATGAGCCGCCACGGCCCTGGATCATCAACTTGGCGCACAGAGGAACCCTAATTTCCGATACTGTTTTATCGTATTGCGATTCAACTGACAGGACAAGGTGAGTGCACGAACCGTGCCTAGTGGTTTACCCTCGACGAAGAACCGCGTGCCGATTCACTATTTGAAGAGGTCTTTGTCGAGCGGACGGACATAGTCCCGGCCGCTCGCATCCGGGACGCGTTCCCAGCGAAGGCCGCGCACCACGACAGCCGGCGTCGATGCATCCTTCACCATCAACAAGCCCGACGCGGCGGCCAACTCGTCCGCGAACGCCTGCTCCGAAACTTCGAGCCGCCGGCCATAGGCGTCGTTCTTCCCGACCCAGTTCACGATGGGTTGAACCTCCGAAGTTCCCAGCGCCACGTTAACCAGGCCTTTGCGCCATGGGCGGCCAAACGTGTCTGTGACGATCACGCCGGGCTTGCGCGAAGTCAGTCGCTGGATGGATTCGGCAATTCGCCGCGCACTCGCATCCGGATCCTCGGGGAGCAGGAGCAACTGCCCTTCCACGCCGAGGTTGGACTCATCGATGCCGGCATTGGCCGAAACCCAGCCGTGCCGGTGGCGCGCGATGACGATGCCATCGGGCGGCGCGGCCACGACCCGCAGGATGCTCGTGCTCTCGTCGAGGATCGCCTGCACCTTGCGCGCATCCTTCCCGCACTGGTCGGCGATCCGAAGCGCTTCTTGCATGGGCACGATGTCCGACAGCCGCCTGAAGCGCCCTTCACTCTTGGAGACGATCTTCTGCGCGACCAGGAGGATGTCGGAGTCCAGCAGTGTCTCGCCGGCAGCCGTCGCAGCCTGCACGAGCAAGGCGCCAAGATCGTCCCCCGGGACGATGTCGGGCAAGCCGGGAATCGCAAACAGCTCGAGACGCATGGTCTAGCGCGTGTTCGTCAATGCAGCGAGCTTCTGGCTCAGGATCAGGCAGTCGGCAACTGTGTCAATGTCGTGGCTGAGGAAGGGCCAGGTGCGCGTCCTCGCACCCAGGCCGGCGGCATTCGCAGACTCTGAGTGCCGGCTTGCCGAGTCGGTTCCGTAGCGGAAATCGAATCGATCGGCGAGGTGAAGGTCGATGAGCAGCGCATTGGTGCCGCCGTCGTGCGCGCGAGCGATGACGACGGGCGAACGCGCACCCTCTTCCAGCAGCTCGTCCACTTCCGCGCGCAGCCACACGGGAATGTCCGCAGGCACGACCAGCAGGCGCCCGAATCCTGCCTTGCGAGCCCAATCGAAGGACGACCGGGCCGCGGAGTTCAGGCCCGGCGCGCCTTCTTCCACGAGCACGGCCGCCCCGTCGGCCTTCGCCAACGCGGCAATGGACGAAGACGGCGTGACCACGAGGCGCTCGAACTCCGGGAACTGGACACGAAAGAATCGCTGCGCCCGCTCGAACAATGCCAGCGACATGCGTTCGCGCTCCGCCGCAGGCATAGCGGCCGCCAGCCGCGTCTTCGACGCTGCCGCATCCTTCATGGGAACGACAACGAGGGTCTTCATGCGGCGCGCTCCGCGTGCGCAATGATCCGCCGGGCCAACGCCTGCGAACTTGGCGCATCCGGGATGGAGATGGGAAGCGCCGCTACTTCGATACCTGCGTCGCGCGAAATTTCCGGCAACTGCTGCGCGTCCGACTCGTCAATCACGAACAGGTCTGCCAAGCCCGAATAGATACGGGCGATTTCGTTGTTCGTCGCGTCGCGGCTCAGGTCTTGCATCAGCTTCACGAGCGGGCCCTTGACGGCGCGGCCGCCGATCAGTGGCGACACGGCCACCTTGAAGCCTTGCGCGTCGTGCAGCGTCTGGCGCATTCCGCCGACTTCCAGCATCGGCAGGATTGAGAGGAAGGGGTTCGAGGGTGCGAAGACGACCAGTTCCGCACCGAGCAATGCATCGCGGGCGCGCTCCGTGATCCGCGACCTGCGAGCGGCATCGAACTGGAGCGCCTTGACCGCAGGCTGCGCCCGGTCCCGGACGAACCACTCCTGAAAGCGCAGCACCCCCGATTCGGTTTCTACTGTCGTGGGGCACGCCTCGTCGGACACAGGCAGCAGGCCGCAGTCGACGCCGAACGCCCGCCGCGCCTCGTCCATCGTCGCCGTCAGCGATGCGCCTTGCGCAAGACGCGACGAGCGGTAGATGTGCAAGCCGAGGTCCGCGTCGCCAAGCTTCATCCAGGCCCCGGGTGAATCGAGCTTGCGCAGCACCTCGAGCGCGCGGGTCGCGTCGCCGGCAACGCCCCACCCTTGCGATCGATCGACCACGCCCGCGAGCGTGTAGAGCACCGTATCGAGATCGGGGCAGACGTGCAGGCCATAGAAGCGCTCGTCATCGCCGACGTTCACCACGATCTCCAGGTCTTCGGGTGAAACCGCACCCGCGAACCCGAGCGCCATGCGGGCACCTCCCACGCCTCCTGCAATGACTGCGATTTTCATGGTTGCGCCTCGTCCGCCGCCGTAGGCTCGCGGCGAAGGAATCGGATCGGGTCGTGCAGCCGGGGCTTCAGCGATCCCATGTCGGCCGGGTCATGGTCGGTGAATGTCTCCACCGTGTCGTACAGCGTGTTCCTACGCACCGGGGTGCGACCAGCGTGGCGAATCAGCTTGACCATTTCCAAAGGCGTCAGCTCTTCACCGAATTTGGCGCCCGCTGAACGCGAGATTGACTCGTCCATCAGCGTGCCGCCGAGGNNCCCAGGAGACCTGGATGTTGTCGATCCACCCCGCGAGCATCAGCCGCGCGACGGCATGCATCTTGAAGTTTTCTTCACGCGTGGCTCCCGGCCGCACGCCGCGGATCGCACGGTCGACATAAAGCGGCGACTCCGCGTAGATGAAGCTCAAGGGGACGAACTCAGTGAAGCCGCCGGTTTCCTTCTGGATTGCGCGGATCAGGTCGATGTGCGCGGCCCAATGGGACGGACCATCGATGTGCCCGAACATGATCGTCGAGGAGCTGCGCAACCCGATCAAGTGGGCCACGCGTATCGTCTCGACCCACGCCTCGGTGGTCAGCTTGTTGCGTGTCAGCTTGCGCCGCACCGCGACGTCCAGGATTTCCGCGGCCGTTCCTGGCATGGAGCCGAGGCCCGCGTCCTTCAATTCCAGCAGGAAGTCTCGCGTCGACATCTTGCGCTTGTGCGCACCGAACCAGATTTCGAAAGGGGAGAACGCATGCACGTGAATGCGCGGCACCTGCTGCTTGACCGCAAGCAGGAGATCCCGGTAATAGGTCGGCGGCAGGTCGGGATGCAGGCCGCCNNCGCCCTGCATGCAGACCTCGGTCGCACCCCGGTCCCAAGCGACCTGGGCTCGATGCGCGACCTCGTCCATGCTGTACCACACCGCGTCCGCATCTTCCTTGCGCTTCGCGAACCCGCAGAATCGGCAACCCATGTAGCAAACGTTCGTGAAGTTGATGTTGCGCACGACGACGAAGCTGGCGTCATCGCCCTTGCGCCATTTCCGCACCATGTCCGCCGCACGCACGATCGCACGCAGGTCGACGAGATCTGCGTTGAACAGCACCTCGCCTTCCGCGCGGGTAACTTCATGGCCAGATAGCGCGCGATCGATGACCGTGCGAACCTCGCGGTCGCAATCTGCAAGGAGCGATTCGATCGACTCGTCGCGAAGTTCGGAAGGAAGGAACGCCTGCTCGATGGACATGACGGTTTCTTCAGCGCCCGGTGGCGTGGACTTGCTGCGCCGCATAGCCGTCGGCACGCGCGAGCTTTCGAAGTGCGGCAGCAGGCCTCGGACGCAAAAAGCGGTCTGGCTGCCCCAGATAAATGGGATACGTCGTCAGTCGCTCGACAAGTTTCATGCCCTTCTGACCGGTGCGGAACGCGATTTCATCCACTGCCGGCCAGACGCACTCGGGATTGATGTGATCGGCCGTCAACGGCGATATGCCGCCCCAGTCGTTG
>PLZH01000124.1 GCA_003152055.1 Burkholderiales bacterium
AGGCCCGCGTCCTCTCTTTGCTCGGCCGGTCGAACAGTTCCGCCGGCGGACCCGACTCCACGATCACGCCGCCATCGGTGAAATAGACGTCGTCCGCAATCTCCCGCGCGAAGCGCATCTCGTGGGTCACCAGGACGCAGGTCATGCCCTCCTGCGCGAGCGCCTGGATCGTATTGAGCACCTCTTTGACGGTCTCGGGATCGAGGGCCGCCGTCACTTCGTCGAAGAGCATGACCTCGGGCCGCATGGCAAGCGATCGAGCGATCGCCACCCGCTGCTGCTGTCCGCCCGAGAGCTCGCCCGGATAGGCGTTCTGTTTCGCGGAGAGCCCGACCTTGGCGAGCAGCGTAACGGCGCGTGCATGCACCTCGTCCTTGTCTTCCTTGAGAACATGGATCGGAGCCATCATCACGTTCTGCAGTGCGGTCTTGTGCGGAAACAGGTTGTACTGCTGGAAGACCATCGAAACTTCCTTGCGCAACGCGATCTTTTCCTTGTCGGTCTTAAGCGCATGCACGTCGAAACTGGCGACGCGAATGCTGCCCCGGCTGATCGGTACGAGCCCGTTGATACAGCGCAGCAACGTCGATTTGCCGGAGCCAGACGGTCCGATGATGCAAATCACGCCACCCTTCTTGACCTCCAGCGACACCCCTTTCAGCACTTCGACGCGGCCGAATGCCTGATGCACATCGCGGATGACGAGGATGGGCGCGGCGACCCCGGTTGGGGAATTGATTTGCGGCATGGCGGCAACTCAGATGTTGACCGCGAACCGGGCTTCCAGACGGACCGTCCAGCGCGCGATCGGATAGCAGTAGATGAAAAACCAGAACAGCACGTAGCTGTAGAAAGGCAGCAGCAAACCTTGCCGGTTTTCGGCACCCAACGCCTGCCGCGTCACGGTCATCATGTCGTTCACACCGATGATCGACACCAGCACGGTGGCCATCGTGAGGATGGCGTAGAGGTTCATCCACGGCGGCAGCATGCGCTTGACGCATTGCGGAAAGATGATCATCCACATCGTCTGGCGGCGGGTGAACGCGAGCGAGGCGGCCGATTCCCATTGCGGGGTCGGGATCGACTGCACTGCCCCGCGCAGGATCTCGGACACGTTTGCCATCACCGGCAGCGACAAACCGAAGGTCGCCTTGATCCAGTCCGGCAATGGAATCGTGATGCCGAAGACGGTGACCTGGAAGGGCAGCAGGAACATGCAGTAGAACAGCACCACCAGCCACGGCGCGTTGCGAAAGAAGTGTGTCGCGAGCCAAGCGCCTTTTTTCACCGGCGACAACGGTGAGATCTGCGCGAAGCCGAGAAGGAGTCCCGCAACCGTTCCCAGTGCCATCGCAAGCACGCTGATGACGAGATTGAACAGGAACCCGCGTAGCAGGACGGGTGTCCACTTCAGGATCGTCATCAGGATCGATGGCTGCTCCGGCTGCATCTGCCCCCGCGCTTTAGCGATGGCACAGCCGAGCAGAAAGAGCGCCAGCAGCGCGACGCCATGCGCCGCGCGAAGCCGCAGCATCGGAACCCCGGCCGTGCGCTCGAGCGCCACGCCACGCGCGAGCCGCGCCGCCGCGGGGAGCAATACCGGCAAGTCGGTTCCCCGAGGCAGCGGCTGGAGCCAGCGCGGCGCTTTCATGCTCCGAATCCCGGGACCCGAACAGCACGCTCCCATCGGTGCATGACGTAGGCGAGGCAGCCCACCAGCACGAAGTAGCAGACGAGCAGCATATTCATCATCTCCGGCACGTTCAGCTCGTCCGACCAGATCTGGCTGGAGACGTAGAGCATCTCCGGCACGGCGATCGCGTACGCAAGCGTGGTCGTCTTGACGAGGTTCACCAGATTGTTGGTGAGCGCGGGCAGGCTGATGCGAAACGCCAGCGGCAGGACGATGAAGACGTAGGCTCGCAGACGGCTGAACCCGAGCGACTCCGCGGCCTCGAGCGTCGTCTTTGGAACGGCTTCGACGCCGGAGCGGAAGATCTCGACGTTGAAAGCCCCTGCGAAGAAGGACAGCGAGACGATGGCCCACGTCACATTGCTGATGAGTGGAACAGCCCTGCCGGAAGCGTCGGCGCTATTGAGCAGGCTACCGATACCGAAGTAGAAGAAGTAGAGCTGAACCAACGGCGGCGTGTTGCGAAAGAACTGGATGTACCAGTGAACGATGCTGCGGGTCGTGTGCAGACGTGAGCCTTGGAGCCAGGCGCCGATGATGCCGATCAGAACACTCAGAACGATGCAGATCGCCGACAGCCAGGCGGTCATGAGAAAGCCGCTGGCAAAGCGGCCTCGATCGAACTTGTCGTAAAAGACCGCCAGATTGATACCGGTTGCGCCATGCAACCAGCGGAACCACTCCCAGAACGCATCCATCGGCCGGCCGGAGCGATCTCCAGAGCGCGAACGCGCGCCGCTATTTGTACTTGGCGCTCATTTCCTTAGCGAACGTGGTCGGCTTGATGCCCCACTTGGACTCCAGCTGGATGATGAAGCCGGTCTTGTGCCAGTCGACGATCGTCTTCGACAGAAAATCGGCGAAGGACTTGTCGCCCAGCCTGACCGCCATGCCCCACGGCTGGAAGAGGATCGAGTCCAGCGGCATCTCGTAGCCGCTCCACTCCGGTTTCAGCAATTCGCCCACGAGGGCCGTGTCGTCGTAGGCGAACGCGACGCAATTGCCGTTCCTGAGTGCCGCATAGGCCTCTGGCGTTCCGGGGAAGGCGACGCCCTCGACCCCGTATTTCTCTTGCAGTTCCTTGTTGTAGAACGCGCCCTGAATGAGGCAGACCTTCTTGCCGCGAAGCCCTTCCCAACCGGACAGGTGCGGCGACTTGGCAGCCATCACGTTGGTNNTCAGCCCCGAGGTCGGCCTCGAAGCCGATGATCTTGCCCGATGGGTCGAGGTAGCCGAACGGCCTGTAGTCGGCTTTCGCACCGACCACCAGCACGCCTTTCTTTTTGACGTCATCCAGGGTATCGGCCCTTGCCGCGGCCGCGCCGAGAACGCCGATCAGCATGGAAACTGCCACGACCGAAAAGAATGTCTTACGCATGTGTTCGCCCTCGACTCGATGACCGGTTGATCCCACAAAGCTGGCAAACGCCCGTCGCTCCAGCTTCATCCTGCAGGCGGCAAAGTGCTTGGCGCCGCTACTTTCGATGAACGCGCCCTTCGCGGGTATCGGCGTTCTCAAGTGACGGCCACGATGCCACCAACGCATCAGTCCGTCAAATACCGTGTGCGCCGAGCCGGCCGGTGTTCGACCGTCCTGGTTGCATGGGTGCCCGCGTAAACTGCGCGCATCAGTCTCTGCTGTCGCCACTCCTTCACCATGAAACTCGCCTGCAGCGCGACGGGCGTCTTTCCAATCGCACCGACGCCATTTCATCCCGACGGCCGGGTCGACGAGAGCTCGCTGGACCGGCTCGCCGACTTCTACATGGGCTGCGGTGTGACCGGCGTCACCGTGCTCGGACAGCTCGGCGAAGCGCCCAAGCTTGATCACCGGGAGGCCATTGCCATCGCCGCACGCATGGTGCGCAAGATGACGGTTCCAGTCGTGGTGGGCGTGTCCGCTCCGGGATTCGCCGCCATGCGGGCACTGGCCCGCAAGGTGATGGATGCCGGCGCCGCGGGCGTGATGATCGCCCCGCCGAACACCCTGCGCACCGACGACCAGATCGTTGCCTACTATCGCCAGGCGGCCGAGTCCGTCGGCAGCGACGTTCCGTTCGTCCTCCAGGACTATCCGCTGACCTTCAGCGTGCAGATGACCGCTGCGGTCATCCGTCGCATCGTCGTTGAAAACGATTCGTGCGTCGTCCTCAAGCACGAGGATTGGCCGGGACTCGACAAGATCTCGGCATTGCGCAGCTTCGAGCGCGACGGGTCGATGCGCCACATCTCCATCCTGTGCGGCAATGGCGGGGTCTTCCTCGACTTCGAGATGGAGCGGGGCGCGGACGGCGCCAATACCGGCTACGCGTTCCCCGACATGCTGGTCGATGTCGTACGCCTTTCCACCCAGGGCCGGCGCGACGAGGCACACGATATGTTCGACGCCCATCTGCCCTTGATGCGCTACGAGCAGCAGCCCGGCGCAGGTCTGCCGGTGCGCAAGTACGTCATGATGCGGCGCGGATTGCTCGCGTCGGATGCGCAACGAAACCCCGATGCAAAGATGTCGTCTGCGGCGCGGGCCGAGGTCGACTACCTGCTGGCGCGCGTCGCCCGTGTCCATCCGCGGGCGAGGCTTTCGGAAGCCTGACCCGGCTCTCGAAGTCCAAATAGGGAAGCGAGCCTTCGCCGCCTTGAAGTATTCGATTTTCTCCCTCGCCCGCAACGCGCTCTCCCACCACGAGCACTGGCCGCTGGCGTGGCGCAGTCCGGCGCCGAAGAAGAGCTACGACGCCGTCATCATCGGCGGCGGCGGGCATGGCCTGGCCACGGCCTACTATCTGGCCAAGGAACACGGGATGAACCACGTCGCCGTGCTCGAGAAGGGCTGGCTGGGTGGCGGCAACACCGGGCGCAACACGACGATCGTCCGCTCCAACTATCACCTCGACGCGAATGCGCATTTCTACGAGTTCTCCTTGAAGCTGTGGGAAGGCTTGTCGCACGACCTCAACTTCAACGTGATGTACAGCCCCCGCGGCGTGCTCAATCTCGTCCATTCGCCGGCCGACGTGGACGCGGCAACGCGCCGCGGCAACGCGATGCGACTCAACGGCATCGATGCCGAGTTTCTGTCGCGCGAACGGATCGCGCAGTGGATTCCCGAGCTCGATTGCTCTTCCGGCGCGCGCTTTCCGATTCAAGGCGGCCTGTTGCAACCGCGCGGCGGTACGGTTCGGCACGATGCGGTGGCATGGGGCTACGCGCGCGCCGCCGACGCGCGCGGCGTCGACATCATCCAGCAATGCGAAGTGACCGGCATCCGCATCGAGCGCGGCGCCGTGGCCGGCGTCGAGACGCGGCTGGGCTTCATCGGCACGCCGAGGATCGGCATCGCCGTTGCCGGCCATTCCGGTCACGTCGCCGCCATGGCCGGATTGAAGCTGCCGATCGAATCCCACGTCCTGCAGGCGATGGTGTCGGAGCCGGTGAAGCCGGTGCTCGACACGGTCGTGACGTCCGGCGCCGTTCACTTCTACATCAGCCAGTCCGACAAGGGCGAGCTGGTGATGGGCGGCGACCTCGACTTCTACAACTCCTATGCGCAGCGCGGCAACTTGCCGAGTATCGAGCACGTCGTGGCGGCCTGCCTTGCACTCTTTCCGAACCTCGGTCGCCTCAAACTGATGCGCAACTGGGGCGGCATCATGGACATGACGATGGACGGCAGCCCCATCATCGGCAAGCTGCCGGTCAAGGGCCTCACCATGACGGGCGGCTGGTGCTACGGAGGCTTCAAGGCGACGCCGGCCTCCGGCTTCGTGCATGCGCACACGATCGCGCATGACGAGCCGCATCCGCTCAACGCCGCCTTCACCCTGGAGCGATTCGCGCAGGGACGCGTCCTCGACGAAAAGGGCGCTGGGCCGTACCCGTGGGCGCATTGACGTGATCCGGGTCTTGCCATGATGCTGATCCCCTGCCCGTGGTGCGGGCCGCGCAACCAGATCGAGTTCAGCTACGGCGGCGATGCGACCTTGAAGCGGCCCGCCGCCAAAGCGCCGGAAGCGACGTGGTGCGACTACGTTTACCTGCGCGACAACCCCTGCGGTCCGCACGACGAGTTGTGGTTCCACGGCGCTGGCTGCCGAAGCTGGTTCAAGGTTCGTCGCGACACGCGCACGCACGACATCCTCGCCAGCGCACGCATCGACGAACCACTTGCCGGAGATTCGCGGTGACGCAGCCGTTTCGTCTTGCCAAGGGCGGACGCGTCGATCGCAGCCGGCCACTCGGGTTCACATACGACGGCGTACGCTTTCAGGGTTACGAGGGCGATACGCTCGCGTCGGCACTGCTTGCCCACGGCGTGCATCTGGTCGGGCGCAGCTTCAAGTACCACCGCCCCCGCGGCATCGTCAGCGCTGGTGCCGAGGAACCGAACGCGCTGGTGCAGCTCGGGCGCGGCGCGCGCAGCGAGCCGAACGTGCGTGCAACCACTCTCGAGCTGTACGAGGGACTTGCGGCGGCAAGCCAGAACTGCTGGCCCTCCGTGCGCTTCGACGTCGGTGCAGTCAACAACGCGTTGGGGCGCCTCCTCTCTGCCGGCTTCTACTACAAGACATTCATGTGGCCGCCGACGCCTCGGTGGTGGCTCAGGTACGAACACGCGATCCGCCATGCCGCCGGCATGGGCCGCGCTGCGAACGCGCCCGATCCCGATGCGTACGGACACCAGTACGCGCATTGCGACGTGCTCGTGATCGGCGCGGGCGCGACGGGTCTGGCGGCGGCGCGTGCCGCTGCGTTCGCCGGCGCGCGTGTGATCGTCTGCGACGAAAACCCCGGATTCGGCGGCGGCCTGCTCGACGACGACGTCACGATCGACGACATCGCCGCCTCGCGATGGATCGCCGCCACGTTGCACGACCTCGCGGCGCGGCCTGATGTCACTCTGCTTTCCCGCACGACGGCGTTCGGCTACTACGACGGCAACCTGGTCGGCGCCGTCGAGCGCATCGCCGATCACCTGCCGATTGCGCCGCCACACTGCCCACGCCAGCGTTTGTGGAAAATCCGCGCCCGGGCCGTGGTTCTCGCCAGCGGTGCCATCGAACGCGGCGTCGCCTACGCCAACAACGATGTGCCCGGCACGCTGTTCGCAGGCGCCGCGCGCACCTACGTCAAGCGCTACGGCGTTCGGCCCGGCACGCGCGCGGTGGTCTTCACGAACAACGACAGCGCCTATGCAAGCGCGCTGGCGCTGCACGGCGCGGGGGTATCGGTCGGCGCCATCGTCGACGTACGCGCGGAGCCGCGCCTCGATGGGGCGTTGCCGGCACGCGCGTGCGCCGCCGGCCTGAACGTCGTGCCGGGGTCGGCGATCACTGAAGCGCACGGAACGATGCGTGTGGCGGCCGTCGATATCGCGCCGCTCGCGGGTGGCGCCACTTCCCGCATTGACTGCGATCTCATCGCCGTGTCCGGTGGCTGGAACCCGGCGGTCCATCTGTTCTCGCAGGCGCGCGGCAAATTACGCTACGACGACGCACTCGCCACCTTCGTGCCAGACATCTCGGCGTTGCCGATCCAGCCGGCGGGCGCCGCCAACGGCCGCTTCGGCCTGGACGCTGCTCTGCAGGAGGGGCACGCTGCTGGCGCCGCGGCGGCGGCACGCGCCGGTTTTCCCTCGACCTCAGCCGACGTACCGCGGGCCGGCGTGATGCCGATCGGCGCGCTGGAACCGTTATGGGCCGTCGCGCCGCGGCGCAAGAGCGCAAAGCGCTTTGTCGATCTGCAGAACGACGTCACCGTGAGCGACATCGCGCTCGCGGCGCGCGAGGGCTATCAGGCCGTCGAGCACCTGAAGCGCTACACGACGCTCGGCATGGGCACCGACCAAGGCAAGACCAGCAACATCGTGGGATTGGCACTGATGGCCGAGCAGCTCGCTGTGTCGATCCCGCAGGTCGGCACGACGACGTTCCGGCCACCCTACACACCGGTGACGCTGGGTGCGTTTCCCGGCCACGAGCACGGTTCGCATGTCGAGCCGACGCGTCATTCCCCGCTCCACCTGTGCCACGTCGAGCGGGGTGCGCGCTTCGTCAACACGGGCCTGTGGAAGCGCCCGCATTCGTATCCGCGTGCCGGCGAAAGCGAAGACGATGCCGCGAATCGCGAGGCGCGCAACGTGCGCACCCATGTCGGCATCGTCGATGTGTCGACGCTCGGCAAGATCGAACTGCAGGGACGCGATGCGGCCCGGCTGCTCGACCGCGTTTACATCAACAAATGGGACACGCTGGCGGTCAACCGCTGCCGCTACGGCATGATGCTGCGTGACGACGGCATGGTGATGGATGACGGCACCACGTCGCGGCTCGACGTCACGCACTACCTGATGACCACGACCACGGTGAATGCCGCGAAAGTGATGCAGCAGCTCGAGTACCTTCTGCAGGCCGAGTGGCGCGATCTCGAGGTTTATCTCACCTCGGTGACTGAGCAGTGGGCCGCGGTCGCCGTGTCGGGCCCGAAGTCGCGCGAAGTCCTCGCCGGTCTCGTCGACATCGACGTCTCGAACGCGGCGTTCCCCTTTCTCGCGGTCGGTGCCGGTCAGCTGCGAACCGCGCATGGACCGATTCCCGCTCGGCTCTTCCGAATGAGCTACTCCGGCGAGCTCGCCTACGAAATCCATGTTCCCTCCGATCGCGGCTGCATGCTGTGGGATGCGGTGATGGCCGCCGGCGAGGCGTTCGGCATCATGCCTTACGGCACCGAGGCGATGAGCACGCTGCGGATCGAGAAAGGGCACGTCGTGATCGGCGCGGAAGCCGACGGACGGACGACGGCCGACGACCTGGGTATGGGCAAGCTCATCAATGCGGGCAAGTGGTGCATTGGCAAGCCCTTGCTCGAACGCGTGGCGCTGAAGGCCGCGGATCGCTGGCAGCTGGTCGGGCTGACGGCACTGGACGGGGCGACGATGCCGCGAGGCGCGAAGCTCGTCGCCGATCCCGATCGCCTGCCGCCCAACCCGATGCAGGGACACGTGACTTCGTGGTGCTACAGCCCGAATCTCGAAGCGTGGATCGCGCTGGCGCTTCTCGCCAACGGCAGAGGCCGACACGGCGAGAAACTGTGGGCGGTGTCGCCGCTGGCCGGTGCAAGGGTCCGCGTCCAGGTCGGGCCGCCTTGTTTCATCGATCCGGACGGGGAGCGGCTGCGTGTCTGACGACGTCGCTAACAGCGTCGGCTCGGTGGCGCCGGGCCACTACGGTGTGGCCGGAACCGGCGTCACGCTGGCCGAAATTGCGATCGGCAACGCCCTGAACGTGCAAGGCGATCCCGACAGTGCACGCTTTCTTGCGGAGGTGCAGCAGCGATTCGACATCACCCTCCCGCTAGCCCCCAACACGACGACCTGCGACGCCATGTGGACGGCGCTTTGGCTCGGCCCGACATCGTGGCTGCTGGTCGCGGAAGCGAATTCGCTGCCACCGTCGCCGCATGGCGAGTTCTCCGGCCAACGGGACGCATTGAACGCGGTCGGTGGCGCCCTGTTCGATGTGTGCGCGAGCCGCGTCGCGCTCGCCGTGGGCGGGATCCACGCCGGGAGCGTGTTGGCGGAGTCTTGTCCGCTCGACCTGCATCCGCGCGCGTTTCCCGCCGGCCGCTGTGCCCAGAGCATGCTAGGTCGCGTCAACGCGCTGCTCTACAAGCACGGCGAAACGTCGACATTCAGACTCATGGTGGCACGCAGTTTCGCGCGCGATGTGTGGCGAACCCTTTGCGTGTCGGCTGCGCAATATGGCTATGACGTATTGGCGCCGTCGGCGCCGCGACAGCGGTAGGCTCACCGCAATCGCCTAATCAGTCGCGAACGGCGCCGACGCAGCGCACGGCGAATTGCTGCATCGCATCGTCGCCGTCCGTGACCCCGCACTGGGACACGGCCGAAGGACGGCGGCTCATGGCATGGCTGCACCGACTGTCTGGCGCACCGGAATACCCGACAGGTCCAAGCCCTGAAGACAAAAGACGTTGATTCCGAGATGGTCGGGCGTGACTCGCTTGCGATGAAACGAGTAGATGGCGCAGACCTTACAGAAAAAGTGCCGCGCGGTCTTGGTGTGGAACTGGTACTCCGTGAGCGACTCTTGGCCCGCCAGCAGCTCGAGACTGCCCTCGTATACCTCGACCATGAGTGCATTCTTCCGCCGGCAGATCGAGCAATCGCAGATAGTGAGTTCCGGGGAAATCGGCTACGACTTCAAACTGAATAGCGCCACAGTGGCAACTGCCCTCGTACTTCAGGGCACGGAATGCGCTCGACCTTTGCGAGCATCGCCGAGGACCTCGTCTTCGGTGGGGTCCTGAAGCGCATGATGAACCACGCCGCTGGTGGCGACGTGACGCTGGGCCACTATATCGGGAAGAGCGAAACCCAACTGCGGGCGGGCTGGCAGACGGTGGCCGACTTCATCGAAGCGGCGGCGGCGCCGACGGCATCAGCTGAACCCAAGGGTCGGACTCGGCGCGATACGATGCCGCGCAAGGACACCTCGCTGGACAAGCTGTCGCGGCTGCCGCCGGTTTTCGATCGCATCAGCGGTCGGGGGACCTTGATGGCCGGCAATTCGTCTTTGCTGACCGACGGCGCAGCGAGTCTCTGGGTCGCCTCCGCGGCGGGCCTCGGCAAACTACCTCGCGACACGCCACGCGCCCGGCTCGTCGACTGGGAAATCGCTTACGTCGACTATNNCCACGAGGCTTTTTCGGCCCAGGTACTTTTCCACCTCAAGGCGTTGGAAAGCAGCGAGTTTCTGCGCGCCAGGGCGCGTGTCGATGTGAGCCTGGGAACGTTTCCGCGCGAGCGTATGAATCCCAATGGCGGCAGCATCGCGCTCGGGCATCCCTTCGGCGCCACCGGGGCGCGGATCCTCAGTCAGGCCGTGAAAGAGCTGTCGAGCCGTCCAGCGGGCGAGTGCGCCATCGTCAGCATTTGCGCGGATTGCGGCCAGGGGACGGTCGCTCTCCTCGAAGCGGCATGACCGGGGGTATGCCAAGCCCTGCAATTGAGTTATGGCGTCAGCTTCGCTTGACCGCGACGAGCGGCTTCAGGTTGGCGGATTGGACTCGGGGACGATTGGCCTCAACCTCTGTCAGTGGCTGCACTTCCAACATGGAGGCCAAGCAGCGTCGAGTCAGGTCCTGATAGGTCAGCGTGCCTTCAAGCTTCCAGGCGATTTCGTCGTTAGTCAGTTGGCGCAACACCTTTGCTGGCAAGCCCGCGACAAGCGATCGTCCAGGCACCTTCATGCCCGCCCCTACGAACGCGCAAGCAGCTACGATGGACTGTTCGCCGATCTCTGCTTCATCCATGACGACCGCGTTCATGCCGACGAGGGCATCGTGCCGCACCACGCAGCCGTGCAGAACGGCGCCGTGCCCGATGTGTCCGTTTTCTTCGATCACCGTTTCGGCACTTGGAAAGCCATGCACGACACAGGTGTCCTGAACATTGGCCCCGGCCTTCAGGACGATGCGGCCAAAGTCCCCTCTCAGGGAGGCGCAGGGGCCGACGTAGCAGTTGGGGCCGACGATGACGTCGCCGATCAGCACGGCAGTGGGGTGCACGTACGCGATGGGATCAACGACCGGCACGACACCTTCAATGGAATAGCATGGCATCGCGATCTCTAAGAGTTTAGATGAGTTCGCGACGTCTCAAGACGACGAACACCATGAATGTTAGCGTCGTATATATGGAGCTGGCAGCGAGGCAAACTGCTGGGTTCTGTCGCAATAGTGGCATGAGGCCCAACGAAGCCGTGTGGTCGGCCGATGAGCAAAGGCCAGCGAGTAGAACTGGGATGCTGCAGTCGACGCTTGGGCTGTGGGAGAGGTAGTCATGCTTTAAGCCGCCCTCTCTGCAACCCGACGGCGGGTCGGCTTCGCTGGGGATTTGATCGGCGCGACGGTGATGCGCATGCCCATCGCCTTGAGGAGGGCGGTGAAGGTGTCGAGTTCAGGATTGCCGGCCGCGGAGAGCGTGCGATAGAGGGTGCGGGCGTTCAGCTTGGTCGCCGCGGCGACGCCGGCAACGCCACCGAAGGCGCTCGCGAGGTAGCGCATGGCCAAGAGCAGCTCTTTGCGGTCGCCGTCCGCGAGCACCTGGTTCAAGTACTCGGCGGCAAGCTCGGGATCCTCACGAAACATCGAAACCGTCGCCTCTTCATGGGAGACGAACGGAGCGATCCTCGATTTGGGTTTAGTCGTTGTTGCCATAGCGTTGTTGAAACTCCTGCCAGTACGTCTTTGCGCGGACGATGTCGCGCTCCTGCGTGCCCTTCGTGCCGGCGATCAGGAGAACGACAATCGCCTTCTCCACGCTGCCGTAGTACACGCGGTAGCCGGGGCCGACATCGATCCGCAGCTCCGACACCCCGTCGCCGATCCGTTTGTGATCCCCCAGGTCACCGAGCTCGATGCGGATGACGCGCTTGGTGATCGCGGCCTTTGCCACCTTGTCCTTGAGGCGCTCGAGCCACGCCTGGTACAGGTCTTTGCCAGCGTCGGTGACGTAGTGAACGACGGATAGTTTCATGTTCGCTTATAAGCGACTCCGTGTCAAGGGGCTGGGGGAGGACTGACCGGAGCGCGCTTTGTTTTCCTCAGTGTCGGCCGAGTGGCTCAATTTCAGGCCGGCGCCAACACCCTGGACGTCGGTTCGAGATGCCGGTGGGCGTCGTGGGCTGATCAACAAGGATCCGGAAGCGACGATCTTCCAGGTTGCCGACCGTCAGGCGCGGTGTTTCTTCATGCGAACCACCTTTAGTTGAGGCAGTTGAGGCTCGCTCTCAAGCAAGTTGGATAGAAGCTCCAGGGCCTGGCGCTTCTGCGGCATGTAGTCGTGTCCGTCGTGGTGCCGCGCCTGGTCCTTGCTGACAGGTAGCGATTCAGAGCTTTCCAGAAAGTGCATGCTGCCGCGCCTCTGAAGACTTCATTGCCGCAGGACGGCACTCGGAAGGGTGGCGCGACAAGCGCTCAGGACAGGAGGTCTTGAGCTTCACCATGTTGACCATCAACGCGGACGATCATGCGCTGATGCGGCGCTTCCACAAGCCGGGCGAGGATAAGCGCGTGGTCGTTATCCTCGACGAGACTGAATACGACGCCTGGCTCGACTGTCCACCCGAGCGAATGATGAGTTTCATGCAACAGTACCTGGCGGACCGATTGGAAGCAGAGCCGTTTCCGAAAGAGCCGCTAATGCCACGCCCGACGCGATCGCCGCGCGACGTCGGCCAACCTGACCTTGGGTTCTA
>PLZH01000227.1 GCA_003152055.1 Burkholderiales bacterium
AGGATGTCGGCCTGCACCGTGCCGCGCACGTTCTGCTTCACCCACGCCGCGATCTCGCTCGCTTCCGCGGCATTCGGTGCGCGGCCGTGTTCGGCCTTGAACTTGTCGAGCTTCTGGTCGATCGCCGTGTTCATGAACATGGCGAGGATCGTCGGCGCCGGGCCGTTGATCGTCATGCTCACGGAGGTGCTCGGGCTCGTCAGGTCGAAGCCGTCGTAGAGCACCTTCATGTCGTCGAGCGTCGCGATCGAGACGCCCGAGTTGCCGACCTTGCCGTAGATGTCGGGCCTCGGCGCCGGGTCGTTGCCGTAGAGCGTGACCGAGTCGAACGCGGTCGAAAGGCGCTTGGCCGGCATGCCGGCGGAGAGCAGCTTGAAGCGGGTGTTCGTCTTGAAGGCGTCGCCTTCGCCCGCGAACATGCGGGTCGGGTCTTCGCCCTCGCGCTTGAAAAGGAACGTTCCGGCCGTGTACGGGAACGACCCCGGCACGTTGTCGAGCAGCAGCCACTTCAGGATCTCGCCGTGGTCTTCGTAGCGCGGAAGCGCGACCTTCCTGATCCTGTTGCCGGAGAGCGTCGTGTGCACGAGCGCAGTCCGGATCTCGCGGTCGCGAACCGTGACGACGAATTCGTCGCCGGCGTAAGCGCGCTGCAGCTCGGGCCAATCGGCGAGCATGCGGCGAGCGCGCGCACCGAGCCGCGCCTCGCGTTCATCGGCCAGGCCGGTCACCGCGCCGACGGCGTTCTTCTTTTCGGGCTTGGCTTCGGCGAGCATGCGGCCGCTCTCGCGCAGCTGCTGGATCTCGCGGGCAAGGCGCGATTGCGCCAGCGCTTCTTTCTTGTAATCGCGCACCAGGTCGGCGATGTCGGCGAGGTAGCGGATCCGGGCGCCGGGCACGATCGGCACCTGGTGCGTGCTGTGCCGAGTCGCGACGACAGGCAGCGCGCCGGGCGAGACGGCGAGGCCGAGCCCCGCCAGCCGCGGCAGCATCGCCTGATAGAGCGCAGTGACGCCGTCGTCGTTGAAGCGGCTCGCCATGGTGCCGAACACCGGCATCTCGTCCGGCCGCTTTCCCCACGCCTCGCGATTGCGCTGCACCTGCTTGGTGACGTCGCGCAGCGCATCGGCGGCGCCCTTGCGGTCGAACTTGTTGATGACGACGAACTCGGCGAAGTCGAGCATGTCGATCTTCTCGAGCTGGCTGGCGGCGCCGAACTCGGGCGTCATCACATAGACCGGCACGTCGACGAGCGGCACGATCGCCGCGTCACCCTGGCCGATGCCCGAGGTCTCGACGATGACCAGATCGAAGCCCGCGACCTTCACCGCCGCCAGGACGTCGGGCAAAGCGGCGCTGATCTCGGAGCCGAAATCGCGCGTCGCCAGCGAGCGCATGAAGACGCGCGGGCCACCGTCCCAGGGCGCGATCGCGTTCATGCGGATGCGGTCGCCAAGCAGGGCGCCGCCACTCTTTCTCCGCGACGGGTCGATCGAGACGACGGCGACATGCAGGGCATCGCGCTGGTCGAGGCGCAGGCGCCGGATCAATTCGTCGGTGAGGCTCGACTTGCCGGCGCCGCCGGTGCCGGTGATGCCGATCACCGGCGTCTGCACCTCGCGGGCTGCGGCGGTCAGTTCGGCGCGCAAGGCCGCCGCGACGGCGCCGTTTTCGAGCGCCGTGATCAATTGCGCCAGCGCCCGGCGCGCCGCTTCGCCACGGCCGCGAATCGGCGCCAGCGTCTTCGGCGCGTGGATCGAGAGATCGACGTCGCAGCGCATCATCATCTCGCCGATCATTCCCGCCAGGCCCATGCGCTGGCCGTCCTCCGGGCTGTAGATGCGCTCGACGCCGTACGCCTGTAGTGCGGCGATCTCGCTCGGCACGATGACGCCACCGCCGCCGCCGAAGACGCGCACGTGGGCGCCGCCGCGCTGCCTGAGCAGGTCGATCATGTACTTGAAGTACTCGACGTGGCCGCCCTGGTACGAGCTGATGGCGATGCCCTGCGTGTCTTCCTGCAGCGCCGCGGTGACGACTTCGTCGACGGAGCGGTTGTGTCCGAGGTGGACGACCTCGGCGCCCATGCCCTGCAGGATGCGGCGCATGATGTTGATCGCCGCGTCATGCCCGTCGAACAGGCTCGCCGCGGTGACGAAGCGCACCTTGTGCGCCGGCCGGTACGCGGCCAGCGCCCTGTAGTCGGACTTGAGTTCGGTCATGGCGTCATGTGATCTTGAGGCTGGCCAGGGCGGGGTCGCCCGGCGGATAGCAGAGCTTCAGACCGAGCAGTGCCTGCTTCACGGCCGTGGCGATCATCAGGTTGCGATGCGTCTTGGAGTCGGCCGGGACGACGGTCCACGGCGCCCATGGCGTTCCGGTCGCGCCGATGGCGGCGGAATAGGTCGCCTGGTAGCTGTCCCAGGACTTGCGCTCCTCGAGGTCGCCGATCGCGAATTTCCAGTGCTTGGTCGGGTCATCGAGGCGCTCCTGCAGGCGCAGCCGCTGCTCTTCCTTCGAGAGATGAAGAAAGAATTTCAGGACGACCGTGCCGGTCTCGACGAGCATCCGCTCGAAGTCGTTGATGTGGGCGTAACGCTGCGCGGTCTCGTCCTTCGTGATCCAGCGCTTGACCACGGGCACGATCACGTCCTCGAAGTGGCTGCGGTTGAAGAGGACGATCTCGCCGGCGGCCGGCACTTCCTTGTGGATACGCCAAAGATAGTCATGCGCGCGCTCCTGCTCCGAAGGCACCTTCCAGGCGATCGCGTGCACGCCGAGCGCGCTCGTCCGGTTGAAGACGGCGCGAATCGTCCCGTCCTTGCCGCTCGTGTCCGTGCCCTGCAGGACGACGAGCATCTTGAAGCGGCGATCGGCGTAGAAGAGATCCTGCAGACGATCGATCTCGACGGCAAGCGCGTCGATCGCGGCCTTGTCCTCGCTCTTGTCGCCCAGCGAGAAGGGCTTGGCGCGCGCGTCAACTCTGCCGAGGTCGAAGGGGCTAGGGGCTCGCGGCGCTTTCGTTCCCGCGGCGCGAGCTATGGGCGCCCCGGCGAACCGGTAGTCGGCGAGGCGGGCGCTGTCTTTCCTTTTCGCCAAGGTGTCTCCGCGGCTTCGACGTGCGGCGGGAAGCGATGTCCCAACCGATTGACGTATACGTCAATTCGAAGTGTAGCGCCCCGCCTCGCGAGCGCCGCCGCGACAGGCCCTAGCCGCGCCGCCAGGCGCCGCCTTCGAGGTGCCAGCGGCCGTCGTGCTGGACCCAGCGGTGCGGCTCCCAGCGGTAGCCGGGACGTGGCGCCTCGTAGCGGCCGGGAACCCATTCGTGCCGGCCGCCGCGAAAGCCCCAGTAGCCGCCGATCCAGACGGCGCCGAGGAACGGCGCCAGTGGTACGGTTTCGACATACGGAGCGGGCGGCGCAACGTCGGCAACGACGACGCCACCCTCGGGCGCATAGCCGTAGGGCCGCGCCGGCGCGATGACGCAGGCCGAGAGGGTTGCGGCGCACAGCGCGGCGACGATGATGACTTTGGATGTGGACATGCGAAGCCTCCTGAAGAAACAGGGCATGAACCATGCCCGCCCCCGCTTAACCGATCTGGCTCGGCGGCCGATGACAGCGTCCCGAGCCTTTACAGTCCTTTGCGCGCGTCGCGACAGCTTGGCCGCCAAGCTGCATGATGGCGGCCCACGTCCGCCGCGCCGCCTCGAGGAGCCACCATGAATCGCATCCAGCGCCGCTTTGCCAGCACCTTGTTGATCGTCTCGTTCGCGCTGCTTGGCGTGGCGAAAGCGCATGCCGAGACCGTCGCCGCTGAAGACGCGAAGGCGGTGCGCGCCGTCGTCGAGGCCCAGCTCGCCGCCTTCGCGGCCGACGATGCCAGGCGCGCTTTCTCGTACGCGGCGCCGTCGATCCGCGAGATGTTCAAAACGCCGGATCGCTTCATGGAGATGGTGCGCAGAGGCTATCCGGTCGTCTATCGCGCGGCCTCGGTGATCTTTTTCAACCCCCAGCGGATTCAGGGACAGCTCATCCAGGGCGTCCAGCTCACCGACGCCGACGGCAGCTTGTGGCTCGCGACCTATCGGCTCGAGCGGCAGCCCGACAAGAGCTGGCGCATCAACGGCTGCGACGTGCAGCCGAGCTCGGGCAAGACGACCTGAGGCGATCGGCGACGATGGGCTTTCTCGCGATCGACGTCGGTAACACGCGCCTCAAGTGGGCGCTCTACAGCCTGCCCAGGCCGGGTGCAGCGCTGCTCGGCCACGGCGCCGTCTTCCTCGAAGCGATCGACGATCTTGCCGAGGACCAATGGCGCGGGCTGCCCGCGCCCTCGAGCGTGCTCGGCAGCATCGTCGCCGGCGAGGGCATTCGCCGCCGCGCCGAGGCACAACTCGAGATCTGGGACGTCGAGCCGCGCTGGGTCGTGAGCTCGGCGCAGGCCTGCGGGGTGACGAACGGCTATGACCATCCGAACCGGCTCGGCGTCGATCGCTGGGTCGCGCTCATCGGTGCGCGCCAACGCATCCTCGAGCGTGGGCCGGCGAGGCCGGTGCTCGTCGTCATGGTCGGCACCGCCGTCACCGTGGATGCGCTCGATGCCGGCGGCCACTTCCTCGGCGGCCTCATCCTGCCGGGCTTCGGCCTCATGCTGCGCGCCCTCGAGATGGGAACGGCGGGCCTCAAGGCGCCGACCGGCGAGGCCGTCGATTTCCCGACCAATACCAGCGACGCCTTGATGAGCGGCGGCAGCGACGCCATTGCCGGCGCCGTCGATCGCATGTACAGGAAGCTCCAGAAGCGAACCGGGGAGAAGCCGGCGCTGATGATGAGCGGCGGCGCCGCGGTCAAGCTTGCCTCGATCACCGATCTGCCGCTCGAGATGGTCGAAACGCTCATCTTCGACGGCCTGCTGCAGCTGCAAGCCAAGCGGCTGGCGCTGTAGCAGGGGCACGATGTCGACCTACATTGCGGAAACGCTCTGGGCGCGTGGCGAAACGAGTCGCGAAGAGTTTCTGGCCAATCGCTACAGCCGCCGTCATCTGCTGCGCTTCGACGGCGGTGTCGAAGTGCCCGGATCCTCGTCGCCTTCGGTCGTGCCGTTGCCGTTCTCCGAGGCTCGCGCCGTCGATCCGGAAGAAGCCTTCGTCTCGGCGCTTTCGAGCTGCCACATGCTGTGGTTCCTGTCGCTCGCCGCAGCGCATGGCTTTTGCGTCGATCGCTACGTCGATGCGGCGACCGGCGTCATGAAGAAGAACAAGTCCGGGCGGCTGGCGATGACGCTCGTGACACTGCATCCGAAAGTCGATTTCTCCGGCGAGCAGCGGCCGAGCCGCGCCGAGGTCGAGCAGCTTCACCACGAGGCGCACGAGGCCTGCTTCATCGCCAATTCGGTGAAGACCGAGGTTCGCTGCGAGGCTGTGTTCGCGGATTGATTTTGGGCGGATCGTTTTCACACGCAGGCCGGGGAGCGGCGGACCTGCCTCGGGCTGTCGTCACCCTTTCGCCTTGCGTCGGTCGCCTCCGTGCAAGGACCGCGCGCTCGATGCCGATCTCCGCTGCGATGCCACCCGATTNNAGCGTCACTGGGCAGTGCTGGGGGTGCCCCCGGCGCTGGCCCGCGAGGCATAGGCCCGAAGGCCTTCGCAGACAACTGGAACTAGAGGATGTACCGCGACAGATCGACGTCCTTCGCCAGATCCGCGAGCTTCGCATCGACGGCCGCGGCATCGATCCGGATCGTCTGTCCGCCGCGGTTCGGCGCATCGAAGCTCACTTCGTCGAGCAGGCGCTCCATCACCGTCGCCAGCCTTCGTGCGCCTATGTTTTCGGTGCGCTCGTTGACGTCGTAGGCAATCTGCGCGATGCGGCGGATCGCGTCGGGCGCGATCTCGAGCGTCACGCCTTCGGTTGCGAGCAGCAGCGTGTACTGCTTGACCAGGCTCGCGTGCGTCTGCGTCAGGATCGCCTCGAAGTCATCGACCGATAGCGAGCCGAGCTCGACGCGGATCGGAAAACGCCCCTGCAACTCGGGAATGAGGTCGCTCGGCTTGGCGAAGTGGAAGGCGCCCGAGGCGATGAAGAGAATGTGGTCGGTCTTCACCATGCCGTACTTGGTGTTGACGGTCGTGCCTTCGACGAGCGGCAGCAGGTCGCGCTGGACGCCCTGGCGCGAGACGTCGGCGCCTTGGGTTTCCGAGCGCGAGGCGACCTTGTCGATCTCGTCGATGAAGACGATGCCGTTCTGCTCGGCGTTGGCGAGGGCGCTGGTTTTGATCTCGTCGTCGTTGACGAGCTTGGCCGCTTCTTCGTCGATGAGGAGTTTGTGCGCTTCGGCGATGCGCATCTTGCGCGCCTTCTTCTTGCCGCCGCCGAGATTGGCGAACATGCCGCGCAGCTGCTCAGTCATTTCCTCCATGCCCGCTGGCCCCATGATCTCCATCGACGGCTTCGCTTCGGCGACCTCGATCTCGATTTCCTTGTCGTCGAGCGAGCCTTCGCGCAGGCGTTTCCGCATCACCTGGCGCGCCGTGTTGTCGGCCGAAGGCGAGGGCGCGAGGCCGAATTCGCTGCGTGCGCCGGGCACGATGAGCTCGAGGATGCGGTCTTCGGCGGCGTCTTCGGCGCGGGCGCGCAGCCGCTTCATCGCCTGCTCTCGTTCCTGCTTGAACGACATGTCGACGAGATCGCGGACGATGGAATCGACGTCCTTGCCAACATAGCCCACCTCGGTGAACTTGGTCGCCTCGACCTTGATGAAAGGCGCGTCGGCGAGACGCGCCAGGCGGCGCGCGATCTCGGTCTTGCCGACACCGGTCGGCCCGATCATGAGAATGTTCTTCGGCGTGATCTCGCCGCGCATCGATTCCTCGACCTGCAGGCGCCGCCAGCGGTTGCGCAGGGCGATCGCGACGGCGCGCTTGGCGCCGCTCTGGCCGACGATGTGGCGGTCGAGCTCGGAGACGATCTCCTGGGGCGTCATGCTCGATCTCATGGGCGAACCGCAGCGCCCGCCGGGCCGCCCCGAGGGCGCCGCTGCCCCTTCGGGGGGCAGCGAGCGAAGTGAGGCGCGACAGGACTGGGTTTCATTCGAGAAGCTCGATCGTGTGGTTCTGGTTCGTGTAGATGCAGAGATCCGCGGCGATCTCGAGCGAGCGCTTGACGATGTCTTTCGGCGCCATGTCGGTGTGCTGGAGCAGGGCCCGCGCCGCGGCGCCCGCGTAGGCGCCGCCCGAGCCGATGGCGACGATGCCGTATTCGGGCTCGAGCACGTCGCCGTTGCCGGTGATGATGAGCGAGGCCTCCCGGTCGGCCACGGCGAGCATCGCCTCGAGCCGGCGCAGGACGCGGTCGGTGCGCCAGTCCTTCGTCAGCTCGATCGCGGCGCGCACGAGGTTGCCCTGGTGCTTCTCGAGCTTGGCCTCGAACCGCTCGAAGAGCGTGAAGGCGTCGGCCGTGGCCCCGGCGAAGCCGGCGAGGACGCGGTCGTGATGAAGCCGGCGGACCTTGCGCGCCGTCGCCTTGATGACGAGGTTGCCGAGCGTGACCTGCCCATCGCCGCCGAGCGCGACGACGTCGCCGCGGCGCACGCTGACGATCGTCGTGCCGTGATAGCTCTTCATCCGAAGCAGATTGTGACGCCGCCGGCCCGCATCAAGCCGCGACCGACCCGATCAGACCGTTCTCACCTTGACCGTCGCGTGCTCGTTGATGCCCATCGCACCGAAGAAGAGCGCGACCATGCGGTGCGCGTCGACGAAATTGACGGTGCGGTTTTCCGTGCGCCGCGCCAGCACCCAGTTGAGGAGGTCGCCGGCGGCGATGAAGTCGACCCGGATCAGCCGCGCGCACGAGACGTTGACGATCATCGCCTTGCCCAGCTCGCCGTCCATCTTTCGCAGCGTCAGGCCGATGTCGCCGACGAGCTGGCCGGAGAGCTCGACCGTCGCCACTTCGACCATCGCCGGCACGTCGGTCAGCTGCGATTCCTGGAAGCTCGTCGACACGTCGCTGACGAGCGAGAGCGGCGGCACCGTCGTGCTCTGGTTCGAGCCGCTGATGCGGACCACGCAGCGCGCCGATTCCCAAGAGGGCGGCGAAACCTCGTACGTCACGCAGTAGTCGATGGCCGCTTCGTCGAACTGGTCGGGCCGGTTCGTCATGCGCAGCGCGTCGAGGCGCAGCTGCCAATACGCCGGGTCGGCGTCGCGAACGCCGGTCGGCGCCGCTTCCTGCAACACCGTGAACAGGCGATCCCCGGAGAGCCAGCGCATGTCGAGGTCTTGCGGAATCCAGCTGCGGAAGAGCTCCGACAAGCGGCCGCTGGCCTCGGCGTCGATCGTCTGCAGCGCCCCCCAGTCGAAGACCCAGGGCAGCGGCATCTGCAGGGCGAGCGAGGCGAGCTTGGCGACGCCGTCGGCGTCGAGGTAGTTCGGGCAAACCCAGCCGACTTGGCCTTCGATGCGCGAGCTGCTCGGCCGCTCCTCGCTCGCCGCTTCAGCGACGAGCTTGGGCATCGAGAACCACTGCGGCGCCGACCACCCGAACTGCTGCGCATAGTCGAGCGCGAGGCTTTCGAACTTGTGCTGCTGGCCGGTCGCGCGGTAGAGGTCGAACAGGACGAGCCAGGTCTCGGCGTGCTGGGCCCGCGTCCCGCCCGGGCCGGTCAGCGTCGAGAGCGCTTGCTCGCACTGCTCGAAGTCGGCGTTGGCAAAGGCGATGACGGCTTCGTCGAGATCGGGGTCGTGCGTGACCTCGGCGTTGGTCGCGGAAAATGCCTTGCCGAAATCCTCGGCCGGCGGCATGTCGAGGCGGATCGGCGCGATCGAAGCCGAGCGCGGCGCCGGCGCCGGCATCGGCATCGGCATCGGCGCGGGCTTGGCCGCGGCCGGCCTCGGCGCGACGAAGTCCTCGACGCGACCGCCCTGGGCAGGGGGCTGCGGCGGCGGAGTCGGCCGGCCGGAAGCGAGGTCGATCGGCACCGGCTGCGTCGGCGCGTTGTAGAACTCCGGGGCCCGCGCACGCTGCGTCGTCGCATACGTATCGCCGACCATCTGCTGCTCGATCTCGTCGATCTTCGCCTTGACGCCGGCGTCCTGCCGGGCCGGCGTCTCGGCCGTGCGCGGCTCCGAATCGTCGAGACGCGATGAGCCGAGCGCCGCCAGCTGCTCGCTGGAAAGGCCTTCGCGACGTACCTTGCGCAGCATGTCGAACTCGCGCTTGCGCACGAAGTCGTTGCGGCGCTTGCGCTCGATCATCGCCTTCAGCTCGCCCTTGGCGTAATCGCTTTCGCGGGTGTCTTCGCTGGGCGCGTCGAGCTCGGCCCATTCCGTGGCGGGGTTGGCCACGAACTTGACGACCTTGCGAAAGAAACTCGTCGTGTCTTTGGGTTCCGCCATCGGGAAAATCGAAACGCCGTCGGATGCCGGGCGGCACGGCATCGCCGACCGGCTAGTCGCCGAACATTTTCTGCTTCAGTTCGCGCCGCTGTTGCGCCTCGAGCGACAGTGTAGCCGTGGGCCGTGCGATGAGGCGGCCGAGGCCGATGGGTTCGCCTGTTTCGTCACAGAAACCGTAGTCGCCCGACTCCAGCCGGGCCAGCGACTGCGAGATCTTCTTCAGCAGTTTGCGCTCACGGTCACGGGTGCGCAGCTCGAGGGCGTGCTCCTCCTCGATGGTCGCGCGGTCGGCCGGATCGGGAACGATGGACGTGTCTTCGCGCAGGTGTTCGGTCGTCTCGCCGGCATTGCTAAGCAGATCGTTCTTCAGCGCGTCGAGCTTCATGCGGAAGAACTCGATCTGCTTCTCGTTCATGTACTCCGAATCGGGCATCGCCAGGACTTCGGCGTCGGTCAGGTCGCGGCCGCCCTTCGTTTTCCAGGCATTGGCGAGCTTGGGGTCGGATTTGTGTCGTTCACGGGGCGTGTCGTTTTCCAGCTTGTTCATCTCTCGGGTCGGGGGCCGAGGCGGAGCGAACCGGTCGGCGAATCTCGAAGTCGGCGGCGGCAAGGGCGCCTGGACGGGGGCGACGAAATACTTCGGCGTGCCGCGCCCTTTGCGCGGCACGACGCCGGCCGGTATGGCATGCCGCGTGACCGGCGCCAGCGTCGGCACGGCAACCTTCGCCGCGGTCACCGCGGGCGCGGGCGTCGGCCTTTTCGCCGGCGCCGGCTTGGCCGGCTTCATCCCCTTGGCAGCCTTGGCCGGGGCAGACTTCACTTTCGCCTGGGGTTTGGCGGCGGGTCGAACCTTTTTCGCCGGCGCCGCCTTCTTGCCCGGCGCCGCCTTCTTCACGGCGTGCACCTTCTTCACGGCGTGCGCCTTCGCGGAACTTGCCTTCGGAGCCGGGCGCGCGGCCTTCGCCGGCGAAACCTTCTTCGCGGGCAGTTTCTTCTTGGCAGGCGCTGCCCTCTTGGCGGCGCCCTTGGGCGATGTTTTCTTGCCGGCAGATGTGCTCACAGATCCTCCTCATGGCGGCGGCTCGACCCCGCATGGCAAGGCGGATGGGCAGGGCGGTGCCGTTTTGGCCGCCGCGGATTGTAGTCACGCGCGTCGCGCGCCGATGCACTGTCTTCGAGCGTCGAGATGCCGATTGTTTCCGAGCCGTCCGAAAGCCCCCCCGATCACGCGCCGCGCGTCAGACAAGGCATTGCTTCAGGCCTTGCTCGAGGATCTCCTTCGGCAGGTCGATGCCGATGAACACCATCTTGCTCGTCTTCTTCTCGCCCGGCGCCCATTTCGGGCCGAGGTCGCTGCCCATCAGTTGGTGCACGCCCTGGAAGATCACCTTGCGGTCGGAGCCCTTCATGTTCAGAACGCCCTTGTAGCGCAACAGCTTCGGCCCGTAGACCTGGACGATGGCGCCGAGGAAATCCTCGAGCTTGCCGGCGTCGAGCGGCTTGTCGGCGCGAAAGACGAACGACTTCACGTCGTCGTCATGGGCATGGTGGTGCGGGTGGTCGCCGTGCTCGCCGTGCTCGCCGTGCTCGTGGTCGTGGTGAGGGTCGTCGTGGTCGTGCTCGTCGGCCTTCAGGAATTCCGGGTCGATCTCGAGCTTGGCGTTGAGGTTGAAGCCCTTCAGGTCGAACACGTCCGAGATCGGCACCTCGCCGAAATGCACCTTCGTCTGCTTGGCCCGCGGGTTCATGTGCCTGACGCGGTGGATCAGCGCCTCGACCGTCTCGTCGTCGACGAGATCGGTCTTGCTGATGAAGATCTGGTCGGCGAATCCGACCTGGCGCCGCGCTTCCTGGCGGTCGTCGAGCTGCTGGTCGCCGTGCTTGGCGTCGACGAGCGTGAGGATCGAGTCGAGCAGGTAGCTCTCGGCGATCTCGTCGTCCATGAAGAAGGTCTGTGCCACGGGGCCGGGATCGGCCAGGCCCGTCGTCTCGATGACGACTCGGTCGAAATCGAGCTCGCCCTTTCTCTTCTTCTCGGCCAGATCGGCGAGCGTCGTGCGCAGGTCTTCGCGGATCGAGCAGCAGACGCAGCCGTTGTTGAGCTGGATGATCTGCTCCTTGGAGTCCTGCACGAGGATCTCGTTGTCGATGTTCTCGTCACCGAACTCGTTCTCGATGACGGCGATCTTCTGCCCGTGCGCCTCGCTGAGCACACGCTTCAGAAGCGTCGTCTTGCCCGAGCCCAGAAAGCCGGTCAGGATGGTGGCGGGAATGAGGCTCATGGACGATTCACCTTCGTTCTGCGTTTGCGGGGTGGCGGATCTGCCGGGCACGGGCCGGACATGGGGGCAGCGCCCGCCTTCGTCAAGGTAGCAGGCTTGTCAAGCCGGCGCGCCGGTGCGACATGCCGTTAGGGTAAGCTCATCGATCCTCAGGCTTTGGCGGATCGCGCGTTTTACCGCGCCCGCCCCTCGATGTCAGAACCCTCCGCCGCCCGCGCCTCGCGCGGCGCCGACAAGGCCGCCCCGTCGTCTGGCCGGCGAAACCTCTTCCAGAAGCTCGTCGATCTCGTCTCGCCGGGCCCCGAGTCGCGCGACCAGCTCATCGAATCGCTGGCCGACGCCGAGCAGAAGGAGCTGATCGATCCCGAGTCGCGGATGATGCTCGAAGGCGTGATCCGCATGGCCGACATGACGGCCGGCGACGTCATGGTGCCGACGCGCCACATGGACCTGCTCGACATCGACGCTCCGTTCGACGAGATGCTGCACGTCATCATCCGCACCGGCCATTCCCGTTTTCCGGTCTTCGAGGGGCGGCGCGAGAACGTCATCGGCATCCTCATGGCCAAGGATCTGCTGAAGCTGCAGCGCTCGCCGGATCTCAACCTGCGCACGCTGTTGCGGCCGGCGGTTTTCGTGCCCGAATCCAAGGCGCTGAACGACCTGCTGCGCGATTTTCGCTCGACCCGCAACCACCTCGCCATCGTCATCGACGAGTTCGGCACGACGGCCGGGTTGCTGACGATCGAAGACGTGCTCGAGGAGATCGTCGGCGAGATCGAGGACGAGTTCGACGAGAAGGACGGCGAGAGCGCCATCTACACGCTCGCCGACGGCAGCCAGCGTGTCGCCGGTGACGTGACGGTCGTTGCGGTCAACGAGTTCTTCGAGGTCGCCCTGCCGACGACCGAGTTCGACACGATCGGCGGTCTCGTCGCTCACGAGCTCGGCCACGTGCCGCGGCGAGGCGAGGCGCTGACGCTATCCGGCCTCGTCTTTTCGGTGATGCTCGCGCGCGGCGGCGCCGTGCGCTGGTTCAAGGTGACCCGCGCCGCCGAAGAGGCGCTCGGGTCCGACGGCGCTTGAGGGGCTGGCTCGGGGCCGATTCGGCGCGCGGTCGCCTCGCGGTCGACCTGGCGTTCGCCGCCGGGCTCGGCGCGCTGCAGACCGTCGCCTACGTCGAGACGGCGTTCTGGCCACTGCAGATGCTCGCCGTCGCGCTGCTCGCCTGGCGCGTCGGCGGCGCATCGGCATGGCGCGCGGCGGCCCTCGGGCTGGCCTTCGGTACGGCCTGGCTCGGCGCTGGCACCTGGTGGCTCTTCGTCAGCATGCATCGCTATGGCGGATTGCCGGCCTGGCTCGCCGCGCTCGCTGTGCTCGCGCTCTCTGTCTTTCTCTCGCTCTACCTGGCCGCGGCGATGATGGCGGCGGCGCGCTGGCGACCGCGCGGGCCGCTGCGCGGCGCCCTCGTCTTCGCCGCCGCCTGGCTGCTCGCCGAGCTGGCGCGCGGGCTCATCTTCACCGGCTTTCCCTGGGTCGCCAGCGGCTACGCGCATGTCGACTCGCCGCTCGCGGGGCTGGCGCCCTGGGTCGGCGCCTACGGCATCGGCGCCGTCGCGGCAGCGCTCGCTGCAGCCTTCGGCTTCAGCCGGCTCGGCAACCTGCGCGCCTGGCTGGCCCCGAGCGCGGCTCTGCTCGGCACGCTCGTTCTCGGCGCGTTCGCCGGCAACGTCGAATTCACGCGGCCGACCGGCTCGCTTCGCGTCACGCTCCTGCAAGGCAACGTGCCGCAGGACGAGAAGTTCTCGCTGCGCTACGTGCCGCAAGCGCTCGAGCTGACCGCGGCCCAGCTCGAGGCCGCGCGGGGCGATCTCGTCGTCGGGCCGGAGACCGTGGTTCCCATGCTTCCGAGCCAGCTCGATCCGAAGTGGTGGCAGGCCGTGCTCGATCGCTTCCGCGCGCCGGACCGGGCGGCGCTCATCGGCGTGCCGCTCGGCGACGAGGATGCGGGCTACACGAATTCGGCGATCGGCATCTCGGCGGCGTCGGCAAGGCTGCCCGGCGGCTTCTATCGCTACGACAAGCACCACCTCGTGCCTTTCGGCGAATTCATTCCGACCGGGTTTCACTGGTTCACCCGGCTGATGGATATTCCCCTCGGCGACTTCAATCGCGGGCCGCTCGTGGCCCCGTCTTTCGTCGTCAAGGGCGAGCGCGTCGCGCCGAACATCTGCTACGAGGATCTGTTCGGCGAAGAACTCGCGGCACGCTTCATCACTGAAGCCGCGGCGCCGACGATCCTCGCCAACATCAGCAACATCGGCTGGTTCGGCGAGACGATCGCCGTGCCGCAGCACCTGCAGATCTCGCGCATGCGCAGCCTCGAGTTGCAGCGGCCGATGATCCGCGCGACGAATACGGGCGCCACGGTGGTCATCGATCATCGCGGCGTGGTCACCGCGTCGCTGGCACCGTTCACGCGCGGCGAGCTCGAGGCGAGCGTCGAAGGGCGCAGCGGCACGACGCCGTTCGCGTGGTGGGCCGGCCGCTTCGGGCTCGGGCCGCTCGTGCTTCTCGGCGCGCTGACGCTGGCGATCGCGTTTGCGTCGAGACGCCGCCCCTAAAATCGTCCTTCGTCGGAGAGCCCACCCGCTTCGGGACGGCTTGCGCAATACCCGCTTCATGCTCTCGTTCCAGCAAATCATTCTTCGCCTGCAGACCTACTGGTCGGAACACGGCTGCGCCCTGCTCCAGCCCTACGACATGGAAGTCGGCGCCGGCACGAGCCACACCGCGACCTTCCTGCGCGCGCTCGGGCCCGAGCCCTGGAAAGCCGCGTACGTGCAGCCGAGCCGGCGGCCCAAGGACGGGCGCTATGGCCAGAACCCGAACCGCCTCCAGCACTACTACCAGTACCAGGTCGTGCTCAAGCCGGCGCCGGCCGACATCCTCGATCTCTACCTCGGCTCGCTCGAGGCGCTCGGTTTCGACCTCAAGACGAACGATGTCCGCTTCGTCGAAGACGACTGGGAGAACCCGACGCTCGGGGCCTGGGGCCTGGGCTGGGAGGTGTGGCTGAACGGCATGGAAGTGACCCAGTTCACCTACTTCCAGCAGGTCGGCGGCATCGACTGCAAGCCGATCACCGGCGAGATCACCTACGGCCTCGAGCGGCTCGCGATGTACCTGCAAGGTGTCGACAGCGTCTACAAGCTGACCTGGACCGAAGGCCTCAGCTATGGCGACGTCTATCACCAGAACGAGGTCGAGCAGAGCACGTACAACTTCGAGGCCAGCGACGTCGAGTTCCTGCTCACCGCCTTCGCCGCGCACGAGCGCGAAGCCCGGCTGCTCATGGACCTGCAGCTCGCGCTGCCCGCCTACGAGCAGGTGCTGAAGGCGGCGCACAGCTTCAATCTGCTCGAGGCGCGCGGCGCCATCAGCGTCACCGAGCGCGCTGCCTACATCGGCCGCATCCGCGCCCTGGCGCGGAGCGTGGCGCAGAGCTATCTCGAGAGCCGGGCCAGACTCGGCTTTCCCATGGCGCCGAAGGCCTGGGGCGAGGAAGTGCGGGCCCAGCTCGCTGCGAAGAGCGCCGTGGCGGCCGAGAAGAAGGCGGCGTGATGGCGGTGCCCGCGACCGGGCCTCTTCTCGTCGAGCTGCTCGTCGAAGAGTTGCCGCCGAAAGCGCTGAAGGCGCTCGGCGCCGCCTTCGCCGATGCGGTCGCGACGAGCCTGCGCACGCAAGGCCTGGCCGCGGCCGAGGCGAAGGTGACGCCCTATGCGACACCGCGGCGCCTCGCCGTGCTGATCGAGGATGTATCCGGTCGCGCCGCGGCTCGACCGATGTCGGTCAAGCTGATGCCGGTGTCGGTCGGCCTTGCGCCGAACGGCGAGCCGACGCCCGCGCTCTTGAAAAAGCTCGCCGCCATCGGCGCCGACACGTCCACCGTCGCAAGACTCGAGCGGCGAACCGAGGGCAACGCCGAGACGCTCTTTCTCGAGACGGTCGCCGCCGGTGCGACGCTCGCCGAGGGCCTGCAGCGTGCGCTCGAGCAGGCGATCGCCCACCTGCCGATCCCCAAGGTCATGCAGTACCAGCTCGCCGACGGCTGGACGAGCGTGAGCTTCGTTCGCCCTGCGCACGGGCTGGTGGCGCTGCACGGCGATGCGGTCGTCACCGTTCGCGCCCTGGGGCTCGACGCCGGCCGCGAGACGCGGGGCCATCGATTCGAAGCGGCCATCTCGCCGATCGTGCTGCACAACGCATCGTCCTATGAAGAGCAACTGCGCGAAGAAGGCGCCGTCATCGCCAGCTTTGCCGAACGTCGCGCCGAGATCGGGCGGCAGCTCGAGGCCGCGGCCGCGGCGGAGCGGGGCTTGAAACCGGTCGCCGACGACGCCTTGCTCGACGAGGTGACCGCGCTCGTCGAGCGGCCGAACGTGCTGGCCTGCGAATTCGAGCGCGAGTACCTCGCGGTGCCTCCCGAGTGCCTCGTCCTGACGATGAAGGCGAACCAGAAGTACTTTCCACTGCTCGACGCGAAGGGTGCGCTCTCCAACCGATTCCTCGTCGTCAGCAACATCACGCCGGCCGATCCGAGCCGCGTCGTCGAGGGCAACGAGCGCGTCGTGCGGCCGCGGCTCGCGGACGCCAAGTTCTTCTTCGACCAGGATCGAAAGAAGACGCTCGAGTCGCGCGTGCCGGGGCTCGACAAGGTCGTCTATCACGCGAAGCTGGGCTCGCAGGGCGAGCGCGTCAGGCGCATCCGCTCGGTGGCGTGTTGGGTGGCCGAGCGGATAGGCGCGAACGTCAGGCATGCCGACCGGGCCGCCGAGCTCGCCAAAGCCGATCTCGCTACGGACATGGTGGGCGAATTCCCGGAATTGCAAGGGATCATGGGTGGCTACTACGCCGCTCATGACGGGGAGCCGCCGGACGTCGTTCAGGCTATCAAGGCGCAGTATGTCAATCGCCGATCGGACGAGGACGAGGCGACGAATCTCGTCGGTGTGGCGCTGCTCCTCGCCGACCGGATCGAGTCGATCATCGGAATCTGGGGCGTCGGGCAAAAGCCCACTGGCGAAAAGGATCCGTATGCGCTGCGTCGCAACGCGCTTACGGTGATCCACGCGTTCTCGTTGTTGACGGCGTCCGGCGGGACAGGCGCGGATCGACTGTCCCTTCACGAGTTGCTGGAGTTTGCGAAATCGACTTTCGATACCCTTCTCGCGACCGACACCGTCATGGAGGTCGAGGATTTCATCTACGAACGCTTTGCGAACCAGCTCGCCACGCGGTTCGACGCACGCGCGGTCGGCGCGGTCATGGCTCAGCGACCGCCGCTGCAGGAAGTCGAAAGACGACTCGAGGCCGTCCGCGACTTTCAGAAGCTCGATGAATCAGCGGCGCTGGCCGCCGCGAACAAGCGAGTCGGCAACATTCTCAGGAAGTCCGAAGATGTGATCCCGGCATCGCTCGACGGTGCGCTTCTGAAGGAGCGCGAGGAGATTGCGCTGAATGCCGCTCTCGTTTCGGTTGCCCTCAAGTCGCGGGCCAACTTCGAGGCCGGCGACTATGCTGCGTCGCTACGGGCCCTCGCCGCACTTCGCGGCCCCGTCGATGCCTTTTTCGATCACGTCATGGTCAACGTCGAAGATTCACTGACGCGCCGCAATCGCCTGGCTCTGCTCGCCAAACTCCATGCGGCCATGAACCATGTCGCCGATCTTTCGCGTCTCGCGACCTGACGCCGCCGGACGCTCGCTCGCATGAAACTCGTCATCCTCGACCGCGACGGCACGATCAACGAGGATCGCGACGACTACGTGAAGTCGCCCGACGAATGGGTTCCGATACCCGGCGCGCTCGAGGCCATCGCCCGGCTCAACCACGCCGGCTGGCACACGGTGATCGCCACCAACCAGTCGGGCCTGGCGCGCGGCCTGTTCGACATGGCCGCGCTCAACGCCATCCATGCGCGCATGAACCGCGAGCTGGCCGCGTTCGGCGGTCGCATCGACGCCGTCTTCTTCTGCCCGCACGGGCCCGACGACGCCTGCCGCTGCAGGAAGCCGCTGCCGGGCCTGTTCGAGATGATCGCCGAGCGCTACGGCATCGACCTCGGCGAAGCGCATCTCGTGGGCGATTCGCTGCGCGACCTGCAGGCCGGCGCCTCGGTCGGTTGCGCGCCGCATTTGGTGCGCACCGGCAAGGGCGCCGGGCTCGACGCGGCGCAGCTCGGCGAGCTGCTGCGCGACGTGCCGGCGGTGCGCATCCATGCCGACCTTGCCGCCTTCGCGCACGCCGTGATCCACGACGAGCGGCGCGAACGCGGCATGATCGACGACGAGTCCGATTCCCTTTTCGGAGAACTCGGCTGATGGGCCGATTCGTCGCCGCCTGTCGATCGGCGCTGTACTTCGTCTTCCTCGTCGTCACCGTCGTGCCGTGGGCGACGGCGGCGGTGCTCTATTCGATCTTCGTCCGCGGCGAGCGTCTGTACTGGGTCTGCGCCGGCTGGCTGAGCCTCTCGATCTGGGGCGCGCGCGTCATCTGTGGCGTCCAGGCGCGCGTCCAGGGGCGCGAGAACCTGCCCGATTCGCCGGTCGTGCTGCTTTCCAAGCACCAGTCGGCCTGGGAAACGCTGGCGTTTCCTTCGCTGATGCCGAAGCCGCTGTGCTACGTCTTCAAGCGCGAGCTGCTCTGGATCCCGTTCTTCGGCTGGGCAATGGCGCGCATGGATCTCATCCACATCGATCGCAGCAAGCGCGCCGAGGCCTGGTCGAAGGTCGCCGAGCAGGGGCGCCGCTTCATGGCGCAGGGCAACTGGGTCATCATGTTTCCCGAAGGTACGCGCACGCCGCGCGGCAGCCAGGGCAAATACAAGAACGGCGGTACACGGCTGGCCGTCGAGACCGGACGGCCGGTGCTGCCGGTCGCCGTCACCTCGGCGCGCTGCTGGCCGCGCAAGAGCTTCGTGCTGCGACCGGGGATCGTCGACATTTCGATCGGCAGGCCGATCGAATCGGCTGGCCGCGACGCCGATTCGCTGATGCGCGAAGTCGAGGCCTGGATCGAGGCCGAGATGCGCCGCCTCGACCCCGAGGCCTACCGTCAATGAGCTCGAAGGTCATGCGCGGCCTGCGCCGCATCGTCGATACGCTGCAACGCGGCCTCTTCGACGACGAGTCTCCTCTCGCGCCCGAGCCCGTCGCGGTGGGAGGCGATGGGTTGCGGCATCCGCGCGCGACCCGCGAGCTTGTACTCGAGGGCCGGCGCATCGGCTTTCTCCTGAGGCGCTCGCGCCGGCGCAGCATCGGCTTCGTTGTCGGCGCCGAAGGCCTTTCGGTCAGCGCGCCGAAGTGGGTGGCGCTGCGCGAGATCGATGAAGCCGTGCGCGAAAAGGGCGGCTGGATCCTCGCCAAGCTGGCCGAGCAGCGCGAGCAGACCACGCGCGCCGAAGCGGCGCGCGTGGTCTGGCGCGACGGCGCCGAGCTTTTGTATCTCGGCCGGCCGATCCGCGTCGCCCTCGACTCGCGGCACGGCCTGGCGGCGGGCGAAGTCGCTCTTGATCAGGTCGCCGAGGAAGAGACGGCCCCAGGCGCCGTGCCGCGCCGGCTCCATGTCGGCCTGCCGCCCGATGCTGGCGGCGATCGCTTGCGCGATGCCGTGCAGAGCTGGCTGCAACGCGAGGCGCGCGCGCTGTTCGAGGCGCGCTGCCGCCATTTCGCCGAGCGTCTCGGCGTTCGAGTGACGCGGATCTCGCTCTCGTCGGCGGCGACGCGCTGGGGCAGCGCCAATGCCAGCGGCGCGGTTCGGCTGCACTGGCGATTGATCCACTATCCGCTGGCGACGATCGACTACGTCGTTGCCCACGAGCTCGCGCACCTGCGCGAGATGAATCACAGCCCGCGTTTCTGGAAGGTCGTCGGCTCGGTCGTCCCCGAGTACGAGGCGGCGCGGCGGGAGCTCCGCGGTGAACGGCTGGCGGCCTTCGACTGAAGACGGATCAGAGCGCGGAGAACCGGTAGATTCCTTCCTCGACGCGCCGCTCGAGCTTGCCCCTGAACCACAGCGCATGCAGATGCGCGATCGACTCGCCCATCGCGAACGTCATCTGGTGCAGATCGAGCTTTCGCTTGAAGAGCACGGGCACGAGCTCGAACGCCGTCTGCGGCGCCTTCGCGCAGGCTTCGAGCACTTCGGCGAAACGTTCCGCGTGATGAGCCTGCAGCTGGTCGATGCGCGTGTGCAGGCCTTTGAAAGGCCTGCCGTGCGAAGGCAGGACGAGCACGTCGGCGGGAATCGTGCGCATGCGCTCGATCGAATCGAGGTACAGAGTCAGCGGGTCGGACTCGGGCTCGATGTCGGTGACGCTGACGTTGGTCGAAATCCGCGGCAGCACCATGTCGCCGCTGATGAGCACGCCGCGCGCCGCGTTGTGCAGCGCCATGTGCTCGGGCGCGTGGCCGTAGCCGGCTTGGCATCGCCAGCCGTCACGCGCGTCGCCGCGGCCGATGGCGATCGTGCCGCCGCCGAGGAGGCGCCGGAACGACAGCGGAACGGCAGGGACAAGGCTCTTGTAGTAGCTGCTGCGCGCACCGACCTTGCCGACCGCGTCGGGGTCGGCAGCGAGGCCGTGCTGCGCCATGAAGGCGGCCGAGAGCGGGCCGCCGAAGCCGGCGCTGGCGCTGCTCGCCAGGCGCGCGACGTTGAAGTCGGTGGCGCTGATCCACAGGCGCACGTTCCAGCGCTCGCACAGCCAATGGGCGCAGCCGATGTGATCGGGGTGCATGTGGGTGACGATGACGCGCAGCACCGGCAACCCGCCGAGCGCCGTCGCGAAGATCCGTTCCCAGGCGCCGCGCGTCGGCGCGTCGTCGATGCCGGTGTCGATGATGCTCCATCCCGGGCGCGCACCGTCTTCGTCGCGCAGCAGCCAGAGGTTGATGTGGTCGAGCGCGAAGGGCAGGCCCATACGCACCCAGAGCATGCCGGGTGCCACCTCGATGGCGGAGCTGCGCTCGGGGAGCGTCTCTGCGAAGGGATAGTCGAGCTGGCTTTCGAGGGCGTTCATCGGCTACCTTTACACTTTACGTAAACGTCAACTTCAAGTGTAAGTCGCGATGCCTGCAGCCGCCGCCCTGACGCGCCCACCGCGCGCAGCGCCCAGTCCGGCGCCGACCTTCACGATCGGCGAGCTGGCGCGCGAGTTCGGCGTCACGACGCGCGCGATCCGCTTCTACGAGGATTGCGGCCTGCTCGAACCGCACCGTGCCGGCCGGCATCGCATCTACAGCGTGCGCGACCGGACCCGGCTCAAGCTCACGCTGCGCGGCAAGCGGCTCGGCCTCAAGCTCGCCGAGGTCAAGGAGCTCGTCGACATGTACGAGTCGCGACGCGACACCGGGCCGCAGCTGCGCCGCTATCTCGGCGTGCTGGCGCGGCACCGGGCGCAGCTCGAGCAGCGCCTGGGCGATCTGCAGACGACGCTCGACGAATTGCTGGCGCAGGAAGCCGCGGCGCAGCGCCTCCTCAAGGCGAGGACATCGCCGTGACGACCGGGCTCGAGGAGCTGTTCGAGCGCAATCGACGCTGGGCCGAGGGCACCGAGCGCCGCGCCCCGGGCTTCTTCACGCGCCTCGTCGCCCAGCAGGCCCCCGAGTACCTCTGGATCGGCTGTGCCGACAGCCGCGTGCCGGCGAACGAGCTCGTCGACCTGCTGCCGGGTGAGCTGTTCGTGCATCGCAACCTCGCCAACGTCGTCGCCCACGGCGATCTCAACTGCCTGGCCGTCGTCCAGTTCGCTGCCGACGTGCTCCAGGTCCGTCACATCATCGTCGTCGGCCACTCGCGCTGCGGCGGCGTCATGGCCGCGCTCGAAGGGCGGCGTGTCGGCGTTGCCGACAACTGGCTTCGCTACGTGCAGGACGTGCGCGACAAGCACGCCGACTGGCTGGCGACGGTCGACGCAGCGCGCCGCGTCGACGCCCTCGGCGAGCTCAACGTCGTCGAGCAGGCACGTCACGTCTGCGAGACGACGGTCGTCCGCGACGCCTGGGCGCGCGGCCAGGAGCTGATCGTCCACGGCTGGTTCTACGGGCTGCAGAACGGCCGGCTCGAAGACCTGCGCATGACGGTCTGCGGCATCGACGACGTCGAGACGACATACCGGGAGGCCGTCGCCTCCGTGCGCCGGCGCTGCTTGGCGAGGGCCTCGCCGTGAGCGCATCGCCGGCCTTTCCCGCGGCGCTCACCGACACGCGCGCCTTCGCCATCGCCCGGGCCATGCTCGAAGGGTTCGATCGCCACTACCGGCTCTTTCGCCAGGCAAGCGCCGAGGCGCAGCGGCGCTTCGAAACGGCCGACTGGCAGGGCCAGCAGCGGGCCCAGGCGCAGCGCATCGAGTACTACGACACGCGCGTTGCCGAAGCGACGAAGCGGCTGCAGAGCGAGTTCGAGGCGGCGACCTTGCCGATGGACGTCTGGCAGCAGGTCAAGCTGCACTACATCGGCCTGCTCATCGATCACTACCAGCCGGAGCTGGCGGAGACGTTCTTCAACTCGGTGACGACGAAGATCCTGGACCGCAGCTACTTCCACAACGATTTCATCTTCGTGCGCCCGGCCGTCTCGACCGAATACATCGAGAACGACGAGCCGGCGGCGCAGCCGACCTATCGCGCCTACTACCCGACCCGCGAGACGCTGCGCGAGACGTGGCTGCGCATCGTCTTCAACTTCCAGCTCGAGCGCGAGTTCGAGAACCTGAGCCGCGACGTCGGCTTCGTCATGGAGGCGGTGGGCGAGCAGCTCGGCGATGCGCAGCTGCGGGCCAATTTCCAGGTCCAGGTGCTGTCGTCGCTCTTCTTTCGCAACAAGGGCGCCTACGTCGTCGGCAAGATCATCAACGGCTTCCAGGAGACGCCGTTCGCCCTGCCGATCTTGCACGGCCGCTCGGGAAAGCTGGTGATCGACGCGGCGCTCTTCGGCGAAGACGACCTGCAGCTCGTCTTCAGCTTCGCGCGGGCCTATTTCATGGTGGCGATGGAGGTGCCTTCGGCCTACGTGCACTTCCTGCGCTCGCTGATGCCGCGCAAATCCCGCTCCGAGCTCTACAACGCGCTCGGCTTGCAGAAGCAGGGCAAGAACCTCTTCTATCGCGATTTCCTGATGCATACGCGGCATTCGTCCGACAAGTTCCGCGTCGCGCCAGGCATCAAGGGCATGGTGATGCTGGTGTTCGACCTGCCGAGCTTTCCCTATGTCTTCAAGGTCATCAAGGATTTCTTTCCGGCGCAGAAGGACACGACGCGCGAGCAGATCCAGGGCAAGTACCTACTCGTCAAGCAGCACGACCGCGTCGGCCGCATGGCCGACACGCTCGAGTACAGCAACGTCGCCTTCCCGCGCCACCGCTTCGGCGACGAGCTCGTCGCCGAGCTGAAACATTTCTGCCCGAGCCTCGTCGAGGAAGACGGCGACACGCTCGTCATCCGCCATGTCTATATCGAGCGGCGCATGATCCCGCTCAACATCTACCTGCAGGATGCGACGCCCGAGCAGACCGAAGCGGCCGTCGTCGAATACGGCAATGCGATCAAGGACTTGGTGCGCGCCAACATCTTTCCCGGCGACATGCTGTGGAAGAACTTCGGCGTGACGCGCCACGGCAAGGTCGTCTTCTACGACTACGACGAGATCGAATACCTCACTGCCTGCAATTTCCGCAAGGTGCCCGAGGCGAGGAACGAAGAGGAAGAGATGTCGGCCGAGGTCTGGTATCCGGTCGGCCCGAAAGACGTGTTTCCCGAGACCTTCGGCCCGTTCCTGCTCGGCAATCCCGGGGTGCGCAACGTGTTCATGGCGCACCATGCCGATCTGCTCGACGCCGCATTCTGGCAAGGCCACAAGGAACGCCTCCTTGCCGGCTACGTGCATGATGTGTTTCCGTACGAAGCGAACAAGCGCTTCGAGAACCGGCGCGCCGCTTCGGCGGTGGTCGAGCCGGATGCATTGACAGTCTGATCCCATCGAAAGGAGCCACCATGGCCGATCCCATCGTCATCGTTTCCGCCGCCCGCACGCCGATCGGCGGCATGCTCGGAGACTTCAGCGCGCTCGCCGCGCACCAGCTTGGCGCCGTCGCCATCAAGGCGGCGGTCGAGCGGGCCGGGGTCACCGGCGACGCAGTCAGCGAGGTTCTGATGGGCAACTGCCTCATAGCCGGCCAGGGCCAGGCGCCGGCGCGCCAGGCCGCGCTCGGCGCCGGGTTGCCGCCGTCGGCCGGCGCCGTGACGCTCTCGAAGATGTGCGGTTCGGGCATGCGCGCCATGATGTTCGCGAACGACATGCTGAAGGCCGAGAGCGCCGAGATCGTCGTCGCCGGCGGCATGGAGAGCATGACCAACGCGCCGCACCTGACCTACGTGAGGAAGGGCATTCGCTACGGCGCGGCGCAGCTCTACGACCACATGGCGATCGACGGCCTCGAGGACGCCTACGACCGCGGCCGCGCCATGGGCGTTTTCGCCGAGGAATGCGTCGACAAGTACAAGTTCACGCGCGAGGCGATGGACCGCTTCGCGATCATGTCGACCGAGCGCTCGAAGAAGGCCAACGAAGACGGCAGCTTCGACTGGGAAATGGCGCCGGTGAGCGTGCCCGCAAAGGGCGGCGAGACGGTGATCAAGTTCGACGAGCAGCCGTTCAAGGCCAGGCTCGACAAGATCCCGGGCCTGAAGCCCGCGTTCAAGAAAGACGGCGCGATCACCGCCGCCACGTCGTCGAGCATCTCCGACGGCGCCGCGGCCCTCGTGCTGATGCGCGAATCGACGGCGGCTCGCCTGGGCTCGAAGCCGATCGCACGCATCGTCGCGCACTCGGTGCACGCGCAGGCGCCGAACTGGTTCACGACGGCGCCGGTCGGCGCGATCGAGAAGGTGCTGAAGAGGGCGGGCTGGGCGGCGAAGGACGTCGATCTCTGGGAAGTCAACGAGGCTTTCGCCGCGGTGACGATGGCGGCGATGACCGAGTTCAAGCTGGCGCACGAGATCGTCAACGTGCACGGCGGTGCGGTCGCGCTCGGCCATCCGATCGGCGCGAGCGGCGCCCGCATCGTCGTCACGCTGCTCGGCGCCTTGCGGCAGGCCGGCAAGAAGAAGGGCATCGCAGCGCTGTGTATCGGCGGCGGCGAAGCGACGGCGATGGCCGTCGAGATGCTCTGATCGGTGCCACGGCCCGGCGGCGATGTTCGGCACGCACGGCCTCGCGCTCTTCGCGCTGACGGTGCTCGTCGTCAACGCGACGCCGGGCGTCGACCTGATGTTCATGTTGACGCGGACCTTGCAGCAGGGCGTGCGCGGCGGCTTGGCCGCGGCGCTCGGCATCGCCGCCGGCTGCGTCCTGCATACGCTGGCCGCGAGCTTCGGCCTCGCCGCCTTGCTGGCCGCATCGGCCGCCGCCTTCACGGCGTTGAAGTGGGTCGGTGCTGCCTATCTCGCCTGGCTTTCGATCGGCATGCTGCGTGACGCCGCCGCGAAGTCCTCGGCTGCCTCGGCCGCACCTGCTCTTGCGCCAGCGACAAGCCTCAGGAGGACTTTCCGCCAGGCTCTCTTCACCAACGCGCTCAATCCGAAGGTCGCGATCTTCTTCCTGGCCCTGCTGCCGCAGTTCATCGACGCCGCGGCGCCGAACAAGACGGCGGCCTTCCTCTTCCTCGGCGCGTGGTTCATCGCCCAGAGCCTTTTGTTCCTGACCCTGTTCGCGTGGCTCGTCGCGCCGTTGCGGCGCTGGCGGCCATCGGGCGCCTGGCGGCGCTCGCTGCAGGCGAGCGGCGGCCTCCTCTTCGCCGGCCTCGCGGCGCGGCTGGCACTCGCCGAGCGGCCATGAAGGTTCTCGTCATCGGCGCTTCGCGCGGCATCGGCCACGAGTTCGTGCGCCAGTACCGAGAAGCCGGCGACGCGGTGACCGCGAGCGCGAGAGACGACGCCGGCCTCGAGCGCCTGCGCCGGCTCGGCGCGACGCCGATCCGTCTCGACGTTGCCGATACGGCCAGCGCCTCGGGCCTGGCCTGGCAGATCGACGGCGGCGGCTTCGATGTCGGCATCGTCAATGCCGGCGTGTCGGCAGCCAGCGGCGCCGGGTTGACGGCGCCGACCGAAGACGATTTCGACCGCGTCATGCGAACCAACGTGCTCGGGCCGATGCGCGTCATCCCGCAGATCGTCGAGGCGCTTGCGCCGGGCGGCAGGATCGCCGTGCTGTCGTCGCGCATGGGCTCGATCGGCAGTCGCACGAGCGCGGGCAGCTCGCTCTATCGCGCTTCCAAGGCGGCGCTGAACTCGGTCGTCAAGGATGCCTCGCTTGCGTTCGTCGGCCGCGCCGTCTGCATCAGTTTTCATCCCGGCTGGGTTCGCACCGACATGGGCGGATCGGGCGCCGACATCGATGTCGCGACGAGCGTATCGGGAATGCGCCGCGTCATCGCCGGCCTCGTGCCCGGCGACAGCGGCGGCTTCTTCGACTACGACGGGAAGGTCATCCCGTGGTGAGCCGGACGGCGGTCGTGCCGGCGCATGTCGGCGAGACCTTCACGAAGCGCGTGCGCCTGCGTGAAGAAGAGATTTCCGCATTCGCGTCGTCGGTGCAGGACCGCAACCCGCTGCATCACGACCTCGCCGTCGCGCGTGCCGCCGGCTATCCCGGGCTGATCGCCAGCGGCACGCACATCGGCAGCATCTTGATGGCGTTGACCGCGACCCACTTCGCGCGGCCGCTCGAAGATGGCACGCCGCGCAACGGCCTCGGCATGGGCTTCGACATCCGGTTTCGCGCCGTCGTTCTGGCCGGCGAGGACATCGATCTGCGCTGGATCGTGACTGGCCTCGAACGCAAGGACCGCCTCGCCGGCTGGATCGCGCAACTCGAGGGCGAGGCGCGCTCCTTGCGCGGCGTGCTGCTGAGCGCGACCGGAACGCTGCTGCTTCGCCTCGGCGTGCGCCACGAGGCGGCCGCATGAAGCCGAACGATTCGCGGGCGAGGCCTCCATGCTGCTGAGCGCCGATCATCGTGCCGTGCAGGAGGCCGTGCGCGTCTACGTGCACGACCGCCTCTTGCCGAACGCGGCGCGCTGGGACAAGGAAGCGCACTTTCCGAAGGCCGAGCTGCAAGGACTCGCGGCACTCGGCTGCTGCGGCGTCGCCGTGCCGCCCGAATACGATGGCGCCGGGCTCGACTATCTGGCGCTCGCCGTCATCCTCGAGGAAATCGCCGCCGGCGACGGCGCCACCTCGACCATCGTCAGCGTCAACAACTGCCCGGTCTGCTCGATTCTCATGGCCTGGGCGAACGAGGCGCAGAAGGAGCGCTGGCTGAAACCGCTGGCGCGCGGCGAGCTGCTCGGCGCCTTCTGCCTGACCGAGCCGCATGTCGGGTCGCAGGCCGATGGGCTGAAGACGACGGCGGTTCGCGACGGCGCCGGCTACGTGCTGAACGGCGTCAAGCAGTTCGTCACCAGCGGCAAGAACGGCGACGTGGCGATCGTCATGGCCGTCACCGACAAGGCGGCCGGCAAGCGCGGCATCAGCGCCTTCATCGTGCCGACGGCGACGCCCGGCTATCTTGTCGCGCGCCTCGAACACAAGCTCGGCCAGCATGCGAGCGACACGGCGCAGATCGTGTTCGAGAACTGTCGCGTTCCGGCGCAGAACCTGATCGGCGAAGAAGGCCAGGGTTTGAAGATCGCGCTCTCCGGCCTCGAAGGCGGGCGCATCGGCATCGGCGCGCAGTCGATCGGCATGGCGCGCGCCGCCTTCGACGCTGCGCTCGCCTACTCGAAGGAACGCGTCGCCTTCGGCAAGCCGATCTTCGAGCACCAGGCCGTGCAGTTCCGCCTCGCCGCGATGGCGACGCAGATCGAGGCGGCGCGCCAGATCGTTCACCACGCGGCGAGCCTCAAGGACGCGGGGCGGCCCTGCATCAAGGAAGCGGCGATGGGCAAGCTCTTCGCCAGCGAGATGGCCGAGCGCGTCTGCAGCGACGCGATCCAGATCTTCGGCGGCTACGGCTACGTCGCCGACTTTCCCGTCGAAAGGATCTACCGTGACGTTCGCGTCTGCCAGATCTACGAAGGCACCTCCGACGTGCAGAAGATGCTCATCGCACGGGCCCTGGCGCCATGAGCCTGCAGCTTCGCTTGCGTTCTCGCGCGTCGTCGATACGACTCGCCGCAGTCCTTGGCATGGCGATGGCGTTCGCCATCGACGCGGGCGCCGCCGTGGCCGCGTCGTCGAGCGCGGCGCCGGCAACCTTGTGGAGCGAGGCACCCGCCATGCTGCACGCGCGCGCCGCGCACGCTGTTGTCTTGACCGGCGATGCCTTGTTCGCGCTCGGCGGAACGGGTGCCGGCGGCCGGCCGGTCCTCGAGGTGGAACGCTTCGACGGCAGGCGCTGGCAGGCCGAGACCGTGCTGCCCGGGCGCGGTCTCAATGCGCCGGCGGCGGCCGTCGTCGGCCGGCGCATCTATTTGATCGGCGGCTTCGACATGGCGACCAACGTGCCGACCGATCGGGTCAGCGTCTACGACCTCGACACGCATCGCTGGAGCGAAGCGGCGCCCTTGCCGGCGCCGCGCGGCGGCCACGCGGCGGCGGTGCTCGACGGGACGATCCACGTCGTCGGCGGCGGCAACTCGGTCTCGACGATCGCCGACCCCGATGCGTTCGATCCGGCCGCCGGCCGCTGGACCCGGCTGGCGCCCTTGCCACGCGCCGAAGGCAGCCCGGCAGCGCTGGCGCACGGCGGCAAGCTCTACGCGATCGGCGGGCGCAGCGGCCCGTCCGACTTCGGCGAAGTCTACCTCCACGATACGAGCAGGGACACGTGGGCCAGCGGCCCGCCGATCGAGCCGCGCGGCACCGCCGGCGCCGCGGAATGGTGCGGTGCGATCCTTCTCTTCGGTGGTGAGTCGCAGGCGCTCGGCAAGAGCCTTGCGAGCGCGCTCCGGCTCGACCCTTTGGGCGCGCGATGGCAGGCGGTCGAGCCGATGCCGACGGCGCGCAACTTCGCGCGCGCGGTGCGCCTCGGCGATTCGGTCTACGTCGTCGGCGGCGATCCCGACGCCGGCAACAGTCACGGCGCCGAGGGTAGCGCCGTCGTCGAGCGCCGACGCGACGATTGCACGGGCTGAAGTGGCGCAGTAGCCTTTGGCCATGCAAAAGACCGCGATCGATTTCTACTTCGACTTCTCGTCGCCTTACTCGTACATCGCTTCGGAATGGATCGAAGCCCTCGCGGCACGGCACGGCCGCACCGTGAGCTGGAAGGCGATCCTGCTCGGCGTCACCTTCCAGGCGGCCGAGCTGAGAAGCCCCGTCAGCCACCCGATCAAGCGCGAATACTCGCTGCTCGATTTCGAGCGCTCGGCGCGTTTTGCCGGCGTGCCGTTCAAGCTGCCGGAGAAGTTTCCGATTGCGACGCAGAACGCGGCGCGCCTGTTTTGGTGGCTGCACGACAAGGCCGCCACTTCGGCGGCGAGCTGGGCGCGGCACGCGCTGCGCCGTTACTTCACGCGCGGGATCGATCTTTCCGATGCGGCGAGTCTGAAGATGCTCGCCGTCGAGTTCGGCATCGACGCCGGCGAAGCCGAGTCGGTGTGGAGCGACCCGCGCTGGAAAGCGCGGCTCAAGGAAGTGTGCGACCAGGCTGTCGCGCACGGCGTCTTCGGTGCGCCCTTCTTCTTCGTCGACGGCGAGCCTTTCTGGGGCAACGACCGGCGCGCCCAGATCGAGCGCTGGCTCGAGAGCGGCCCGTTTTAGGCCTTGCTTGACGAGGAGAGCACGTGGATCTGCTCGGCTTTCTGCGCACCCAGGTTCACGCCAACCGGCTCGCCAACCATCGCCTCCATCACGCGATGCGCACCCTTTCGCGCGAGGAGTACCACGCGCCGCGCACGAGCTTCTTTGCGAGCCTGGCGAAGACGCTCGACCACATCCTCGCCGTCGACCTCTACTACCTCGCCGCCCTGCACGGCGAGGCCGACATGGAGCGGCAGTGGCGCGCCGCGCCGAAGTGCGAGACGGTCGCCGACCTCGCCTTCGCCCAGGCCGCGGCCGACACGCGCTTCGTCGCCCACGTCGGCGCACTGGCGCCGCAAGCGCTCGAGGAGGTGATCGAGCTCGATCGCGGCGAAGGCAGGGTGCAGCGCGAGCGGCGCGGCCACGTCATCGCCCACCTGTTGAATCACCAGGTGCATCATCGCGGTCAGGCGCACGCCATGCTCGCCGGAACCGCCGTCAAGCCGCCGCAGCTCGACGAGTTCCTGATGCCGAGCGAGGCGCATCTGCGCGAGGCGGACGTGAAGGCGGCCGGCTGGACCGAAGCGTCGCTGTTCGGCCGCGACGGCGAATGACATTCATGGAAAGCATCTACCTCACCCCCGTGCACGAATTGCTGCGCGAGCAGGTCGCGCGCTTCGTCGCGCGCGAGGTCGAGCCTCACGCCCTGGCCTGGGAAGAGGCGGGTCATACGCCGCGCGAAGTCCTTCGCAAGCTTGGCGCTGCCGGCCTGCTCGGCCTCATGTACGACGGTGCCTACGGCGGCGGCGAAGGCGATGCGCTCACCAATCTCGTGTTCGCAGAGGCGCTGTCGCAATCGACCTTCGGCGGCTTCATCATCACCGTGCTCGTTCACACCGACATGGCGAGCCCGCACCTGCACCACGCCGGTACCGCGGCGCAGAAGGCGCGCTACATGCCCGGCGTCACGGCGGGAAAGACGATCACCGCCGTCGGCATCACCGAGCCCGGCGCGGGCTCTGACGTCGCCGGCATCCGCACCACGGCGAAGCGCTCTGCCGACGGCAGCGAGTGGGTGTTGAACGGCACCAAGCTCTTCATCACCAACGGCGTTCTCGCCGACCTGTACTTTATCGTCGCGAAGACGGGCGAGGGGCGGCACGCGATGTCGATGTTCATCGTTGAGAAGGGCGCGCCGGGTTTTCGCGTCGGCCGCTCGCTCGAGAAGTCGGGCTGGCTCTCGTCCGACACGGCCGAGTTGGTGTTCGAGGACTGCCGCATTCCGGCGGCTCACCTGCTCGGCGAGGAGAACCGCGGCTTCTACTCGGTCATGAAGAACTTCCAGACCGAGCGCATCGCCCTCGGTGCGATGGCCATCGGCCACTGCATGCAGGCCCTGAAGGTGACGCTCGATCACGTCCGCGAGCGCAAGGCCTTCGGCGGCACGCTCTTCGACAAGCAGGCGGTTCGCCAGCGCCTCGCCATGCTCGACGCCAAAGTGCGCGCGGCACGCTCCTTCATGTACCACTGCGCCTGGCGCGTGACACAGGGACACGACGTCGTGCAGGAAGTCTCGATGCTGAAGGCGCTGACGGGAGAGCTGGTCAACGAAGTCGTCTCGGGATGCCAGCAGTTCCACGGCGGCATGGGCTACATGCGCGGCACGGTGATCGAGCGCCTCTGGCGCGATGCGAGGGTGCTCGCGATCGGCGGCGGCGCGACGGAGGTGATGCTCGATGAAGTCGCCAAGCGTTACTGACTTCCGGGCCTACTTCCTGACACTTGCCCGCTACGACGTCTGGGCGACGCGTCGGCTCTACGAGCATGTCGACAGGCTGACCGAAGACGACTACCGGCGCGACGCCGGGCTGTTCTTTACGAGCGTGCACGGCACCCTCAACCACCTGCTCGTCGCCGAGCATCGCGTCTGGTTTCCGCGCTTGGCCGAAGGCACGTCGAACAAGGTGGCGCTGAACGAGGAAGTCGAGACCGATCGGGCGCGGCTGCGCGAGCGTCTCGTGGATGCTGCGGGTCGCTGGACACCGCTCATCGAGTCGCTCGATCCGGGGCGCTTTGCCGCGACGCTCGACTACACGACGACAAATGGCGTGCCGCAATCGCTGCCCTTCGCGCCGACGCTCGGACATGTCTTCAACCACGCGACGCATCATCGCGGCCAGATCACCGCCGCGATCACGGCGATGGGCTACCCTTGCCCCGAGATCGATCTGGTCTGGATGCTGCAAGTCGAAAGCAGGGAACAGCCGCAATGACGAACATCCTTCGCATCGAACGTTCGGGCCCGGTCGCTCGCGTCTGGCTCGACCGGCCGGAGGTGCGCAATGCGCTCAACGGCGCCCTGATCCGCGAGCTCGCCGCCGCCTTCGCATCGCTCTCGGCCGAGGGCACGGAAGTGCGCGCCATCGTTCTCGGCGGCAGCGGCAAGGCGTTCTGCGCCGGCGCCGACCTGGCGTTCATGCGCGAGGTCGGCAGCTACACCTGGGAGCAGAACCGCGCCGACGCCGAAGTTCTCGCCGAGATGCTGTGGACGATGTACCGCTGCCCGATCCCGGTGATTGCGCGCATCCATGGCGACTGCTACGCAGGCGGCCTCGGCCTCGCTTCGGTATGCGACATCCGCATCGTCGCTGATGTCGCCACCTTCTGCCTCAGCGAAGCGCGACTCGGCCTCCTGCCAGCGACGATCAGCCCCTACGTCGTCCGCGCCATGGGCGAGCAGGCGGCGAAGCGGTACTTCGTGACGGCCGAGCGCTTCGGTGCCGCCGAGGCGAAGGCGATGGGCTTGGCGCACGAAGTCTGCGCGCCGGAAGCGCTCGACGCGAAGGTCGATGCCGTGGTCGCCACCATCGTCGCCAACGGGCCGATGGCAACGCGCGCCTGCAAGCAGCTCGTGCACGACGTCGCCGGCCACGAGATCACGCCGGCGCTGCGCTCAGAGACGGCGCGGCGCATCGCCGACATCCGCGCCAGCGCCGAAGGCAGGGAAGGTGTGCAGAGCTTTCTCGAGAAGAGAAAGCCGGCGTGGGCGAACGGCGAAGGAAAGCATTGAATCCCGACGTCGTGCATCTTGTCGCCATCGCCGCCGCGCTCGGCTGGGCGAGCGGGCTTCGCCTCTACGCGGTCGTCTTTCTCACCGGGCTCGCCGGGATGCTCGGCTGGGTTGATCTGCCGAGCAGCCTGCGCTTGCTGGAGAGCCCGTGGATGCTGGGGGCGAGCGGCCTCATGCTGTTCGTGGAATTCTTCGTCGACAAGATCCCCGGCCTTGACACTCTGTGGGACGCGCTGCACACGTTGATCCGTATTCCCGCCGGTGCGGCATTGGCCGCCGCCGTGTTCGGCGGCGATCAGGTCAGCTGGGTGAGCGGCGCGGCGCTTCTGGGAGGCACGCTGGCTGCGACCAGCCACGTCACCAAGGCGACGATGCGCGCCGCAGTCAACACCTCGCCGGAGCCGTTCTCCAACATCGCCCTGTCGCTGTTCGGCGATGGCATGGTTCCGGCAGCGCTATGGCTGTCCTGGTCACACCCGTTCGCATTCCTCGTGCTGCTGGGCCTGGTTCTCGTCGCCATGGTGGTGACACTGTGCGTCCTGTGGCGGTTCCTCCGCCACATCGCCGGCGTATTCGGTGCGCGCTATCGTCGGCCGATGTCTCCGCCCGCTCGCGTCGAGGTACAACGATGACTTCGCTTCCTTCCCGCGTCATCCTCGTCGACGTCGGCCCGCGCGACGGTCTGCAGAACGAAAAGCAGACGGTCGATGCCGCCGTCAAGATCGAGCTCGTGCACCGGCTGCAGGCCGCCGGACTCAAGGAGATCGAGGTCACGAGCTTCGTCAGCCCGAAGTGGGTGCCGCAGATGGCCGACAACGCGGCGGTGCTCGCCGGCATCACGCGCCCGCCCGGCGTGCGCTACTCGGTGCTCGTGCCGAACATGAAAGGGCTGGATGCCGCGCTCTCGGCGCCGCGTTCCGAGTGGCCCGACGAGGTTGTCGTCTTCGCGGCGGCGACCGAGGCTTTCAGCCAGCGCAACATCAACTGCTCGATCACCGAGAGCGTCGAGCGCTTCCGCCCCGTCGTCGCCGCGGCCAGGGAGCGCGGCATCAAGGTGCGCGGTGCGATCTCGTGCGCGCTCGGCTGCCCCTACCAGGGCGAGGTGACTGCCGACGAGGTCGAGCGCGTCGTCAGGCTCATCAAGGAGATCGGCGTCGAGCATTGCGGCATCGCCGACACCATCGGCGTCGGCACGCCGAAGCGCGTGCAGGCGGCGATGGAACGGGCGCTGAAGCACTATCCGCTCGCCGAGGTGAGCGGCCATTTCCACGACACCTACGGCCAGGCGATCGGCAACGTCTACGCAGCGCTCGAAGCCGGCATCGCAACCTTCGATGCGAGCGTCGCGGGGCTCGGCGGCTGCCCGTATGCAAAAGGGGCGACCGGCAATGTCGCGACCGAGGACGTGCTCTTCTTGTTGAACGGACTGGGCATCGAGACGGGCGTGTCGATCGACGGCCTGGTCGATGCGGCTGCGTACATCTCGGGTGTGCTGGGTCGCAAGCCCGTGTCGCGCGTCGCGAACGCGCTGCTGGCGAAGAGGGCTTCGACAGCGAGCTGAGGCCTTGCTTGCCGTTCGTTCGTTCGCCTGCCGAGCGCGTCAGAGAGGCTATTTCTCGACGAACGCCCGCTCGATCACGTATTCGCCGGCCTGGCCCACGCCGGGCGAGATCGTGAAGCCGGCGGTGTCGAGGACGGCGCGCATGTCCTTCAGCATCGCCGGGCCGCCGCAGATCATGGCGCGGTCGGTCTTCGGATCGATCTGCGGCAAGCCGATGTCGCTGCAGAGCTTGCCGTTGGCGATGAGGTCGGGCAGCCGCCCCTGGTTGCGGAAGGGCTCGCGCGTCACCGTCGGGTAGTAGATCAGCTGGTCGCGCACCTGATCGCCGAGGTGGTCGTGGCGCGGCAGTTCGTAGGCGATGAGGTCGGCGTAGGCCAGCTCGTCGACCTTGCGCACACCGTGGACGAGAACGACCTTCTTGAAGCGATCGTAGGTCTCGGGGTCGCGGATGATGCTGAGAAAGGGCGCCAGCCCGGTGCCGGTGGAGAACAGGTAGAGGTTGCGCCCCGGCAGCAAGTCGCTGAGGACCAGCGTTCCCGTGGGCTTGCGGCCGATCAGCACCTCGTCGCCGACCTTCAGATGCTGCATGCGCGACGTGAGCGGCCCGTCCTGCACCTTGATGCTGAAGAACTCGAGGTGCTCTTCGTAGTGCGCGCTCGCGACCGAGTAGGCACGCATCAACGGCTTGGCGTCGACCATGATGCCGACCATGACGAAGTGGCCGCTCTCGAAGCGCAGGCTCTTGCCCCGCGTGCAGGTGAAAGTGAAGAGCGACTCGTTCCAGTGATGGACCGAGAGCACCTTTTCGACGTCGTAAGCCGCCATGCGAGCAAAACCTTCCTTTTCTGTCTGCGAAGCTACTTGCCGCGGGCGCCGGGCGCGGCGACCGCGGCCTGCATGACGCGCGTGATCTCGGCGAGCCAGGCATCGCACCGCTCGGCGCGCATCAGGTCGCTGCCGAGAAACGACGACAGGGTGTAGCGGTTGGAGAGGTAGAAGTAGCCGAGCGCGGCGAGCGTCAGGTAGACCTGGTGCACGTCGAGATCGCGGCGGAACCGTTTCTGCCGCGCGCCCTCGGCGAGTATCGTCCCCAAAATGTCGAGCACCGGCCGCGACAGCTGCTTGACCCTCACCGACTTGGTGATATGCCGCCCGCGCTGCAGGTTCTCGTTCGAGAGCAGGGCGACGAATTCCGGATGCGAGAGATAGTAGTTCCAGGTGAACGCGATCAGCTCGGCGAGTGCTTCGACCGGCCGGCTCGCATCGAGCACGAGCGCGCTTTCGGCCTCGCCCAGCTCGGCGTAGACGCCTTCGAGCACGGCGAGGTAGAGCTTTTCCTTGCTCTCGAAGTAGTAGTAGATCATGCGGTCGCTCGAGCGGCCGCTGCGCGAGATGCGCTCGACGCGCGCACCGCTGTAGCCGTGACGCATGAATTCGGTGCGCGCGGCGCGCAGGATGCGCGCACGTGTGCGCTCGGGGTCGCGGGGGCTCGGCTTCATGGCAGGCAGGGGCCGCGGCCTGCTAACAGGCCCTAGGCAAGGCGGCTGGGGCATGCTAGATTGAGTTCGCAATGAAGTAAACACTTCATTCGCAGGGAGCTAATGCCGTGATCCCCCGTTTCGAGCGACCCGAGTCGGTGGCCGAAGCCGCGCAGCTGCTGGCGGCAGGCGACTGGGCCCTGCTCGCCGGCGGCACCGATCTCTATCCGGCGCACGTCGGTCGAAAGGTCGAGCGGCCGGTGCTCGACCTCTCCCGTGTCGCCGGCCTGCGCGGCATTCGTGGCACGGCGGCGGCCTGGACGATCGGCGCGACGACGACGTGGACGGATGTCATTCGTGCCGACCTGCCGCCGCTTTTTGATGCGCTGAAAGCGGTGGCCCGCGAGGTCGGTGGCGTGCAGATCCAGAACACCGCAACGGTCGCCGGCAACGTCTGCAACGCGTCGCCGGCCGCCGACGGCATCCCCGCCTTGATGGCGATGGGCGCCGGCGTGGAACTGCAGAGTGCGCTCGGCCCGCGGCACATTGGCCTCGCCGAGTTCGTGCTCGGCAGCCGCCGCACGGCGCGACGCGACGACGAGCTCGTCGTCGCGCTGCACATCCCGGTGCGCAGCCCGCGCGCCCGATCGGTCTTTCTGAAGCTCGGTGGCCGGCGCTACCTCGTCATCTCGATTTCGATGGTCGCCGCGGCGATCGATTTCGACGAAGCGCAACGCGTGACGAGCGCCGGCATCGCCGTCGGCAGCTGCTCGGCGGTGGCGCAACGCCTCGCGTTGCTCGAAGCGCGGCTCGCCGGCGTCGAGCGTTCGCGCCTGGTCGATTGCGTCGAGGCTGCCGATCTGGCGCCGCTCACGCCGATCGACGACGTCCGCGCCAGCGGCGCCTTTCGGCTCGATGCGACGTTCACCTTGCTGCGCCGCGCCCTCGCGGCGTTCGCTTCATGACGGCGCGCGATCTCGAAGCCCGGCAGATCGTGCGCCTGCACGTCAACGCGGTGGCACGCGAACTCGTCAGCGAGCCGGCGGGGCGCCTGTCCGATGCGCTGCGCGACGAACTCGGCCTCACCGGCACCAAGATCGGTTGCCACGCCGGCGACTGCGGCGCCTGCACCGTGCTTCTCGATGGCGAGCCGGTGTGCTCGTGCATCGTTGCCGTCGGTCAGTGCGAGGGTCGCACGGTCACGACGGTCGAAGGCCTTGCCGATGCGAGCGGCGCGCTCTCGCCCCTGCAGCGCGCCTTCGTCGCGCATGGCGCCGCGCAGTGCGGCATCTGCACGCCGGGCATGCTGATGAGCGCCGAGTCGCTGCTGCGCGCCAACCCTCGCCCGGGCGAAGCCGAGGTACGCGACGCGCTCGCCGGCGTGCTCTGCCGTTGCACGGGCTACACCAAGATCGTGGAAGCTGTTCTCGCCGTGGCTGCCGGCGAGGTGATCGAGCCGCTTGCCCCGGCCGCCGGCACCGCGGTCGGTAGCCGCGTTGCGCGGCTCGATGCGCCGGCTAAGGTGTGCGGCGAGGAGCGCTTCGCTGCCGATTCATGGCCCGGTTCCCCCGGGAACGTGCTCGCCATGCGGATCGTGCGCTCTCCGCATGCGCATGCCTCGTTCGAAGTCGGCGACCTCGCCGCGTTCAGGCGCCGTTGGCCGGGCATCGTCGACGCTCTCACCGCCGCCGACGTGCCGAGCAACGCCTTCGCGATCTTTCCCGACCTGCGCGACCAGCCCGTGCTCGCCGATGGTGCCGCGCGTTTTCGCGGCGAGGCCGTGCTCGCGATCGTCGGCGATGCCGAGACCCTGCTCGCGCTGCCCGAAAGTGAAATGCCGGTTCGCTTCGCAGTGCTTCCCGCGTACCAGACGATCGATGCCGCGCTGGCGTTGGCGGCTGCAGGCGATGCGCTGCACACGTGTTATCCGGACAACGTGCTCTGCCGTGGTCGCGTCGTCTCCGGCAATGTCGACGCCGCGTTCGCAGACGCGTCCCGATCGGTCATTCGCGCGCGCTCGAGCTTCGAGACGCGTTACGTCGAGCATGCCTACATCGAGCCTGAAGCGGGCTACGCAGAAGTCGTCGAGGCTCAGGGCGAAACGCCGCGCCGCATCCGCATCTTCGCCTGCACGCAGACGCCGTACATGGATCGCGACGAGATCGCGAACGTCATGCGTCTTGCGCCGGAGCAGGTGCACGTCGTGCCGTCGGCCATCGGCGGCGGCTTCGGCGGCAAGCTCGATCTCTCGGTGCAGCCCCTGCTCGCAGTCGCGGCCTGGAAGCTCGGCCGGCCGGTGCGGCTCGTCTACGAGCGGCCGGAATCGATGCAATCGAGCACCAAGCGCCATCCGGCACGCATGACCGCGAGCGCCGCCTGCGACGCGAGCGGCCGCCTCACGGCCTTCGACTTCGAAGGCGACTTCAACACCGGCGCCTATTCGTCGTGGGGCCCGACGGTCGCCAACCGTGTGCCGATCCACGCCAGCGGCCCGTACCGCGTGCCGAACGTCCGCGCCCTGACGCGCGCCGTGCTCACCCACAACAGCGTCGCCGGCGCGTTTCGCGGCTTCGGCGTGCCGCAGGCGGCCTTGCTCGGCGAATTGCTGATCGACAAGCTCGCCGTGTCAGCCGGCATCGATGCGCTCGAATTCCGCCATGCCAACGCCCTGCGTGCCGGCGACCGCACGCCGACCGGCCAGCAGCTCGTCGCCAGCGTCGGCCTGCGCGATTGTCTCGATGCCCTGCGTCCGGCATGGAAAGCGGCGCGCGTCGCAGCCGATGCGTTCAACGCCGATGCGCTCGCGCAAGAGGGCGCGCTGCGCCGCGGTGCTGGCATCGCCTGCATGTGGTACGGCATCGGCAACACCGTGATCGCCAATCCGTCGACGATGCGCGGCGCGCTGCGCTGCGGCGCCGGGCGCGGCGCCCATCTTTTTCTCTACAACGGCGCGCAGGAGATCGGCCAGGGCACGGCGACGATCATGCCGCAGATGTTTGCCGATGCCGTCGGCCTGCCGCTCGCCTGCGTCGAGCAGGTGATGGGCGACACCGACCGCACGGCCGACGCCGGCAAGTCGTCGGCGTCGCGGCAGACCTTCGTCTCGGGCAACGCGGCGAAGGCGGCGGGCACATCCTTGCGACGCATGCTGATCGAGCGCCTCGGGTTCGCCGACGCCGACGACGCCGAGGTTCGTTTGCACCTCGACGGCTTTCGTCTCGTCGCCGAAGTGAATGGCACACGCCGCGGCGCCGACCTCCGCGAGTGGGCCGCCGACGCCAACGGCGATCTCGCGGTGGCGAGCGGCAGCTTCAACCCGCCGACCGTGCCGCTCGATGCCGATGGCCAGGGCGTGCCCTATGCGACCTACGGCTTCGCGGCGCAGATGGCCGAGCTCGAAGTCGATCTCGATCTCGGGACGGTCCGGCTCATTCGCATCCACGCCGCGCACGACGTCGGCCGCGCCATCAACCCGACGCTGGTCGAAGGCCAGATCCACGGCGGCATCGCGCAGGGCATCGGCATGGCCTTGATGGAGGAATACGTCAACGGCCGCACCGACAACCTGCACGACTACCTGATTCCCACCGTCGGCGACGTGCCGCCGATCGACGTGCACCTGATCGAAGACCCGGAGCCGCTCGGGCCCTGGGGTGCCAAGGGCGTCGGCGAACCGGCACTGGTGGCGACGGCGCCGGCGATCCTCCATGCGATCCACGACGCGACGGGCGTTCGCATGCGCGAGGTGCCCGTCACGCCGAGCCGGCTGCGCGCCGCAATTCTTCGCCAGCGCGGCGAAGAAAAGCGATGAGCGAGACGCCGGGCACCTTCGCGCCGCGCTCCGACGGCCAGCCGCTCGAAGCGCAAACGAGCCTGCGGCCCGTCGTGCTCGAGCACTCGCGCGTGCCCGAGCGCATGTCGGCCGACAAGGTGCGCTGCGAAGCCTGCCCGGTGCTCTGCCAGATCAGCCCGGGCAAGCTCGGCGCCTGCGACCGCTACGGCAACGTCGACGGCCAGCTCGCACGGCTCGACACGCTGGCACTCGTCGCCAAGCCGGGCACCGATCTCGTCGCCTGGGCGGCGGCCGCGGAAAAGCACTGGGACGGCAGCCTCGTCGGCGGCGACGCGCCGGTCTTCGTTTCCGGTGTCGGCTCGGGCACGACTTATCCCGACTACAAGCCGGCGCCCTTCATCGTGTCGTCGCGGCACGAAGGCATCGACATGGTGACGGTGGTCACCGAAGGCATCTTCAGCTACTGCAGCTTTAAGGTGAAGATCGATACCGATCGCTACCTCGGCCCCGAGCAGGCGACCGTGCGGCACCAGGGCGAGGCGGTCGGCCACGTCAGCACGATCGAATACGGCTCGCAGTTCCTGGCGCTCGGCGGCGTGCACCACCTCACCGGCGGCTCGAAGAGGGAAGGCCGCATCGCCTGCGAGATGATGATGGCGCTCGGCAACCGCTCGCCGGTCGAGCTGCAGATCGAAGGCGGCGCCTCGGTCGTCGTCTGCGCCAACGAGCCGCCCGTCGTCGACGGCGTCGAGGAAAAGCGCATGCGCGTCGGCTGCGGCTCGGCGGCGATCGGCATCTTCGCGCCGCAATGGTTCGGCCATGCCGACGAAGTCGTCGTCATCGACGACCACATCACCGGCGTTCTCTCCGAGCACCAGGCCGGCAAGTTCCTCGACATGGCGCCTTCGGGCATTCGCCTGCGCGGCCGAAAATCGACGCCCGGACGCTACTTCCAGGTCGCCAACCCCGGCTCGGGCTGGGGCGGCACCGACATCACCGATCCGCTTTGCATCGTCGAAGGCTGGGACGCCAGGCACGGCGCACGGCCCGGGCTGCGGCTGCTGATGGTCTCGACCACGGGCGAGGACTCGGCCTGGTTCGTCCTCGACGATGCGCTCGTGCCGCGTCCCGCCGAGATGCCGGCCGAAGTGCGGCGCGTCGTCGAGCGCATCGGCGAGAACTGCGAGCCTTCGCTCGCCTCGGTGCTCTACGTCGCGGGCGCCGGGGGCAGCCTGCGCGCCGGCGTCACCGACAACCCGGTGCGGCTCACGCGCTCGATCAAGAGCCTGCTCGTCAACGTCACGTGCGGCGGTGCGCCGGTGTATGTCTGGCCCGGCGGCGGCATCACGGTGATGGTCGACGTGGCGAAGATGCCGGCGATGAGCTTCGGCTCGGTGCCGACGCCGGCCATCGTCTCGCCGATAGAGTTCACGATGCGGCTTTCGGACTATCGCGCCCTCGGGGGCCACATGGATCGCGTGCGGCGCCTCGAGGATGTGCTCGCGTCGATCGCCTATCGAGTCGTCGAGCCGGCAGCGGGCAATCCCTGGCCCTTCGACGCGCTGCGGGAGAAGACGCCATGAGCGGCGCCGTGCGCCAGCGCTTCGCCGACGGCCGCTGGCATTTCCAGCACGGGCCGATCGACTGCATCGTCCTGGCCGAAGGCGAGGCCGGCGCCGCCGCCGAATGTGTCGAGCGCGCGTGGGCGCGCTTTCGCGGCGTGCTCGAGGAGCTCGTCGCGGAGCTGCCCTTGCTGCGCATGGACCTCGGATCGCCGGCCGGAGTGCCCGTGCTGCCGAACGGTGCGATCGCCCGGCGCATGGTCGAGGCCTGCCGCGCGCATGCGTCGACGGGCCGCTTCATCACGGCGATGGCGGCCGTCGCGGGCAGCGTCGCCGAAGAGCTGATCGCATCGTTCGCCGACCCGCGCATCGCGCGTGCCTACGTCAACAACGGCGGCGACATCGCGCTCCACCTTGCGCCCGGCGCGTCGTTCGATGTCGGCCTCGTCGCCGACCCGGCGCGCCACCTTGTCGGCGCGCCGCTGGACGGTCGTTTCGCCGTCGATGCGTGCTCGCCGGTGCGCGGCGTCGCCACCTCGGGCTGGCGCGGGCGGAGCTTTTCGCTCGGCATCGCCGATTCGGTCACCGTGCTCGCCGCCAGCGCCTCGGCCGCCGACGCGGCGGCCACCGTGATCGCCAACGCCGTCGACCTCGACGATGCGCGCATCGTGCGTCGCCCGGCCAGCAAGATCCGCGACGACAGCGATCTCGGCGAACGCCTCGTCACCTGCGCCGTGCCGCCGCTCTCGGCCGCGGCGATCGATACGGCGCTCGGCGCCGGCGCCGAGGCGGCTCGGGGCGAGATCGCGCGCGGGCGCATCATCGCGGCGGTGCTGGCGCTGCAAGGGCGCTTCGCCGTCGTCGAAGGCGGCACCGGCGCGCCCGCCGTCGCACCGCGCCGGCATCCCGAATCCCTGCCACGGAGTTTTGCCCCATGCTGATCCCCGCTACGCCCACGCTGCCCGAGATCGACGTGCGCAAGCTCGTCGTCTCGGTCGAAGACGTCTGGCACGACAACGGGCCGCGCCTGGCGAAGGCGCTGCGCCGCGGCAGCGCCGCCGCCGTCGTCAGGAATCCCTATGCCGGTCGCTACGTCGAAGACATCCAGCCGATGATGGAAGCGCTGAAGCCGCTCGGTCGCGAGATGGCGGCGCGCCTGGTCGAAGCGCTCGGCGGCCCGGCGAGGATCGAGGGTTACGGCAAGGGCGCGCTGGTCGGCCTTGCCGGCGAGCTCGAGCACGGCGCGCTCTGGCATGTGCCCGGCGGCTACGGCATGCGCGACCTGCTCGAAGGCTCGCATGCGATCGTCCCCTCGACGACCAAGATCGGCCCGGCCGGCACGACGATCGACATCCCGATTCACCATCGCGTCGCCGCCTACGTGCGCAGCCATTTCGACACGCTCGAGGTGCGCGTCGCCGATGCGCCGCGGCCGAACGAGATGCTGCTCGTTATCGGCATGACGACCGGGCCGCGACCGCACGCCCGCGTCGGCGGCCTGCGGGCAGACGAGATTGCGAAGTTCGACGGGCAGCGCTAGCGTCAGGCCGCCGCGCCGGCACGAACGATGCATGACAAGAGGACGGTTGAACATCACCACGGAGGCACACCATGAATGACATGCAACGCAGGGATTTCGTTCGCCGCGTCGCTTTGGCCGGAGCCAGCCTGTACGGACTCGGCGCTGCGGGTGGCGCCTTCGCCGCCGCGGCGATCAAGCCCGACGCGAAGAGCGCGCTGCTCGTCATCGACGTGCAGAACTGCTTCGTCACCGGCGGCACCTTGCCGGTGAAGGACGGCGAGCAGGTTGTTCCGGTCATCAACAAGATAGCGCCGGCGTTCGAGAACATCATCGTCACGCAGGACTGGCACACGCCCGGCCATGTCTCGTTCGCCTCGGCGCACGCCGGCAAGAAGCCGTTCGAGAGCATCAAGCTCGCCTACGGCAACCAGGTGCTCTGGCCCGATCACTGCATCCAGGGCACGCCCGATGCGGCCCTGCTCAAGGACCTGTCGCTGCCGAAGGCGCAGCTGGTCATCAGGAAGGGCTACCACCAGTCGACCGACAGCTACTCGGCCTTCATGGAGGCCGACGGCAAGACCTCGACGGGTCTCGCGGCCTACCTGAAGGCGCACGGCGTCGACACGGTCTACGTCTGCGGCCTGGCCACCGATTTCTGCGTTGCCTGGACGGCGCTCGATGCGAGGAAGGCCGGCTTCAGGGCCTCGGTCATCGAGGACGCGTCGCGCGGCATCGATCTCAACGGCTCGCTGAAAGCGGCGTGGGCGCAGATGACGAAGGCTGGCGTCAAGCGCATCCAGTCGAGCGACATCGCGGTCTGAACCAGGAGCCCTCTTCATGCTGAAACCACTCATCCTCGCCGCCTTCGCCGCGGTCGCGACGTCCGGGGCGAATGCCCAGGACACGATCAAGATCGGCGAGATCAACAGCTACAAGGCGCAGCCGGCTTTCCTCGATCCGTACAAGAAGGGCTGGGAGCTCGGCGTCGAGGAAGTGAATGCGGCCGGCGGCGTGCTGGGCAGGAAGCTGCAGGTCATCTCGCGCGACGACAACGCCAACCCGGGCGATGCCGTTCGCGTCGCCGAAGAGCTGGTGTCGCGCGAGGGCGTGTCGCTGATCTGCGGCACGTTCCTCTCGAACATCGGCCTGGCGGTCACGGATTTCGCGAAGCAGAAGAAGATCTTCTTCCTCGCCTCCGAGCCGCTCACCGACAAGATCACCTGGCAGGACGGCAACCGCTACACCTTTCGCCTGCGGCCCAACACCTACATGCAGGTGGCGATGCTCGTGCCCGAGGCGGTGAAGCTGCACAAGAAGCGCTGGGCGCTCATCTACCCGAACTACGAATACGGGCAGTCGGCAGCGGCAACGTTCAAGGAGATGATGAAGAAGGCCCAGCCCGACGTCGAGTTCGTCGGCGAGCAGGCGTCGCCGCTCGGCCGCATTGATGCCGGCCCGGTTTCCCAGGCGCTCGCCGATGCCAAGCCCGACGCGATATTCAACGTGCTCTTCGGCGCCGACCTCATCAAGTTCGTCCGCGAAGGCAACTCGCGCGATCTGTTCAAGGGCCGTGAGGTCGTGAGCCTGCTTACCGGCGAGCCCGAGTACATCGAGCCCTTGAAGGGCGAAGCGCCGGTGGGCTGGATCGTCACCGGCTATCCGTACTACGGCATCCAGACCGAGGACCACAAGAAATTCTTCCTCGCCTACTACCGCAAGTACAGCGAGTACCCGCGACTCGGCTCGGTGGTCGGCTATTCGACCATCATGTCGATCGCCGAAGGCCTGAAGCGCGCCAGATCGACCGATACCGAAAAGCTCATCGCCGCCTTCAGCGGCATGCCGGTGACGACGCCGTTCGGGCGCGTCACGTATCGCGCAATCGATCACCAGTCGACCATGGGCGCGTTCGTCGGCCGCACCAAGCTCGAGGGCGACAAGGGCGTGATGACCGACTACCGCTATCTCGATGGAGCGAGCTACCTGCCGAGCGACGCCGAGGTGAAGAAGCTGCGGCCGGCCGATTGACGACGCGATCGATGCGCGGATGACGCTCACGTCCGCCCTTCTCCAGATCCTCACCGGTCTCGCTTCCGCGTCGACGCTGTTCCTGGTCGCGAGCGGCCTCTCGCTGATCTTCGGCGTGACGCGGATCGTCAACTTCGCGCACGGCTCGTTCTACATGATCGGCCTCTACGCCGCGGTAGCGCTGGCCGCTGCGTTCGGCGCCGGGCCGTCCGGCTTCTGGGGCAGCGTGCTGCTGGCGGCGCTCGCCGTCGCTGCGCTTGGCGCCGCGATCGAGATGCTCGTGCTGCGCCGCCTCTACGCCGCGCCCGAGCTCTATCAGCTGCTTGCGACTTTCGCTCTCGTGCTCGTGATCCGCGATGCGGCGCTGTGGGCCTGGGGCGCGGAAGACATCCTCGGCCCGCGAGCGCCGGGCATGAAGGGAGCGGTCAGCGTCTTCGGCCTGCCGTTTCCGAGCTACGACGTGTTCCTGATCTTCGTCGGCCCCGCCGTCCTCGGCCTCCTATGGCTGCTTCTCACGCGCACGCGCTGGGGCTTGCTCGTTCGCGCCGCGACGCAGGACCGCGAGATGGTCGGCGCCCTCGGCGTCAACCAGCGCTGGCTCTTCACCTCGGTGTTCGCGCTCGGCACTTTTCTGGCGGCGCTCGGCGGCGCCTTGCAGATGCCGCACGAGCCGGCGAACCTGAATCTCGACCTCGCTCTCATCGGCGAGGTCTTCGTGGTGGTCGTCGTCGGCGGCATGGGCTCGATCGTCGGCGCCTTCGTCGCGGCGGTGCTGATCGCCATGGTCAAGGCCGTCTGCATCGCCGCCGGCTCGATCGACGTCTTCGGCGCGTCGTTTCCGCTCAGCAAGCTGACGCTGGTCGCCGAGTTCCTCGTCATGGCCTTCGTGCTCGTCCGGCGGCCGTGGGGCCTGTTCGGCAAGCCGCAGGCCGTGGTGCGCGGGCTGGGCCCGGCGGAGGCGCCGCTTCGGCCCCTGCCCGCAGTGTGGCGGCGCGCCGGCTGGGCGGTGCTGGTCGCGCTCGTCTTCGTTGCCGCGCTGAACGCGCCGGCGCCTTATGTCGTCGTGCTGATGATCGACATGCTCATTGCCGTGCTCTTCGCCGCGAGCCTGCACTTCCTCATGGGCCCGTCCGGCATGCATTCGTTCGGGCATGCCGCCTACTTCGGCCTCGGTGCCTACGGTGCGGCGCTGTTCTTCAAGGCGCTCGGCTGGCCGATGGAAGCCTCGCTGCTGCTGGCGCCGCTGCTCGCCGCCGCAGGAGCCTTCGTCTTCGGCTGGTTCTGCGTGCGCCTGTCGGGCGTCTACCTCGCGATGCTGACGCTCGCCTTCGCGCAGATCGTCTGGTCGGTCGTCTTCCAGTGGGATGCGCTCACCGGCGGCAGCAACGGCCTCGTCGGCATCTGGCCTTCGGCCTGGCTCGCGCCCAAGCCTGCCTACTATCTGCTCACCCTGGCGTTCACGGTGGCGGGCTGCGGCCTGCTCGTTCGCATGCTGCATGCGCCATTCGGGCTGGCCTTGCGCGCGAGCCGCGATTCGCCGCTGCGCGCCGCGGCGATCGGCATCCGCGTGCCGCGCCTGCAGTGGATCGCCTTCGTTGTCGCCGGCACGATCGCCGGCCTCGCAGGCTCGCTCTTCGCGTTTGCCAAAGGCACGATCTCGCCGGAGACGCTTGGCGTCGGCAAATCGGTCGACGGCCTCGTCATGGTCTTGCTCGGCGGTGTGCAGGCGGTGTCGGGCCCGTGGGTCGGTGGCGCGCTCTTCACTTGGCTGCAGGACACGGTCGCGCGCCAGACCGACTACTGGCGCGCTCTGCTCGGAATCGTCATGCTCGCGCTCGTGCTCGTCTTTCCGCTCGGCGTTGCGGGCGGCCTGAAGCGCCTCTTCATTCGCGAGCAGGGCGGCGCGACGAGATGACGACGGCGCCGCTCCTGGCCGTGCGCGGCCTCTCGAAATCGTTCGGCGGCGTGCGCGCCGTCGCCGGCGTGAGCTTCGATCTCGGCGCCGGCGAAATGCTCGCGCTGATCGGGCCGAACGGCGNNGGCGCCGGCAAGACGACCTGCTTCAACATGGTCGGCGGCCAGCTCGCGCCCGATGCGGGATCGGTGAAGCTCGGCGGCCGAGAGCTCGTCGGCCTGGCGCCGGACGCGATCTGGCGTCAGGGCGTCGGCCGCACCTTCCAGATCGCCGAAACCTTTGCTTCGCTCACGGTCGTCGAGAACGTGCAGCTGGCGCTGCTCTCGCATGCCGGGCGCGTGCTCGGCTTCTGGCGGCCGGCACGCGCGCAGTTCCGCGACGAGGCGATCGCGTTGCTGGAAGGCGTCGGCATGGCGGCGCAGGCACAACGCGCGACGAGCGTGCTTGCCTACGGCGATGTCAAGCGCGTCGAGCTTGCCATCGCGCTCGCACACCGGCCGCGTCTGCTGCTGATGGACGAGCCGACCGCCGGCATGGCGCCGGGCGAGCGCAACGAGCTGATGGCGCTCGCGAGGCGACTCGCCAGCGAGCAGGCCATCGGCGTGCTCTTCACCGAGCACAGCATGGACGTCGTGTTCGCGCACGCCGATCGCGTCATCGTCCTGGCGCGCGGCGAGCTGATCGCGCAAGGGCCGCCGATGCAGGTGCGCGACGACGAGAAAGTGCGCGAGGTGTACTTCGGCGGCGGCACGACCTTCGGGCGCGGCGAGACGAGTCATGCTTGAAGTGAGCGCGCTCGATGCCTGGTACGGCCAGGCGCAGATCCTCTACGGCGTCAGCCTCGCCGTCGGCGCCGGCGAGTGCGTCGCGCTCGTCGGCCGCAACGGCGCCGGCAAGTCGACGACGATGAAGGCGATCATGGGACTGATAGCGAAAAAGCGCGGCCGCGTCGTCTTTCGCGGCCACGACATCTCGGACCTGCCGCCCTACCGTATCGGCAGGCTCGGGCTCGGCTGGGTGCCGGAAGACCGGCGCATCTTCACCGACCTCACGGTGAGCGAGAACCTTGCCGTCGCGCGCCAGCCGCCCCGCGACGGCACGCCCGAGTGGACACCCGAGCGGCTCTACGCTCTTTTCCCCAATCTCGGCGCGATGCCCGACCGGCCGGGCGGGCGCATGAGCGGCGGCGAGCAGCAGATGCTCACCGTGGCCCGCACGCTGATGGGCAACCCGTATCTGGTGCTGCTCGATGAGCCTTCGGAAGGAGTGGCGCCGCTCATCGTCGAGGAGATGGTGCGCATGATCGTCGCGCTCAAGCGGCAGGGCGTCGCCGTCCTGCTCTCGGAGCAGAACCTTCACTTCGCGCGGCTTGTCTCGGATCGGGCCGTGGTGCTGGAGAAAGGCGAGGTGAGATTCGACGGGACCATGGAGGCTTTGATGAGCGAAGAAGGCCTGCTTCGCACGCATCTGAGCCTGTGAGGCGCCGATGAGTCGAATTGCAGGCATCGACGTCGGCGGCACCTTCACCGATCTCATCGTCGTCGACGACCACACGGGCGAAGTGCGCATCGCCAAGGTGCCGACGACGGTGCAGAACCAGGCCTTCGGCGTGCTCGCCGCGCTCGATGCGGCGGGCGTCGATCCGAGCGAGCTCGAAGCCATTGTCCACGGCACGACGACGACGACCAACGCGATGCTCGAGCGCAAGATCGCGACGGTCGGCCTCATCACCACGCGCGGCTTTCGCGACGTGCTCGAGCTCGGCCGGCGCACGCGGCCGACGCCGTACGGCCTGAAGGGGCGATTCGTCCCGTTGATCGAGAGGCGCTTTCGCCTCGAGGTCGACGAGCGGCTGGACGCCGAAGGCGAGGTACTCGTGCCGCTCGACGAAGCGCAGGTCGAAGCGGCCGCGAAACAGCTCATTGCGCTCGGCGCCGAAAGCGTCGTCATCCACTTCCTGCACAGCTACATCAACCCGGCTCACGAGGCACGCGCCGCCGAGATCGTGCGCGGCATCTGGCCGAATGGCTACGTGACGGCCGGGCACACGGTCGTCGCCGAGTACCGCGAGTACGAGCGCGGCACGACGGCGGCCGTCAACGCCGCGATCCAGCCGGTGCTGCATCGCTACATCGAGCGCTTGCGAAGCGAGCTGCGCTCACGCGGTTTCGCGCGCGAGCTGCTCGTGATGCAGGGCAACGGCGGCACGGTGTCGTCGAGCATCGTTGCCGAGCACGCCGTGGCGACCGTCATGTCCGGCCCGGCCTCGGGCGTCATCGCCGCGGCGGCGACGGCGATGCAGGCGGGGGCGCGGCCGGGCGAGTTCGGCAACGTCGTCACCTACGACATGGGCGGCACCTCAAGCGACGTGGCGCTCGTCCTCCGCGGCCAGCCGTCGGTGTCGAGCGACCTCGAGCTCGAGTACGCGATGCCGATCCACGTGCCCATGGTCGATGTGCACAGCATCGGCGCCGGCGGCGGCTCGATCGCCTCGGTCGACGCCTCGGGCATGCTCAAGGTCGGCCCGGAAAGCGCCGGCGCGGTGCCGGGGCCGATCTGCTACGGCCGGGGCGGTACGCGGCCGACGATCACCGACGCCAACCTCGTGCTCGGCCGTCTCGATCCGCAGCGGCTGCTGGCCGTCGAGCACGCGGTGTCGATGGACGCGATTCGCGCCGCTTTGCTCGAGCACGTCGGCGCGCCGCTCGGCCTCGATGCCACGCAGGCCGCCGCCGCGATCGTGCGTGTCGCCAACGACCGCATGGCCGGCGCGATCCGCATGGTGAGCCTGGCACGCGGCCATGATCCGCGCGACTTCGCCCTCTTCGCCTTCGGCGGCGCCGGGCCGCTGCACGCGGCGGCGCTCGCCCGCGAGCTCGGTATTCCGAGGGTGCTGATTCCGGCGCGGCCCGGGCTGACGAACGCGCTCGGCTGCGTCGTCGCCGATCTTCGGCACGATTTCGTCGCGACGGTGAACCAGCCGCTCGAAGCGCTCGATGGCGCCAGAGTCGGCGACGTGTTCGCGGCGCAGATCGCGAGCGGCAGGGCGCTCATCGCGCGCGAGAACGTCGCCGTCGAACGCCTCGAGACGCTGCATCGCGCCGACATGCAGTTCCAGGGCCAGAGTCACATCCTGCCGGTGGCGATCGAATCTCCGGCGGTCACGATCGGCGAGTTGCGTGCGGCCTTCGCCGCCGCCTACTGGCGCCGCTTCGGCGTCGAGCTGCCCGAGATCCGGCCAGTGCTCGTCAACCTGCACACCGCCGTGATCGGCAAGCGCAAGCCGGTGTCGCTGCGCGCCATCGCGGCCGCGGCCACGGCCACGAAGGCGACGCTCGGCGATGCCCTTCGAACCACGCGACCGGTGTGGTTCGACGGCGGCTGGGTCGAGACGCCGATCTACGCGCGAGAGCATCTGCCGCTGGCGGCGCGATTCGAGGGGCCGGCGATCGTCGAGCAACTCGACTGCACGAGCGTCGTCGAGCCGGGGAATCGGGTCGAGATCGATGCGATCGGAAATCTGATCGTGACGGTGTGATGATTGCGGGTGCCGTCGTCGAGTGGCACGGGCCGCAGAGCGGCGGGTATGCCCCGCGCAGTCGGCGCCCGAGGCGGCTGTCGACGAACGGTTCGGCTCCGGCACACCGCGCGCCCGGCCATCGGGTTCCGCGCCGAAACCCGAGTCACACCCACCACTGCCCGCCCCACGCTCTGGCATCGCACACCACCGCTGGCGCGATTGCAGAGCGCCCCTGGGCAGGAGTAGGCGTACCCCTGCCGCTGACGCGCGAGGCCGACGCCAGACTTCTCGGCAAGAGAATCAAACGCGTACGATGAGCAAGACCATGTCTCTGGATCCAATCACGCTGTCCGTGCTGCAGAACGGCCTCATGCAGGTCTGCAACGAAATGGACCTGGCGTTCGTGCGCAGCGCCTTCAGCCCGGTGATCGCCGAAGCGCTCGACCGTTCCGACGGCATCTACCACCGCGACACCGGCGAGCTCATCGCGCAGGGCGAGCTGGGACTTCCGGTCTTCGTCGGCACCATGCAGTTCACGGTGCAGGCGGTGATCGAGCGCGTCGATCGCCTGAAGATCGAGCTGAACCCGGGCGACGTCTTCATCGTCAACGATCCCTATCTCGGCGGCACCCATCTGATGGATGTGAAGTTCGTGCAGCCCTTCTTTCGCGCAGGGAGGCTATGGTGCTGGCTCGCCAACACCGGCCACTGGCCGGATACGGGCGGCATGGTGCCGGGAGGCTTTTCGGCCAACGCCACCGAGGTCGAGCAGGAAGGCCTGCGCCTGCCGCCGGTCAAGCTCTACAAGCAGGGCGTGCTCGACGACGAGATCCTGTCGATCATCCTGTCGAACATCCGCATCGCCGACCAGCGCATCGGCGATATCAAGGCGCAGGCCGCCGCGCTCGCGACGGGGCAGGCGCGCCTGTCCGCCTTGCTCGATCGCTACGGCGACGCGACCGTCGATGCCGTCGTCGTCGAGCTCAAGCGCCGAGCGGCGCGGCAGATGCGCGAGAAGATCGCGACCATTCCCGACGGCACATACGAAGGCGAGGCCTTCGTCGATTCCGATGGCGTCGTCGACGAACCGCTGCGCATCGCCATGCGCATCACCAAGAGCGGCGGCGCCGACCTCGATCGCGCGGCCTTGTCTTTCGACATGAGCGGCTCGTCGCCGCCCTGCAGGGGCCCGATGAACAGCGTCATCGCAACGACGCGTTCCTCGATCTATCTCGCGGTCAAGCACGTCTTTCCCGAGGCGGCGATCAACGCCGGCACGTTCGAGCCACTGCACATCGTCGATCCGGAAGGCACGTTTCTCTACGCTCACTACCCGCGGCCGGTATCCGGCTGCGCTGCCGAGGTGAGCCAGCGCATCGCCGAGGCAGTGTTCGCGGCGCTCGGCACGGCGATTCCGGAGCAGCTTTTCGGCGCGCCCGCGGGTACGAGCGGCAACCTCGGCGTCGGCGGCTTCGACCCGCTGAAAAAGCGCGCTTACGTGATGTACGTGATCTCGGGCGGCGGCTACGGTGGCAGCCCGGCCGGTGACGGCATCAGCAACGGCTGCTCGACGATCGGCATCTCGAAGACGACGCCGATCGAGATCATGGAGCAGCTCTATCCCGTGCTCTTCGAGGAGTACTCGCTGCACGAAGGCTCGGGCGGCGCCGGCGAGCACCGCGGCGGCTTCGGCGTCAACTACCGCATCCGGCTGCGCCGCGGCAGCGCCACGGTCTCGATGGTGATGGACCACGGCCGCGCCGGACCGCCCGGCGCGCAAGGCGGCGCTGCCGGCGGCACCAACAAGGTCAGGGTCATCCGCAACGGCGTCACCTACGTGCCGCCGCATCTCTCGAAGGACCAGGACATCGAAATCCACGCCGGCGACGTGATCGCGGTCTCGACGCCCGGCGGTGGCGGCTTCGGGCCACCCTCGGCACGGCCGGGCGCGGCCGTCGGGCGCGATCTCGCCCTCGGCTACTACACGGCCGAAGAGGCCGAACGCGCCTTTGCTTCGGCAGGCTCGAGACGATGGGCGATGCCGCAGTGACCAGCCCGTGCGTCGGCGTCTGCGCGCTCGATCCGCGCACCGGCTGGTGCGAAGGGTGCCTCAGAACGATCGACGAGATCGCCGCCTGGGGCGCACTCGACGACGCGACGAAGCGGGCTATCTGCAAGCGCCTGCCGGCACGCCGCGAAAGCCGAGGGCCTGTCGACGCTGCCGCGCGGGCCCGCGCCGAGGGCGCCTCATGAAGCACATCGATTTCTGGTTCGATCCGATCTCGCCATTCGCCTGGCTCGCGTTCGAGCGCCTGCCGGAGGCCTTCGTCGGCTTCTCCTACAGCGTCGCGTACCGGCCGATCGTGTTCGGCGCCCTGCTCAAGCACTACGCCCACAAGGGGCCGGCCGAGATCGAGCCGAAGCGCGCCTGGACCTTCCGGCAGGTGCACTGGCTCGCGCATCGCGCCGGAATCGCGATCGAGACGCCGCTGCGCCATCCGTTCAACCCGCTTGCGCTCTCGCGCCTGGCCTGGGCCGCGGCGCCGGCGGGCGCGACGCCGAACCGCTATGTCTGCGAGACGATCCTGCGCCACGTCTGGATCGGCGGCGGCGATGCCGAAGACCCGGCGCGGCTCGTCGCACTGCGCGATCGTCTGGCACCGCGGCTCGATCCGGCCGGCGACGAAGCGAAGCAGTGCCTGCGCGACGCCACCGATGCGGCGATCGCAGGCGGCCTGTTCGGCGTGCCGACAATCGGCATCGCCGACAAGCTCTTCTGGGGCTTCGACGCACTCGACATGGCCGCCGCTTTCGCGCGCGGCGATCCCTGGTTTTTCGAGGCGCACTGGGAACGCGAAGGCGCAGCCCGGCCGGGTGTGACAAGGCGCTGAACAAGGCCGCCGGCTCGTCGAACTAGCGCACATTGCGCGTCGGCGCCTCGGGGTTTCACCGGAGGTTTTGAGCGCATTTTTTCAGCTCCGCGTCAGCAAAAGTGTCTGTCCACGGGCCAAGATGCGAAGTGCCGCCGCCGCACGGCGGTTCTTCTACCTTGGGGGAGATTCAGAATGGTCACAGCAGCAGTACCCGTGGGCGCCGGCTCGGACAAACCGATGACGCGCGAAGAGCGCAAGGTCATCTTCGCTTCGAGCCTCGGCACGGTATTCGAGTGGTATGACTTCTATCTCTACGGCTCGCTGGCGGGAATCATCGCCCAGCAGTTCTTTTCGGCGCTCGACCCGACGGCGGCGTTCATCGCCTCGCTGATGGCGTTCGCTGCGGGCTTTCTCGTGCGCCCCTTCGGCGCCCTCGTGTTCGGCCGCCTCGGCGACATGATCGGTCGCAAATACACCTTCCTGGTNNGGCGGCGAATACGGCGGTGCCGCGACCTACGTCGCCGAGCACGCGCCGCACGGCAAGCGCGGCGCCTACACGTCGTGGATTCAGACGACCGCGACCCTCGGCCTGTTCCTGTCGCTGATCATCATCATCGGCACGAAGTACCTGCTCGGCGACGACACCTTCAACAAAGGATGGGGCTGGCGTGTGCCGTTCTGGATGTCGTTCTTCCTGCTCATCGTCTCGATCTGGATTCGCCTGAGCCTGAACGAGACGCCGGCGTTCAAGCGCATGAAGGAAGAGGGCAAGACGTCCAAGGCGCCGCTGACGGAGTCGTTCGGCCAGTGGGGCAACGGCAAGATCGTCCTTCTTGCGCTGCTGGGCCTCACCGCCGGCCAGGGCGTGGTCTGGTACACGGGCCAGTTCTACGCACTCTTCTTCCTGACCGCGCAGTTGAAGGTCGATGCGACGACGGCGCAACTGATGATCGGCGCCTCGCTGCTCATCGGCACGCCGTTTTTCATCGTCTTCGGCACGCTCTCCGACAAGATCGGCCGCAAGCCCATCATCATGGCCGGCTGCCTGCTCGCGGCGCTGACCTTCTTTCCGCTCTTCCACGCGTTGACCGACGCCGCCAATCCCGATCTCGCCGCGGCGCAGGCCAAGAACAAGGTCGTCGTTCACGCCGATCCCGCGCAGTGTTCGTTCCAGGGCAATCCCGTGGCGCGCGAGATCGACTTCAAGGATTCCTGCGACATCGCCAAGCGCTTCCTGGCGCAGAGCTCGGTTAGCTACGACAACGTCGACGCGCCGGCTGGCACGCCGGCTTCGATCACGATCGGCGACAAGTCGATCACGGCGCCGTCGGCGAACGTCGTCAACCAGAAGTTCGATGCCGACAGCGCCGCCAAGATCGCCGCATTCAAGAAGGAAGCAGGCGGTGACCTGGCGGCGGCAGGCTATCCGTCCAAGGCCAAGCCGATCGATTTCATGAGCGGCCAGTGGTGGACGATCGTCGGCATTCTCTGGATCCTGGTGATCTTCGTGACGATGGTCTACGGACCGATCGCGGCGATGCTCGTCGAGCTCTTCCCGACGCGCATTCGCTACACCTCGATGAGCCTGCCGTATCACATCGGCAACGGCTGGTTCGGCGGCTTGCTGCCGACCACGGCATTCGCGATCGTCGCCTCGACCGGCAACATGTACAACGGCCTGTGGTACCCGATCGTCATCGCCGCGATGACCTTCATCATCGGCACGCTCTTCATTCGCGAAACCAAGGACGTCGACATCTACGCCCACGATCACTGAGGGTGATGCTCGTGCCCCGGGTCTGCGGCCGGACCTGCCGCCACCTCTGAAGGGCGACGTTTCGAACGCGAGGCCGGCCGGTTTGCGATGAACCGGCCGGCNNCCATGGACATCCGTCATCCGTCCCCGAACCTCTACAACGAGGATCTGGCCCCGGCCAAGGTGCGCAACTGGGGCACCTTCAGCATCTTCAACGTCTGGACCTCGGACGTGCACAGCCTCTGGGGCTACTACCTGGCGGCGAGCCTGTTCCTTCTGTGCGGGAGCTTTCTCAACTTCATCATCGCCATCGGGCTCGGCTCGCTCGTCATCTTCTTCCTGATGAACCTCGTCGGCTACGCCGGCGTGAAGACGGGCGTGCCCTATCCGGTGCTGGCACGCGCCTCCTTCGGCGTCTGGGGCGCGAACCTGCCGGCCCTGGTACGCGCGGTGGTCGCATGCTTCTGGTACGGCGCGCAGACGGCGGCTGCGTCGGGCGCGATCGTCGCGCTCCTGACGCGCAGCGACGCGATGATGTCGTTCCACACGTCGACGCACTTTCTCGGCCATTCCGGGCTCGAGGTGATCTGCTTCGTCATCGTCTGGGCACTGCAGCTGCTCATCATCCAGAACGGCATGGAAACGGTGCGCCGGTTCCAGGACTGGGCCGGCCCTGCCGTCTGGATCGCCATGCTGGTGCTGGCGATCGGCCTCGTCGTCAAGGCCGGCGGCTTCTCGTTCGAGCACGGCATTCCGCAGGACGTGCTCATCGCCAAGACCAGGGATGCCGGCGTCAGCGGCGAGCCGGGCTCGTTCTGGGCGCTCTGCGCGGTCGGCGCGACGTGGGTCACGTATTTCGCGGCGCTCTATCTCAACTTCTGCGACTTCTCGCGCTATGCACCCGACAAGGCGACGGTGCGCCGCGGCAACCTCTGGGGCCTGCCGATCAATCTGCTTCTTTTCTCGCTCGTCGCCGGCGTCACGACCATTGCCGCCTTCAAGGTCTACGGCGAGGTGATGCTGCATCCCGAGCAGATCTCGGCCAAGTTCGACAGCTGGTTCCTGGCGCTGGTGGCCGCAGTGACCTTCGCGGTCGCCACGCTCGGCATCAACGTGGTGGCCAACTTCGTCTCGCCGGCGTTCGACTTCTCGAACGTCTTTCCGCGCAGCATCGACTTCAAGAAGGGCGGCTACATCGCCGCCGGCATCGCGCTCGTGCTCTATCCGTTCGCGCCCTGGGAAGGCAACGCGGCGTCGTTCGTCGGCGCCATCGGCGCGACCATGGGGCCGCTGCTCGGCGTCATCCTCGTCGATTACTACCTCGTCGCCCGCGGCGAGGTCGACGTGCAGGCGCTCTACGACGAGAACGGCAAGTACCGCTACCAGGGAGGCTGGAATGTCAGCGCCCTCGTCGCCGCAGGCGTCGGCGCGCTCTTCTCGAGCATCCTGCCCAACTTCAGCCAGGTGCTGCCGACCTGGTGGGGCGTCTACGGCTGGTTCTTCGGCGTGGCGATCGCGGGCGTCGTCTACCTGCTGCTTTCGCGCCTCATGCCGAGGTCGTTGCCGCGGCCGGCAAGCGCCTGAGGAAGCGTCCGACCGCGGCGCTCGATCGCTTCAGGCGAAGAGCGCCCGGTGCGCGTCGCGCAGCAGGTTCTTCTGCACCTTTCCCATCGCGTTTCGCGGCAATTCGGAAACGACGAAGATCGCCTTCGGCACCTTGAAGTTGGCGATGCGCGTCTTCAGCGCAGCGAGCAGCGCCGCGCCGTCCAGTGCCGCGCCGGGTCGGGCGACGACGACGGCGACGACAGCCTCGCCGAAGTCGGCATGCGGCACGCCGACGACGGCGCTTTCGGCGACGCCGGGCATCTCGTTGAGCACCGATTCGATCTCGGCGGGATAGACGTTGTAGCCGCCGCTGATGATGAGGTCCTTGCTGCGGCCGACGATGACGACGTAGCCGTCGGCGTCGATCCTGCCGACGTCGCCGGTCTTGAACCAGCCGCCTTCGACGAACTCCTCCTTCGTCTTCTCCGGCATGCCCCAGTAGCCGGCGAAGACGTTGGGGCCGCGCACCTCGATGCTGCCGATCTCGCCTTGCGGCACGAGCCGGCCGGGCTCGTCGCGAACGCGCAACTCGACGCCGGGCAGCGGCAAACCGACCGTGCCGCCGCGCCGCTCGCCATCCTTCGCGTCGTAGGGGTTCGAGGTCAGCATCACGGTCTCGCTCATGCCGTAGCGCTCGAGAATCGTGTGGCCGGTGCGCTCGCGAAACGCGTCGAAGGTTTCGAGGAGCAGGGGTGCCGAGCCGCTGATGAACAGGCGCATCGAACGGCACGCTTGCTTCGTCAGCGACGCTTCGCCGAGCAGCCGCACGTAAAGAGTCGGCACGCCCATGAAGACGGACGCCCGCGGCAGCAAAGCGGCCACCTTCGCGGCGTTGAAGCGCGCGAGCCAGAGCATCTTCGCGCCGGCTAGCAGCGCCCCGTGCGAGGCGACGAACAGGCCGTGCACGTGGAAAATCGGCAGGGCGTGGATCAGCACGTCGCCGCCGTCTTCGGGCCGGCGCCAGCCCCAGAAGCTCTTCAACGTCAGCGCGTTGGAAAGCAGGTTGCCGTGCGTCAGCATGGCGCCCTTGCTGCGCCCGGTCGTCCCGCTCGTGTAGACGATGGCGGCGAGCTCGTCGCGGCCGCGGCGTGCCGCAACGTGGTGGTCGGAGAAATGGGTCGCACGCTCGAGCAGGCTGCCGCCGTGGTCGTCGCCGAGGCTGAAGACGAAAGTCGTGCCGGCGCTGAAGGCAAGCGCCGAAAGCCGGGCGAAATCCTTGGGCGCGCAGACGAAGACGCTCGGCCCGGCGTTGCCGATGAAGTAGGCGATCTCGTCGCTCTTGTACGCCGGGTTGAGCGGCAGGTAGACGAAGCCGGCACGCAGCACCGCGAGGTAAAAGAGCAGCGACTCGACCGATTTGTCCACCTGCACCGCGATGCGCGCGCCCGCCGGCAGGTCGAGCGATGCGAGGAGGTTGGCGAACATCGCCGTGGCGCGCTCGATGTCGCGCCAGGTGTAGAAAAGCGGCGGCTCGTCGATCGTCTCGATCGCGGTCGCGTCGAGCTCGGCCGGGAATCCGGCGCGCAACGCCGTGAAGAGATTGGTGTCGGCTGCTTGGGTCATGCCGAGATTCTTGCGGAGCGGGCCGCGCCGTCAATCGGGCCCAGCACAGACGCCGGGACCTTTGTCGACGCGCAACTTCGCCTCGAGATCGAGCCTTGACGCGAGCGCGGCCGTTCAGCCCGTCGAACGACGATCGATCCCCTACACTTTCGCGCCGATCGTTCGGCCCGCTGTTCAGGAGACCCTGCCGATGAAACCTCGATTCGCCGCCGCTCTTTCGAGCACCTTGATCGCGGCGTTCGCCGTCGCGACGCTCTTCTGTCCGCTGCAGGCCAATGCGCAGGACAAGGGCGAGATCCGCATCGCCCACGTCTACAGCAAGACCGGCCCGCTCGAGGCCTACGGCAAGCAGACGCAGACCGGCTTCATGATGGGCCTCGACTACGCGACCAGCGGCACGATGATGGTCGCGGGCAAGAAGATCGTCGTCATCGAGAAGGACGACCAGGGCAAGCCCGACGTCGGCAAGAGCCTGCTCGCCACCGCCTACGGCGACGACAAGGCCGACATCGCCGTCGGGCCGACATCGTCGGGCGTCGCGCTGGCGCTCCTGCCGGTGGCCGAGGAATACAAGAAGATCCTGCTCGTCGAGCCCGCGGTTGCCGATTCGATCACCGGCGACAAGTGGAACAAGTACATCTTCCGCACCGGCCGCAACAGCTCGCAGGACGCGATCTCCAATGCCGTCGCACAGGACCGCGACGGCACGTCGATCGCGACGCTGGCGCAGGACTACGCCTTCGGCCGCGACGGGGTCAAGGCGTTCAAGGATTCGCTGAAGCGCGCCAAGGTGGTTCACGAGGAATACCTGCCGCCGGCGACGACCGACTTCACCGCCGCAGCGCAGCACCTCATCGACGCGCTGAAGGACAAGCCGGGGCGCAAGGTGATCTGGATCATCTGGGCCGGCGCCGGCAACCCCTTCAAGATCGCCGACCTCGACCTCAAGCGCTACGGCATCGAGATCGCCACCGGCGGCAACATCCTGCCGGCGATGGTCGCCTACAAGCAGTTCCCGGGGATGGAAGGCGCGACCTACTACTACTTCGGCATTCCGAAGAACCCGGTCAACGAGTGGCTCGTCGCCAATCACTACAAGCAGTTCCACACACCGCCCGACTTCTTCACGGCGGGCGGCATGGCCGCGGCGATCGCGATCGTCGACGCGCTGAAGAAGACGAACGGCGACACCAACACCGACAGGCTCATCAAGACCATGGAAGGCATGAGCTTCGAGACGCCGAAGGGCAAGATGACCTTCCGCAAGGAAGACCACCAGGCGATGCAGAGCATGTACGCCTTCAAGATCAAGGTCGATCCGGCGTTCGCCTGGGGCGTGCCCGAGCTCGTGCGCGAGATCAAGCCCGAAGAGATGGACGTTCCGATCAAGAACAAGCGCTGAACTTGCTTGAAACACGCGAGCTCACGATCCGATTCGGCGGCCATGTGGCTGTCGACCGGGTTTCGTGCAGCTTCCAGCCGGGAACGCTGACGGCCATCGTCGGCCCCAACGGCGCCGGCAAGACGACCTACTTCAACCTGATCTCGGGGCAGCTCAAGGCGAGCTCCGGATCTGTCCATCTCGACGGCGCCGACATCACGCGCGAGAGCGCTTCGGCGCGAACGCAGCGCGGCCTCGGCCGCGCCTTCCAGCTGACGCAGCTCTTTCCCGATCTCTCGGTGCTCGAGAACGTTCGCCTCGCGGTGCAATCGCGCCGCAAGGAAGGGCTCGACCTCTGGTCGGTGTGGAGCGATCGGCACGAGACGCTGGCGCGGGCCTCGGCGCTCGTCGAGCGCGTGCAGCTCGCCGACCGGCGCGCGGTCGCGGCGAGCAACCTTCCGCATGGCGACCAGCGCAAGCTCGAGGTGGCGATGCTGATGGCGCTCGAGCCGAGCGTGTTCATGTTCGACGAGCCGACCGCAGGCATGAGCACGGCCGACGTGCCGGTGATCCTCGATCTCGTCCGCGCCCTGAAGGAAGACACGACGAAGACGATTCTTCTCGTCGAGCACAAGATGGACGTTGTGCGCGAGCTGGCCGACCGCATCATCGTCCTGCACAACGGCCAGCTCGTCGCCGATGGCGAGCCCGAAGAAGTGATCGCCTCGCCGATCGTGCAGCAGGCGTATCTCGGCATCGCGCCGGCCGAGGTGGCAGCGTGAGCACGCCGTTGCTGACGCTCTCGGGCGTGCACACGCACATCGGCGCGTACCACATCCTGCACGGCGTCGACTTCGAGGTGCCGACGGGCCAGGTGATGATGCTGCTCGGTCGCAACGGCGCCGGCAAGACGACGACGCTGCGCACGATCATGGGCCTGTGGCACGCATCGCAGGGCACCATCGCCTTCGACGGGGCGCCGCTTTGCGGCACGACACCCGAGATCGCGCAGCGCGGCATCGGCTACGTGCCCGAGAACATGGGAATCTTCGGCGACCTCACGGTGCGCGAGAACATGCTGCTGGCGGCGCGCGGCGCGCGCACGCTCGAGCAGATCGACACGGCGCGGCTCGAGTGGCTGTTCGGCCTCTTTCCGGCGCTGAAGAAGTTCTGGCTCCACCCGGCCGGCAAGCTCTCGGGCGGGCAGAAGCAGATGCTCGCGATCGGCCGCGCCATGGTCGAGCCGAGGAAGCTTCTTCTCATCGACGAGCCGAGCAAGGGCCTGGCGCCGGTCATCGTCCAAAACCTCATCGCCGCGCTCACCGAGCTGAAGCGGACGGCGACGACGGTGCTGCTGGTCGAGCAGAACTTCAGCGTCGCGCGCGCTCTCGGCGACGGCGTCGCCGTGATGGACAGCGGCACGGTCGTGCATCGTGGATCGATGGCCGAGCTGGCCGAAGACGAAGCCATGCAGAACCGGTTGCTCGGCCTTTCGCTCGCGGCACACCAATGAGCAGCGCAACCTCTTCGCCCGGCGCGGCTCCGGCCGCGGCACCCGATGCGATTCCGAAGGCGAGCTTCGACGGCCGGCCGCTCATGCTCGTCGCCGCGCTGATGCTTCTCGCCTGGCCGGCCATCGGCTCGAGCTCGACCTGGGTCACGCTCACCGTCGCCGGCCTGGCGATGGGCATGATCATCTTCATCGTCGCCTCGGGTCTCACGCTCGTCTTCGGCCTGATGGACGTGCTCAACTTCGGCCACGGCGTCTTCATCGCGATCGGCGCCTATCTTGCGGTGAGCGTCTTCGCCGGCCTCGCCGACTGGTCGACCGCGGCCGACGTGGCAAAGAACCTCGTCGTCGTCGCCGCGGCGATGCTCGCCGGTGCCGTGGCGGCGGGCGTCGTCGGCGTCGCGTTCGAGCGGCTGCTCGTGCGGCCGGTGTACGGCCAGCACCTGAAGCAGATCCTCATCACGATGGGCGGCATGATCGTCGGCGAGGAGATGATCAAGGTGATCTGGGGGCCGACGCCGATCGCCCTCGAGCTGCCCGAAGCCTTGCGCGGCGTGTTCACATTCGGCGACGCCGCCGTCGAGAAATTCCGCCTGCTGGCCGCAGCCATCGGCATCGCGATCTTCGTCGCGCTGCTGCTCGTCCTCAACCGCACCAAGCTCGGGCTCCTGATCCGGGCCGGCGTGCAGGACCGTGAGATGGTCGAATGTCTGGGCTACCGGATCCGGCGCCTCTTCATCGGCGTCTTCGTCGCCGGCGCGGCGCTCGCCGGGCTCGGCGGCGCGCTCTGGGGCATCAACCAGCATGGCGTCAGCCCGCAGATCGGCAGCAGCGTCAACGTCCTCATCTTCATCGTCATCATCATCGGCGGCCTCGGCTCGACGACCGGCTGCTTCGTCGGCGCGCTGCTCGTCGGCCTGATGGCCAACTACACCGGCTTTCTCGCGCCCAAGGTCGCGATGTTCTCGAACATCGGCCTCATGGTGGCGATCCTGCTCTGGCGCCCGCAGGGGCTCTATCCGGTGGCCAACCGCTAGTGATGCAGCCCCCACGCTCACTCGCGTTCGCTGCCCCCCGAGGGGGCGCAGTGCCGCGGCCTGCAAGGCCGGCCTCCCTGGGGGCGGCCCGGCCGGAGGCCGGCGGCGCGTGCTGAGGCGCCTGCTCTCTGGCGACCTGCCGCGCAGCCGCTGGCTGGCGCTGCTGCTCGTCGCGATCTTTCTCGGCCTGGCGCTGACGCCCTTCATCTTTCCCGGGGTGCGCGCCATCAATGTCGCGGCCAAGGTCATCGTCTTCATNNCCGTGTCGTTCGTGCTCTCGCTCGTCATCGGCCTCTTCAGCCTGCGCGTGCGCGCCATCTTCTTCGCCATGATCACGCTAGCCGTCGCCTCGGCGTTCGCAACGCTCGCCTCGCAACTCGCCGATTTCACCGGCGGCGAAGACGGCCTGACGTTCAAGCTCCCGGAGGCCCTGCAGCCGGGCACCGAATACGCGGCCGAGCCCTTTCTCGGCGCCACGATCGATGGCCGCTTCGTCACCTACTACCTCGTCTTCGTCGTCGCGCTCGTGCTCGTGCTGGCGCTGCTGCGCATCGTCAACTCGCCGTTCGGCCGCGTGCTGCAGGCGATCCGCGAGAACGATTTCCGCGCCGAGGCGATCGGCTACCGCATCGTCGTCTACCGGACGCTCGCGAGCGTCGTCTCCGCCCTGTTCGCGACGCTGGCCGGCGTGCTGCTCGCGCTCTGGCTGCGCTACAACGGACCCGACACGACGCTCTCGTTCGAGATCATGCTCGACGTTCTGCTCATCGTCGTCATCGGTGGCATGGGCACGATCTACGGCGCGGTGATCGGCAGCGTGCTGCTCGTGCTTGCGCAGAACTACCTGCAGGACGTGATGAAGCTCGCCGCTTCGGCCGTGCAGGGCGTGCCCTTGCTCTCGCAGATCGTGTCGCCCGATCGCTGGCTGCTCTGGCTCGGGATCCTGTTTGTGCTTTCGGTGTACTACTTTCCGAGCGGGGTCGTCGGAAGGCTGCGGGCCATTCGACGGCGATAAGCCTACTGCCGCCCCGGAAGCGCCGCGTGCGCCTCGTCGGTGGCAACCTCTTCGAGCGCGTACGCCCGGCCACCCGGGGCGAGCGACGAGCGAGTACGGCGCGACTGCGAGCGAGCCTGATCGTCGCGGCGAGTCTTGGCCGGGGCGCCGCCTCTCGTCGCTCGCCTCGGTCAATGACTCACATCGCGCGCTGCAGCACGACGACGGCGAAGGTGATGAACGCGATCCATGCGACGGTAAATACCACGGTTCGCGCCATGAGCCGGCCGAAGCCGCTGATGTGAATCACTGCGTGGACGAGGCGCGCATAAAAGTAGACAGCGGCACAGCCCGCGGTCACCGGAGTCGAAATCCCCGTCGCCTGGGCGATCAGCACCACGGCTGCGAACGGCGCGAAGCTCTCGACCGCGTTCAGATGTGCCCGGTTGGCGCGATTGACCCAGTCTGGAAGGGTCGAGGTCGGCGCCACCTTGTAGTTTTCCGGCGTCAGGGGCCCGCGCGACGTGACATAGCCGATCACGACGGGAATCCAGAGAACGCCGGTCAGGATTGCGGTCAGCAACAGATACATCAGTTCGGTCTTCATAGTCTCCTCCGAAGGTTTGGCGATCGGATGTGCCGCCCGGCTACCCGTGCCGCGACCTTACTCCGACGTTGCACCTGGAGCTGCTTCGTTAGTCGCGGTTCCGCTCGGGTGGGGTGATGGCCGCGATTGCTGTCGCGCGGAGTCCTCGATATCGGCGTTCTGGCTCAGGCGAGCCGCCGGCGTCAAGCCCGCGCCCCGGTATACCCGCTGGGCCGGGCGCCTCGGCGGGTGACGACCGCCTCTCGATGCGCCTGAAGAGAGGCTCGCTGGCATCTACTTCAAGCGCAATTTCCGAGCCAGTCAGCCGCCGCTCGGGAACCGCCGGTCCGGGGTGCTTCCAGCTGTCGCGCGACGTCTCCCGGGAGAGCACGGTTCGCTTCGCGCCGTCTTGTGGCGCACTCGGCTCGTCGCCGCCGTTCCCTGTGGAGGACGCATGACGACGACAATGGCCTCCTTCGCTGGACCGGACTTTCAGTGCGCCGCGAAGCCGCAAGTCTTCAGCGAAGGCATGCGGCGGCGCGAAGCCCGGGCTCGGACAGGCTACCGACCGCAGGACCTTGCACATGAAGAGATCCAGGACGCACAGATTCGAGACCCTGGCGGTGCACGCCGGCCACGGCGTAGACGCAGCCACCGGCGCAGTCGCTCCGCCCATCCACCTTTCCACCACGTTCGAGCGTGCGGCGGACGGTTCGTACCCGCACGGATATCTGTATTCGCGCAACGACAACCCGAATCGCAACGGCCTCGAGGCGGCCTTGGCTGCGCTCGAAGGCGGGTCGTCGGGCGCCGCCTTCGCGTCGGGGCTGGCGGCGGTGACGGCGATCTTCCAGGGCCTGCAGCCGGGCGACCATGTCGTCGCCCCGAAGGACATCTACCACGGCACGGCCAACGTCCTGAAGCACCTGTTCGCCAAATGGCAGGTCGGCGCCACGTTCGTCGACATGACCCGTCTCGACGACGTGAAGCGCGCCGTGCGGGCCCACACCCGCATCGTCTGGATCGAGACGCCCTCCAATCCGCTGCTGCAGTGCGTCGACATCGCAGCGATGGCCGGCGTCGCCCACCACGCCGGCGCCCGCGCGGTGGCCGACAACACCTTCGCCTCGCCGGCGTTGCAGCGGCCGCTCGACCTCGGCTGCGACATGGTGATGCACGCCACCACCAAGTATCTCGGCGGCCGCAGCGACGTGCTGGGCGGCGCCGTCATCACTCGCGCCGACGACGAGGCCTTCGCGCAGGTGCGCACGGCGCAACTGTTCGGGGGCGCGGTGCCCTCGCCCTTCGACTGCTGGCTGGTCATGCGCAGCCTGCCGACGCTGCCCTATCGCATGCGGGCGCACTGCGCCAATGCGCGCAAGGTCGCGACCTTCCTGCGCGAGCACCCGAAGGTGTCGGCCGTGCACTACCCGGGCCTGGAAGACAACCCCTTCCACGCGCTGGCGAAGAAGCAGATGTCCGATTTCGGCGGCATGCTGTCATTCGAGGTGAAGGGCGGCAAGGATGCGGCGATGACGGTGGCGGCCCAGGTCGAGGTGTTCACCCGCGCCACCAGCCTGGGCGGCGTCGAAAGCCTGATCGAGCATCGCGCTTCCATCGAAGGGCCGGAGAGCAAGACGCCGCAGGGACTGTTGCGCGTATCCGTCGGCCTGGAGCATGCCGACGACCTGATCGACGACCTGGCGCAGGCGCTTGACCATTGCGCCTGAGATCGTCCGCATGGCCCACGCCAGGGGGATTGACGCCCGTGCAGAAGACGGGGCATCCTCGCCGCTAACAAATTGCCCCGGAGCAAAGCCATGGCAGACGCAGAGGCCAAGAAGCGCGTTCACAAGGAAATCCAGGACAAGGTTCAGCCGCTGGCCAACGACGCGTTCAAAGGGATCGCCAAGGCCGTTCCCGAGCTCGCGAAGGTCATGAAGACCGTGGGCGACGCCATTAAAAAGGGCGAGGGCGCGGATCTCCTGCAGACCTACCGTCGCGAACTGACCATCAAGCTGCGCGCCGTGAGCGACGCGAGAGGCGACGCTCTCGATGCCTTGGCCGCGCTTGAGAAAGCGACGGCGGACGACGATGATTTCGCGGCCGATGCAGATGAGATCAAGGATCTCAAGAAGAAGCTGGTCAATTCGAGAGACCTGCTGGCCGACCAGATTGTCAAGGGCAAGAAAATCGAGGACGACGCAAAGGCGGCAGCCGAAGAGGGAGGCAAGGCCGAAAAGACCGCGCACCGTGAGTGGGACGCCATGATGACGCTTTTCGAACGCCAGACGTCTTCGCTCCCCGGCGTCCTAAAGCGGCTGCGTGGCTTGCAGGCGGACGCCGAGGACGCAGTGAAATCGCGTGCTGCGGCCGCACTGAAGCCCATCAAGGATTCCGTCTCGGACTTCGCGCTGAACGACGACGCCATGCAGGGCAAGCTGCTCCTCAAACGAACCAACGAGTTCCTGTCCAAGTACGACATCGATTCGTTCAGCAAGTCCTTCGTGGACGAGATGGCCAAGGACAGGGCAACGACCGTCGACGAGTACGACAAACGCGCCCAGGCGCTCGAGAAGGAAGTCAAGAAGATTCAGGACGCCGTGGCCAAGCTCGAGATCGAGCCGCCCGACGCGGTGAAGGCGACGGCGGTGCTCGGCTTCAAGGCCAACTTCATCACCAAGGTGCAGGCGGCGCTCAAGCTCGACGAGTCCAAGCTCGCCAAGGCGCTCGAAGACATCGCCAAGCAGGCCGGCGTCAAGGCCACCGGCAAGGAGCTGGTCGAGAAGCTGAAGAAGGCGAAGCTTCTCTAGTCGCGCCGGCGGTCGGCGGCCGGCTTCGGCAAGGAAACTTCAGCGGACGGCCAGCGAATACCGGAGGTCGGTTTTCGGGATGGTGTAGACGCCGAAATCGCAGCTGTAGACCGTCCACGCCTGGGTCGGATCGGCGGCGTCGGTCACGGCCGCCTCAGGGCGGTACGCAACGATCGCCTCGCTTCGCGTTCGGCGGTGTGATTGGAGCGTGAGGAGCCAACGAACGCCTTTCTGCTGGCCTCTGCGCGTCTGGTTCTGGGCCGAAAGCGTTCCGAGCAGGCTTTGACAGGACTTGCCTAACCGCGCAAATGGCAGGCCACCCAATGCCCCTCGGAGCTCTGCTTCAGCTCCGGCTTCTCCGCACTGCACAGCGGAAACTTCGCGATGGGGCAGCGTGTGTGGAAGTGGCAGCCTGAGGGCGGGTGGATCGGGCTGGGCACGTCGCCTTGCAAGGTGATGCGCTTGCGCTTGATCTTCGGGTCGGGGATCGGCACGGCCGAAAGCAGCGCCTCGGTGTACGGGTGCAGGGGCTGGGTGTAGAGCTGCTTCGAAGGCGCGATCTCGACGATGCGGCCGAGGTACATCACCGCTACGCGGGTGCTGATGTGCTCCACCACCGAGAGGTCGTGGGCGATGAAGATGTAGGTCAGGTTGAACTGGTGCTGCAGGTCCTCGAGCAGGTTGATCACCTGCGCCTGGATCGACACGTNNCCCGAGAACTCGTGCGGATAGCGGCGCATGTGGTCCGCCGCGAGGCCCACCGTCTCGAGCAGCTCGACGATCCGCGCTTCGAACTCGCGCCTGCTCTTTGTGAGGCGGTGGATGATGAGCGCCTCGCCGACGATGGCGCCGACCGTCATGCGCGGGTTGAGTGACGCATACGGGTCCTGGAAGATGATCTGCATGTCGCGCGCCAGCGCCCGCAGCTCGTCCTTGCCAGCGCGGGTGACGTCCGTGCCCTCGAACCAGACCGCGCCCGAGGTCGGTTCGATCAGGCGCAGGATGCAGCGGCCGGTGGTGCTCTTGCCGCAGCCCGATTCGCCGACCACGCCGAGCGTTTCTCCGGCCGCGAGTTCGAAGCTCACACCGTCGACCGCGTGCACGCTCTCGACCTCGCGGCCGAGCCAGCCGCCCTTGATCGGGAAGCGCTTGACCAGGTCCTTGACCTTGAGCAGCGGTTCGCTCATGGCGTGGCTGCCGCCGCGGCCATCGGAAACTCGTCGAAGATGCAGGCCACCTTGTGCCCCGGCACCGGCTCGCGCAGCGGCGGGGTGGCCGCGACGCATTCCGGCACGGCGTACTTGCAGCGCGGCGCAAAGCGGCAGCCTTCGGGCGGGTCGATCAGCTTGGGCACGGTGCCCGGAATCTGTTCGAGTCTCGCCTTGTGCAGGGCCGCGGTATCGATGCGCGGGATCGAGCGGATCAGCCCTTGCGTATAGGGGTGGCGCGGGCGCGCGAACAGCTCCTCGACGTTCGCCTCCTCGACCACCTTGCCGGCGTACATCACGACGACGCGCTGCGCGACCTCGGCGACCACGCCCATCGCGTGCGTGATCAGCATGATCGCCATGCCGAGGCGCTCCTTCAGTTCGCCGAGTAGCTCGAGGATCTGCGCCTGGATCGTGACGTCGAGCGCGGTGGTCGGCTCGTCGGCTATCAGCAGCTGCGGGTTGCAGGCCAACGCGATGGCGATCATCACGCGCTGGCGCATGCCGCCTGAGAACTGGTGCGGGTAGTCGTTCACGCGGCGCTGCGGCGTGGGAATTCGCACCAGCGCAAGCATCTCGACCGCGCGGTCGAGCGCGGCCTTGCGGCTCAGGCCTTCGTGCAGGCGCAGCGACTCGGCGATCTGCTCGCCGACGCTGTACACCGGGTTGAGCGAGGTCATCGGCTCCTGGAAGACGATGGCGATCTCCTTGGCGCGGATGCGGCGCATCGCTTCGGCATCAGCGGGAACGAGATCGCGCCCCTGCCACAGGACCTGGCCGCCAGCGATGCGGCCGGGCGGCATTGGCAAGAGCTTCAGCACCGTCATCGCCGTCACCGTCTTGCCACAGCCCGACTCACCGACCACGCAGACCGTTTCGCCGCGCTCAATCGCGATGTCGACGCCGTCGACGGCGTGCAGCCAGCCATCGTCGGTCTTGAAGTGGACCTTGAGGCCCTTGATCTCGAGCAAGGCCATCAGAGCAACCGGCGCGGATCGAGCGCGTCGCGCAGACCGTCGCCGACGAAGTTGATGCACAGCACCGCGAGAAAGATCGCCGTGCCCGGGAACAGCGCCCAGTGCGGCGCGATGTCGAGGTATTCCTTGCTGTCGTAGAGGAGGCGGCCCCAGGTCGGGATGTCGGGTGGAAAGCCGAGGCCGAGGAAGGAGAGGGTTGATTCGGCGATGATCGCCGCGGCGACTTCGATCGTTCCCGCGACGATCACCGGCCCCAGCGAATTGGGCAGGATGTGGCGCACCACTTGCCGCGACACCGAGGCGCCGAGTGCCCGTGCCGCTTCGACGAACTCCTTCTCCCTGAGCGAAAAGAACTGCGCCCGCACCAGGCGCGCCACAGGCATCCAGCGAAAGCCGCCGATCACCAGCACGATCAGGATGAAGACGCCGACCTCGGGGCCGAAGATGCTTTTCAGCGTCTCGCGGAACAGGTAGATCAGGATCAGGAGCAGCGGCAGTTGCGGCAGCGAGAGGAAGAGATCGGTCAGCCACATCAGCGCCGCATCGACGGCGCCGCGCGAGATGCCGGCGATCGCGCCTATCGTCACTCCGACCAGCATCGCCATCAGCATCGCCGTCAGGCCGACGGCGAGCGAGATGCGGCCGCCGTAGAGCATGCGGGCAAAGATGTCCTGGCCGAGGTCGTCGGTACCGAAGGGGTGGGCCATTGTCGGCGTCTTCAGCCGGGCGGTGAAGTCGATGTCGTTGATCGAGAGTTTCCACAAGAGCGGGCCGAACACCACCATCAGCACCATCATGGCGAGCACGACGAGCCCGGCCACGGCGAGCTTGTGCCGGCGAAAACGCCGCCACGCCTCGGCCGCCGGCGAGACGCTTCGCCGGCGCGGCGACGCGCTATCGATAGCTGATGCGAGGGTCGAGCCAGCCATAGAGCAGGTCGGCGATCAGGTTGAAGAAAATGACGAGGCAGGAAAAGACGAAGGTCACCCCCATGACCACGGGCGTGTCGTTGCGCAGGATCGCGTCGATGAGCAGCGAGCCGATGCCGGGCACGCGAAAGATCTGCTCGGTGACGATCGCGCCGCCGAAGATCTGCGGCATGGTGAGCGCCACCAGCGTCACCACCGGGATGAGCGCATTGCGAACCACGTGCTTCATGAGGACCACGCGCTCTTGCAGGCCCTTGCTGCGCGCCGTGGTCACGTAGTCGAGGCGGATCACGTCGAGCACTGCGGAGCGGACGTAGCGCGTCCAGCTCGCGCCCTGGAAGAGGCCCAGTACCGTGACCGGCATGATCGACTGCTTGATCTGGTGCCACCACCACTGCCAGCCGGTCGCGGCGATGTCGGCGCGATAGACGAAAGGCAGCCAGTCGAGCTTGATCGAGAACAGCAGGATCAGCAGCAGGCCGGTGAAGAAGGTCGGCAGCGAAAAGCCGACGAAGGCCAGCGTGCTGGCGACGCGGTCGAACAGCGAATACGGCCGGGCCGCGGAATAGATCCCCACCGGCAGAGCGACCGCCAGCGCCAGCACCTGCGATGCGCCGATGACGGCCAGCGTCACCGGCACGCGTTGCAGGATCAGCTTGTCGACGTCGACCCGGCTGATGAAGGAAAAGCCCCAGTCGCCCTTCAGCATCGCCCATAGCCAGTGAAAGTAGCGCTGCCAGATCGGGTCGTCGAGGCCGAACTTGGCGCGCAGCATCTCGCGCACGGCCGCGGGCACGTTCGGGTTGGTCGCCATTTCCCCGAATGGGTCGCCGGGCGCCAGCGCCAGCACGGTGAACAGCACGACGCTGATGCCGAGCAGGCTCGGCACCGCGATCAGCAGCCGCCGCAGGAGGTAGTGCCCCACGGCAGCTCTCAGGGACCCTGGGTCAGGCGATCAAGCTTCGCGGTACCAGTTCTGCAGCGCCGATAAGTCGAGGTCCCAGCCGGAGAGGCTCGTCACCAGATTCAGGCTGGCGCCACGCACGCGCGGCCGGCTGATCAGCGGGATGACGATGTTGTCGTTCACGACCATGTCGTTCATGCGGATGTAGATCGCGGCACGCTTGATCGGATCGAGCTCCGACGCGCCGGCGAGGGCCGCCTTGTCGTAGTCGGCGTTGATCCAGCGGCAGATGTTGCGGCCTTGCCATTTGTTGGCCTTCTGCGAGACCTCGGCCGAGGTGTACTGATCCATAAAACGTTGCGCGTCGGGGGCCGTCATGGTCGTCGTGTACATCTGCATGTCGGCCCAGAATTTGCCGAAGGTGTCGGGGTTGCCGACATCCGACGAGAAGAAGACCGAGGCGGTGACTGACTTCAGCTCCAGCTCGATGCCGGCCTTTTGCGCTGCCTGCTTGACGACCGCCTGTTCCTTCTGGCGCGTCGGGTTGATTGAGGTCTGGTAGACGAACTTCATCTTCTTGCCGCTCTTTTCACGGACGCCGTCGGCGCCGCGCTTCCAGCCGGCCTTGTCGAGAATCTGGTTGGCCTTGTCGATGTTGAACTCCCACCTCGTGTTCGGCGAGCGAAAGCGCGGCGGGTTGTTCATGAAGTTGCCGGTCGCGAAGCCGGTGCGGCCGTAGATGAACTGCTGCATGCTCTTCTTGTCGCAGAGCAGCGCCATCGCCTGGCGCACGGCCGGGTCGCTGAAGGCGAAATGCTTGCTCTTGATGCTGGCGCGTTCGCCGTCGACCTCGTTGACCGGATCGGTCGGGTTGAGCTGGATGAACTCGATGTCGCCGCCGGGGGAGATTTGTGCCTTGCCCTTGCCGCCGGCTTCCATGCGCAGCAACACCTCGTCTTCGACCTGCAGGTTCCAGGCGTAGTCGTACTCGCCCGTCTGCAGCACGGCGCGGGCCGCCGAGGTCGCATCGCCGCCGCCCTTCATCTCGATCGTGTCGAAGTACGGCCGATTCGGCATGTGGTAGCTCGTGTTGATCTCGCCGCGCACGATGTCGCCCGGTTTGAAGTCGACGAATTTGTAGGGGCCGGTGCCCACCGGCCTGAGGTTGTTCGGCGCATCGCGTGACTTCGCGCCGACGTAGGGCGCGAACAGATGCTTCGGAATGACCATGCCCTCGGCTGCGCAAAACGCCGTGGCCCAGAACGGCGTCGGCTGGTTGAACGTGACGCGGATCGTGTAGGCGTCGATCTTCTCGACGACGATGTCCTTGAAGACGCCGATCGTCACCGCCGCGGTCGCCGGGTCCTTGACGTATTCCCAGGTGAAGACGCAATCGTCGGCGGTGAAGGGTTGGCCGTCGTGCCACGTGACGCCCTTCTTCAGCTTCCAGACGACCGACTTGCCGTCGGCGGCCAGGCCGCCGTTCTCGCGGCTCGGGATCTCGGCGGCCAGAACGGGTACCAGATTGCCGTCGTTGTCCCACACGGCCAGAGGCTCGTAGAAGATGCGCGAGCCTTCCTGGTCTTTCGTGCCGTTCGCGAAGTGCGGCTGTAGCAGGGTCGCGCCCTGCCACCAGAGCAGCTTCAGCGGGCCGCCGCCGCCGCGCTTGGCCGGCTTGTAGATGGGGGCTGCCTGTGCCTGGGCGACGCCCGCGTGCATCAGCATCATCGAGGCCATCGGCGCGCTGAGGCCGAGGCCCACCATCCGCTGAATGAAGCTGCGTCGTGGCACAAGACCCGTGCGCACGTCTTCGATCAGGGCACGCAATTCACGCTCTTTCATGGCAATCTCCTCGGTGGGTTCCGGCTCGAAGCGGCCCGTGCCGCCGCCTGATTCATCCTATGGGCTCGCTTCGAAGCCCACAACCGGGTCGGCCCTGAGCGATAACCGTGCCAGCGAGGATTCCCGAAGTGCGGCCCTGGCACGCCGCCGTCATCGGCCCGCGTGCCGCGTGCTCCGCCCCCGGCGGCTCCTGCACACCGGGACACCCCCCTTGCGCTGCGCGATTGCGCCGCTCTAGCATTCCAGATGTTCGGCCCGGCCTGCCTGTCGCTCGCGCCAGGCATCGCAACCACTGCGCGACGTCGAACCACACGCGCCTTCGCATTTGCGGGGCGAAGCCATCCTAGATACAGGGCCCACCATGAGCATTCCAGAATCGACGAAGCAAAAGCCGTTGCAACGGCGCAAGGTCATCCAGGCCGCCGCCGGCGCGAGCCTGCTGCAGCTGGCGCCGCCGTTCATCATCGCGTCGCGTTCGGCAGACTCCGTCAAGATCGGCCTTGACAATCCGCTGACGGGCACCTATGCCGCGGTCGGCAAGAACGAGTTGATCGGCTGCCAGCTCGCGATCGAGCAGATCAATGCCAAGGGCGGCATCCTCGGCCGTCCGGCCGAGCTGCTCGTCGAAGACTCGACCAGCGGCGACGCCGGCACGGCGGTGCAGAAGGCGCGCAAGCTGATCGAGCGCGACAAGGTCAACTTCCTGCTCGGCAACGTCAACTCGGCGCTCGCCCTGGCGATGGCGCAGGTCAGCAACGAGAAGAGCGTGCTCCACGTCGTGCCGGGCGGCCACACCGACGCCGTCACCGGCGCGAGCTGCCACTGGAACGTCTTTCGCGTCTGCAATACGACGCAGATGGAAGCCAACGCGGTGACGCCGGCTTTGATCAAGAGCGCCGGCAAGAAGTGGTACTACATCACCCCGGACTATGCGTTCGGTCACACCTTGCAGTCGGGCCTCGAGGCGGCGTGCAAGAAAGCAGGCGGCACGACGCTCGGCGCCGACCTGACGCCGCTGGGCACGACCGATTTCTCGTCCTACCTGATCAAGGCGCAGGCCGCCAAGCCCGATGTGATCCTGTTCCTCACGCAGGGCGACGACATGATCAACGCGCTCAAGCAGGCGGTGCAGTTCGGCCTCGACAAGCGCTTCCATCTCGCCGGCGGCCAGCAGGAGCTCGAGGCTCTCGAAGGCCTGCCGCCAGAGGCGCGCATCGGCACCTGGGTGTTCGAGTGGTACTGGAACCAGCCGGGCGTGCCGCACGTCGCCGAGTTCGTCGACGCGATCAAGAAGAAGACGGGGCGCGTGCCGACCGCGCGCACNNCCGTCAAGATGGCCAAGGCGCTGCAAGGCATGAAGCTGCCGCCGGAGGTCGCGCTGATGCCCGGTGGGGCGTTCTTCCGCGAGGGCCAGAACCAGCTGATTCCCGACCTGTTCGTCGGCCATGCGCAGGCTCAGGGCTCTGCCCCCGACGACCTGTTCAAGGTGACGGAAGTCGTCAAGGGCCTCGATGCCGCCGGCACGCTCGAGGAGTCCGGCTGCAAGATGACCTGGCCGACCTGAGCGAATAACGATCGGGGGCGTCGCAGCCACTGCGACGCCCGTTCCTTCCAGCGGCGGCGCACGGCGCCGCGCCGGTAACGCTCCTATGGGTCGGAGCGGCCGACGCGCGGCGATCCTGCGCGGCGCAGGGCCCCCACAGTTGCAACTGAGAAAAGCCGCGCCCGATGACACAGCTTCTCATCTTCAACATATTCAACGGGCTCATCGTCGGCGCGTTCTACGCGCTGATGGCGCTCGGCCTGTCGCTGATCCTCAACCTCAGCGGCGTCATCAACTTCGCGCACGGCGGGTTCCTGGCGATCGGCGCCTATCTGGCCTACACGCTGATGCCGACGATCGGCTTCTGGGGGGCACTCATCGTCGCGCCCCTGCTCACGGCGCTGCTTGGCCTCGTTATCGAGCGCGTTCTGATTCGCCGCCTCTATGGCCGGGATCCCCTGTACAGCCTGCTCCTCACGTTCGGCCTGGCCTACATCCTCGAAGACGGCACCCGCTACATCTGGGGCGCGCAGAGCCTGCCCTTTCCGATCCCAGGCTGGCTGACGACGCCTCTGTCCACCGAATTCTTCTTTCTCACCGGATATCGGCTGTTCATGGTGCTGCTGGTCGCGATCGCGGTCGGTGGCCTCTTCCTGATCCTGAACCGCACGCGCCTGGGCCTGCGCATCCGCGCCGGCACGCTCGACCTCGAGACCGTGTCCGTCCTCGGCGTCAACGTCGGCGTGCTGCGCAACCTCAACTTCGGCCTCGGCATCTATCTCGCGGGCCTCGCCGGCGTGCTCGCCGCCGGCATGCTCGGCCTGCAGCCGACGATCGGCACCTCGCTCATCATGCCGAGCTTCGTCGCCATCATCGTTGGCGGCCTGGGCAGCCTGCCTGGCACCTTGCTCGGCGGCTTGCTGATCGGCGTCGCTTCCGGCGTCACGACCGTGTTCTTTCCTTCGGCGACCGAAGCGGTGATGTACGTGATGATGGGCCTCGTCCTTTTGGTGCGGCCGCGCGGCTTGCTCGGCGAAGAAGGGAGGACGCAATGATCGCGCGCGACAAGCTCGCCTGGAACGCGGTCCTCTGGATCGTCCTGCTGACGATGCCCTACTGGATGAACGCGATCGGCGGCTACACCGAGCTGGCGGTCCGTGTCGTCGTGCTCGGCATGGCGGCGATGGCGCTCAACTTCCTGCTCGGCTTCACCGGGGTGCTGTCGTTCGGCCATGCGGCGTACTTCGGCCTCGGCGCCTACGGCGCGGCGATGTCGATCAAGTTCTTCGCGCCGAGCACGCCGCTCGCGATCGTCGTCGGCATCGTCGTCGGCACGCTGGCTGCAGCGGCCATCGGCGCGCTGATCGTCAAGCTGCGCGGCGTCTACTTCGCGATGGTGACGATCGCCTTCGGGCAGGTGTTCTACTTCATCGCGTTCCGCTGGAACTCGGTCACCGGCGGCGACGACGGGGTCAGCGGCTGGCATCGCGAACCGCTGCACCTCGGCTTCGCCAACATCGATATCCTCGGCAACGACAAGGCCTTCTACTACCTCGTCCTCGTGTTCTTCGCCGCGGCAGTCGCGATCATGGCCTTGCTCCTGCGCTCGCCGCTCGGCCGCACCCTGATCGCGATCCGGGAAAACGAGCGGCGGGCCCGCTTCCTCGGCATTCCGGTCGAGCAGCACATCTGGATCTCCTTTGTCATCTCCGGCCTGTTCGCGAGCCTCGCCGGCACGTTCTATGCGCTGCTCAGCAACTTCACCGACCCGCGCTCGTTGCACTGGACGCTCTCGGGCAACTTCGTGATCATGGCCGTGCTCGGAGGCATGCGCTCGTTCTGGGGGCCGCTCATCGGCGCGGCGATCTTNNTCATCAAGAGGAAGGTCGCATCGTGAGCCTCTTGCGCGTGCAGAACGTATCGCGCCACTTCGGCAGCCTGATCGCCGTCGATCAGGTCTCGATGACGGTCGAGCCCGGCGAGCTGCGCGCCGTGATCGGGCCGAACGGCGCCGGCAAGACGACTTTCTTCAACATGATCAGCGGATTTTTCCCGCCCACGGCCGGCACGATCGTGTTCGACGAGCACGACATCACGGCCTGGCCGGCGCACCGGCGCGTCGCCGCTGGCATGGCGCGAACCTTCCAGATCACCGAGATCTTTCCCGAGCTGAGCGTGCGCGAGAACGTGCGTATTCCGGTCGAGGTCGCGGCCGGGATGCGCTTGCGGCCGTGGCTCTCGCGCTCGGCCGACGCGAGGATCCGTGAGCGCCTCGACGAGCTGCTTGGGATGGGTGGGCTGGCGGGCAAGGCCGACCGTCTCGTCGGCGAGCTGTCGCACGGCGATCAGCGTGCCACCGAGATCATGATGTCGCTGGCGCTGCGGCCGCGCCTGCTGTTGCTCGACGAGCCGACGGCCGGCATGGGTGACCAGGAAACCTACGACGTCACACGGCTGATCCGGCGCCTGCATCGCGACGAGAAGCTCACGATCGTGCTCATCGAGCACGACATGCGCGTCGTCTTTCACCTCGCCGATCGCATCATGGTGCTGGCCGAGGGTGCTGTCCTCGCCGAAGGCACGGCCGACGAGATCGCCAAGGACGAGCGCGTGCAGGCCGCCTACCTCGGGAAGACCGAATGAACGTGCTCGAAGCGCAAGGCCTGCAGACGTTCTATGGCAAGAGCCACATCCTGCACGGTGTCGGCCTCACCGTCGGCGAGGGCGAGATCGTCACCCTGCTCGGGCGCAACGGCGCCGGCAAATCGACGACGCTGCGCAGCCTGATCGGCCTGACGCATCCGCGCGAAGGCAGGATCAGCGTCTTCGGCCAGCAGACGACGACCTGGGCGCCGCACCGCGTCGCGGCGCTCGGCGTCGGCTTCGTGCCGGAAGGCCGGCGCATCTTCGCCAACCTGAGCGTCGACGAGAACCTGCGCGTGCCGCTCGAACGCAGCGGGCCGTGGACGATCCCGCGCGTCTACGAGCTCTTTCCGCGGTTGCAGGAACGCAGGACGAACAAGGGTCGCCAGTTGTCGGGCGGTGAGCAGGAAATGCTTGCCATCGCCCGCGCTCTCCTGCTCAACCCGCGCCTGCTCATGCTCGACGAGCCGTCGCAGGGGCTGGCGCCGCTCATCGTGAAACAGGTCTTCGAGGTCATCGTCGCGGCGCGCAAGGAAGGCATGTCGGTGCTGCTGGTCGAGCAGAACGTGCGCGCGGCCGTCGAGATCGCCGATCGCGCCTACGTGCTCGACAACGGCAGCATCGCCTACGAAGGCCCGGCGGCGGAGTTCGCGAAGGACGAAGAGCGGGTCCGCGCCCTGGCCGGCGCCAGCGCCGAGAGCTGGGACGCCGTCGAGTAGACCCTAGCCGCGCTCCAGTCCCTGCTGCAACCACGGCGTCTCGACCAGACCCGGCGCGATCGCGTTGACGCGGATCTCGGGGCCCAGGGCGCGCGCCAGACCGATGGTCAGCGCATTGAGCGCGCCCTTGCTGGCCATGTAGGCCAGAGACGAGCCCATGCCCATCATCGAAGCGATCGAGGAGATGTTGACGATGCCTGCCGGCGCGTGGCGGCGCAGCAGAGGCGCGAGAGCGCGCGTCATCTGGTAGGCACCGATCACGTTGACCGCATAGATGCGCTGAAAATCCTCGGCGCTCAGGCCCTCCAGATCCTTCATCGCCACGAATTTCGTGGTCCCGGCGTTGTTCACGAGAACGTCGGCGCGACCGAAGCGGGCTTCGACTTCGGTGGCGAGCCTCCTGCAATCGGCGTCGAACGCCACGTCGGCCTTCACGACGAGGGCTTCGCCGCCGAGCGCCCGGCAGGCATCGGCGGTGGCGTCGGCCGGCACGGCTTCGCGCGAAAAGTTGATGACCACGTTCCAGCCGTGCTGCGCGTAGAGGCGTGCGGTGGCTGCGCCGATGCCGGACGACGAGCCGGTGATCACGCAGAGTTTTCGATCGTTCATTGCGAGTCTTTCGGGAAGGCGCCGGACCGCGCGCTGGTCGAGATCGATCCGGCCTCGCGCAGCCTGCGCGTGCTCAGGGCGTTCCCGGAATCAGCTGCTGCAGGAGCGGCCGGAAGCATTCGCCCAGCTTGGTGAATCCGGCCGGCGTCGGATGCATCTCGTTGGCCCAGTCCCCGGGCTGCAGGGTTCCCGCCGTCTCGACGAGATGGACGTCGTGGTTCTGCGCCGGGCTGGCGAGCGCTTTCAGGATCGTGATGAAGTCGTTCATCAGGCGGCGAACGACGTCGTTCTGCAAGGCCGCCGGAACGCCGCGGTCGATCATTGGCTGCTGCAGCCAGTCGCCGAGGCCGAAGATGCCGCCCTTGATGCCGCCGAAGCCGATGCCCGTCGGGATCGCATAGTCGTAGTCCTGGAGGACGATCGGCACGGTCGGCTTCACCGAGCGGATGAAGTCGATCAGCTGCTGGTAGTTGGTGGCGAGCTCGCGCAGCATGCGCCACGGCTGTCGCTCGATGCCGTTGGCGGGGTCGCCCGGATCGAAGCAGTCGTCGGCTGTTACGGCTGCCGAGCAGTCGAGCTTGAGCAGCGACTGAAAATGCTCGACGCCGGCGAAGTCGTTGCCACCGGCGCTGAGCAGCACGCACTGGATCGTCGGGTAGCCGCTCATCGCACTCTTGAAGTCGTTCCACAGGCGCGGCGTGCCGCCAACCATCTCGCGCAACTCGGCGCCGTTCTTGCCTTTGGCAAGCAGCGTTTTCGTGCCGCCCCAGATCGCATTGATCGGGATCAGCAGATCATTGTTCGGATACCAGAACCAGCTGTCGCCGTAGGCGAGCAGATCCGGGTTCAGACCCAGCGACTGCATCACGTCTTCGTTGCCCCAGAACGGCAGTGCGGCCATGATCTTGCTCCTTGCGATTGCCGGCATGCGGGCCGGCGTTACCCGGCCGCGGCGATCTGCCGCAGCGCTTGCTCGAAGACCTCGGGCGGCTGGCCGCCGGAGATGAGATGGCGATCGTCGATGACGATGGTAGGTACGGAGTGGATGCCGCGCTCCTGCCAGAAGCGCTCGCGTTCGCGCACTTCGCCGGCGTATTCGTCGGAATCGATGATGGCGCGCGCCCGAGCAACGTCGAGGCCGACCTCGCCGGCCAGGCGCAGCAGAACCTCACGAGCGCCGGGGTTCTCGGCGTTCGTGTGATAGGCGGTCAACAAGGCGTGCTTGAGCTCGCGCTGTTTCCCTTCCAGGCCGGCCCAGTGCAGGAGACGATGCGCGTCGAAGGTATTCCAGACGCGCGACCGGTCTCCGAAGGTGAAGCCGACGGCGGTGCCGCGCTCGCGCAAGGCCGCGCGCGAGCGCGCAAGTTGCTCGGGCGGCGCGCCGTACTTGCGTGACAGATGCTCGGTCGCATCTTCGCCCTCGGGCGGCATCGCCGGGTTCAGCTCGAAGGGCTCGAAGTGCAACTCCGCGGGCACGGCGTCGCCGAGGTTTGCAAGCGCCTTCTCGAGCGAGTACAGGCCGACGGCGCACCAGGGGCAGGCAACGTCGGAAACGAAATCGATCTTCATGGGTGGGCCCGCGATGCGTCGAACCGGCCCAGTCTAGCGGGCCGCGGCGCCACCCGTCTTCGGCATTCGCGGGTCTTTGCGCGGCGCGCCGCGGCGATGCAGACTGCTCTCTAGAATGCTCCGCTCCCCTCGCGAAAGACCTCCCCGATGAGTTCCGGCGTCATCCGCATTCGCGGCGCGCGACAGCACAACCTCAAGAACCTCGACCTCGACCTGCGCACCGGCGAGATGACCGTCGTGACGGGCCCGAGCGGCTCGGGGAAGTCGAGTCTCGTCTTCGATACGCTGTACGCGGAAGGGCAGCGGCGCTACGTCGAGACTTTCAGCGCCTACGCGCGCCAGTTCCTCGAGCGCATGGACCGGCCGGCGGTCGACAAGGTCGAGGGCGTTCCGCCGGCGATCGCGATCGACCAGACCAACCCGGTGCGCAGCTCGCGCTCGACGGTCGGAACGATGACCGAGCTGAACGACCACTTGAAGCTCCTCTTCGCGCGCGCCGGCGAGCTGTTCGACAAGCAGACGGCCGAGCGTGTTCGCCACGATTCGCCAGAGACGATCTACGCCGAACTGCGGCGCCGCGCCGTCGTGCCCGAAGGCCAAGAAGAGCCGCGCCTCGTCGTCACTTTCCCGGTCGAGTTGCCGGCGGCGACGACCGCCGGAGAGATCGAGCAATGGCTTTCGGCGAGCGGCTACACGCGCGTCCATGCCGAGCGCGAGGTCGCTTCGCCGACGGGGCCGCGGATGCTTCTGGATGTTGTCGCCGATCGCTTTCGCATCGGCACGGCCGAGAAGGTGCGCGCGATCGAGGCGATCGAAACGGCGCTCAAGCGAGGCGGCGGCCGCGTCAACGTCTACGCGGCCACCGGGAGCGGCGAGCAGCTCTGGCGCTTCTCGACCGGATTGCATTGCCCGGAGAGCGACCTGCGCTACGCCGAGCCGCAGCCGGCGCTCTTCTCGTTCAACTCGGCCTACGGAGCCTGCGAGACCTGCCGCGGCTTCGGCCGCGTCATCGGCATCGACTTCGGCCTCGTCATTCCCGATCCGCGGAAGACCTTGCGCTCGGGTGCGATCAGGACGATCCAGACGCCGGCCTGGAAAGAAATCCAGGACGACCTGATCAAGTACGCCGGCGAGGCCGGCATTCCGCGCGACACCGCGTGGTCGCACCTGACCGAGGCGCAGCGGTACTGGGTGATCGAAGGCTCGCCGAACTGGAACGGCAAGTGGAATCAGCAGTGGTACGGCGTCCGCCGCTTCTTCGCCTATCTCGAGTCGAAGGCCTACAAGATGCACATCCGCGTGCTCTTGTCGAAGTACCGCAGCTACACGCCGTGCCCGGTGTGCGGCGGCGCCCGGCTGAAGCTCGAAGCGCTGCTCTGGCGGCTCGGGTCGAAGGCCGATGCCGACGCGGTGCTGGCGCCCGCGAAGCGCTGCATGCCGGTCGGCGTCGCCTGGTCGCGCGAGCGGCTCGAAGCACTGCCGGGGCTCACTGTGCACGACCTCATGCTGCTGCCGATCGACCGGCTGCGCGCCTTCTTCGATCGCCTCGAGGCGGCGTCGAACATCGACGATCACGGCGCGCTTTCCTTGCTGCACGATGAGATCCGCACGCGGCTCCGGTACCTGTGCGACGTCGGTATCGGCTATCTCACGCTCGACCGACAAAGCCGCACGCTTTCCGGCGGCGAGGTGCAGCGCATCAACCTGACGACGGCGCTCGGCACCTCGCTCGTCAACACGCTCTTCGTGCTCGACGAGCCGTCGATCGGCCTGCACCCGCGCGACATGAACCGCATCGTCGAGGCGATGCATCGGCTGCGCGACGCCGGCAACACGCTCGTCGTCGTCGAGCACGACCCGGCCGTGATGCTCGCCGCCGACCGGCTCATCGACATGGGCCCGGGCCCGGGCGAGCGTGGCGGCCGGATCGTCTTCGACGGCACACCGGAGGCGATCAAGAGTGCCGACACGCTGACCGGCGCCTATCTCGGCGCGCGCAAGCAGATCGGCATGGGCCTGAAGCGCCTGGTCAGCGAGGCGACGCCGAAGCTCATCGTGCAGGGCGCGAGCGATCACAACCTGAAGAGCATCACCGTCGAGTTCCCGCTCCATCACCTGGTGTGCGTGACCGGCGTCTCCGGCTCGGGCAAGAGCACGCTGATCCAGGACGTGCTCGCGCCGGCGCTGGCCCGCCATTTCGGCAAGGCGACGGAAACGCCCGGCGCGCACGTTGCGCTCCTCGGCGCCGACTGGCTCTGCGATACGGTCTTCGTCGACCAGAGCCCGATCGGCAAGACAGCGCGCTCGAATCCGGCGAGCTACGTCGGCGCCTTCGACGAGATCCGCAAACTTTTCGCCGTCGAGCCGCTCGCGGCGCAGCGTGGCTACGGCGCCGGCATGTTCAGCTTCAACGCCGGCAACGGCCGCTGCCCGACCTGCGGCGGCTCGGGCTTCGAGCACGTCGAGATGCAGTTCCTCTCCGATGTCTATCTGCGCTGCCCGGATTGCGACGGCCGCCGCTTCCGCGCCGAGATCCTCGATGTGAAGATCGAGCGATGCCTGGCGGCCCAGGCGATGCGCAGCTTCAGCGTCGCCGACGTGCTCGATCTCACCGTCGCCGAAGCCGTCGCCCTCTTTCGCGACGACCGCGAGGTCGTGCGCCGGCTGCGGCCGATCGTCGATGTGGGTCTCGAATACGTGAAGCTGGGCCAGCCGGTGCCGACGCTCTCCGGCGGCGAAGCACAACGCTTGAAGCTTGCCGGCTTTCTTGCCGAAGCGGCGCAGAGCGCAGGCCGGCAGCCGGTGGCGAGAAAGGGCACGCTCTTCATGTTCGACGAGCCCACGACCGGCCTGCACTTCGACGACATCGCCAAGCTGATGCGGTCGTTTCGCAAGCTCCTCGAAGCGGGCCACTCGATCATCGTCATCGAGCACAACCTCGACGTCGTCCGCTCCTCCGACTGGCTGATCGATCTCGGCCCCGAAGGCGGCGATGCCGGCGGCGAGCTCGTCACCTTCGGCACGCCGGAAGACGTGAAGCGCCACGCCAGCTCGCACACCGCCAAGGCGCTGCGCGACTACGACGTCGCGCTCGGCTTCGAGGGCCACGCGGTCGAGGAAGGCCGGCCGCTGCAATACCTGCTGAAGCCGGCGCGCGTGCGCCGCGCCGAAGACGAGAACATCCGCATCGTCAACGCTCGCGAGCACAACCTGAAGGGGCTCGATGTCTCGATCCCACGCGGCAAGTTCAGCGTCATCACCGGCGTCTCGGGATCGGGCAAGTCGACCCTGGCGTTCGACATCCTTTTCAACGAAGGACAGCGGCGCTATCTCGAATCGCTCAACGCCTATGCGCGATCGATCGTGCAGCCGGCCGGCCGGCCCGAAGTCGATGCCGTCTATGGCATTCCGCCGACGGTGGCGATCGAGCAACGGCTCTCGCGCGGCGGCAGGAAGAGCACGGTCGCGACGACGACCGAGGTCTGGCACTTCCTGCGCCTGCTCTACGTCAAGCTCGGCCTGCAGCACTGCGTCGTCGACGGCACGCCGGTGCAGCCGCAAAGCGTCGCGTCGATCGCGGCGCAGATCCTGCGCGACCATGCCGGCGAGCACGTCGGCGTGCTGGCACCGCTGGTCGTGGCCCGCAAGGGCGTCTACACCGATCTGGCCAAGTGGGCGAAGGCGCGCGGCCACACGCACCTGCGCGTCGACGGCGAGTTCATGAAGGTCGATCCGTGGCCGCGCCTCGATCGCTTCAAGGAGCACACGCTCGAGCTGCCGGTCGGCGACGTCGTCGTGGGCAGCGCCAACGAGGCGGTTCTGCGCGAGCTGCTCGACAAGGCGCTCGACATCGGCAAGGGCGTCATGCACCTGCTTTCGCCGCTCGCCGGATTGCGCGGCGCGATGCTCGCCGGCACGCCGACGAGGAAGGTCGGCCAGACCAAGGTCTTCTCGACGCGGCGCGCCTGTCCGAGCTGTGGCACGAGCTATCCCGAGCTCGACCCGCGCATGTTCAGCTACAACAGCAAGCACGGCTGGTGCACGACCTGCGTCGGCACCGGGCTCAAGCTCACTCGCGAGCAGCGCAAGGCCTACGACGATTCGATCCGCGACGACGACGATCGCGGTCGCGAGCAGAGCTTCCCGTCGGAAGAGGTCGAGGTCGAGGGCGTCCTCGACGAGCCTTGCCCCGATTGCGCTGGCACCCGGCTCAATCCCGCCTCGCGCGCCGTCACCTTCGACGAGAAGTCGATCACCTGGATCGCACAATGGTCCGTCGCCGCAGCGCGCCAGTGGGTCGAGGCGCTCACGCTCGTCGGCCGCGAAGCCGAGATCGCGCGCGACGTCGTCAGCGAAATCCGCAGCCGCCTCGAATTCCTCGAGGAAGTGGGGCTCGGCTACCTGACGCTCGATCGCGCGGCGCCGACGCTTTCCGGCGGCGAGGCGCAGCGGATCCGCCTCGCCGCTCAGCTCGGCAGCAACCTGCAGGGCGTCTGCTACGTTCTCGACGAGCCGACCATCGGCCTGCATCCGCGCGACAACCGCATCCTGCTCGGCGCCCTGCAGAACCTCGCCGACAAGGGCAACACGCTGGTTGTCGTCGAGCACGACGAGGAGACGATCCGTAGCGCCGATCACATCATCGACATCGGCCCCGGCGCGGGCAAGCGCGGTGGCCGTCTGGTCGCCGAAGGCAGCGCCACCGAGCTCGCCGCACACGCCGACTCGGTGACCGGGCGCTTTCTCGCCCACCCGCTCGTTCATCCCCTGCAGGCGCGACGCACCATCGCGCCGGTGACCGCGGCGACCGAGCGGCGCGAGAGCCCGGGCAATCCGCTGCTGACCATTCGCTCGGCGACGCTGCACAACCTGCAGGACGTCACCGTCGATCTTCCGTTGAAGCGGCTGATCGCGATCACCGGCGTGAGCGGCTCGGGCAAATCGACGCTTGCCCGCGACGTGCTGCTCGCGAATCTGCAGTTCATCAATAGCCGCGGCGCCCGACCCAACTGGCAAGGCTGCGAGAAGATCGACGGCTGGGGCTTCATCGACCGCGTCCTCGAGGTCGACCAGACGCCGATCGGCAAGACGCCGCGCTCCTGCCCGGCCACCTACATCGGCTTCTGGGACACGATCCGGAAGCTTTTCGCCGATACGCTCGAAGCGAAGGCGCGCGGCTACGCGCCGAACCGCTTCAGCTTCAACACCGGCGAAGGCCGCTGCCCGGCCTGCGAGGGCCAGGGCCTGCGCACCATCGAGATGAGCTTCCTGCCCGACGTGAAAGTGCCGTGCGACGTCTGCCACGGCGAGCGCTTCAACGCCGAGACGCTGGCCGTGAGCTGGCGCGGCAAGAGCATCGGCGACGTGCTGAAGATGGAGGTCGACGAGGCGGTCGATTTCTTCGCCTCGATGCCGAACATCTCGCACCCGCTGCGCCTGCTGAAGGACGTCGGCCTCGGCTACCTCACACTCGGCCAGCCATCGCCGACGCTCTCGGGCGGCGAGGCGCAGCGCATCAAGCTCGTCACCGAGCTGAGCAAGGTGAGGGATGACGTTACCCGGCGCGGCAACAAGGCGCCGCACACGCTCTACGTGCTCGACGAGCCGACGGTGGGCCTGCACATGGCCGACGTCGAGCGGCTGATCCGGGTGCTGCATCGGCTCGTCGACGGCGGCCACAGCGTCATCGTCATCGAGCACGATCTCGACGTCATCGCTGAGGCCGACTGGGTCATCGATCTCGGGCCTGAAGGCGGCGCCGGCGGCGGCACGGTCATTGCCGAAGCGTCGCCCGAAGGCATCGTCGAGACCCGAGCGAGCCACACCGGTGCGGCTCTGCGCGCCGTGCTGGCGCGCTCGAACGACGCGGAATCGGCGCGCTCTGTCGCCTGAGGCCGCCCCGAGCTTCGTCCGATCGTGGGCGTTCCAGCTGATTGCCTTCGACCCTTTGCTGACCTTCACGGGCCTCGGTTGCACGCCGCGTAGGCATCGTTCGCTGAGCCACGACTCAACCGACAGTTCGCCGATCAGGTACGGCGGCAGCAGGAAGAACGTCGTCGACCTGATGCACCATGACTTGTCGGGTTGACGGATGCGCTGCGGGACTGGTTGGGCCCGCGCCGCGGAGGGTCCGGCCTGCTATGGCACCAACACGAGTATCCAGTTGACGAGCACGCGCGCATCGGCTTCGGTGACCGCCGCGGCATTCGGTGGCATCGTGACAACGCTGACCTTGCCCGCCCAGTGTCTGGAATACGGGTTCGAACCGGTCATGACTGTGCGCGTGAGCCGATCTGAAGCGCGGGGGTCATCCCTGTACTTGATGGCGATGTCGCGCCAAGCCGGCGCGATGGGCGGCAACCCGTCGGCGCGCTTGGGAATCGGCAGGATGCTGTGACAGACCATGCAGCCGCTGTGCGTTGCCAGCTTGAGCATGGCGACGTCGTACTCGGCCCGGGTCGCGCGAACAGGAGTGGCGGCGACAAACAGCGCGGCTACTGCGTACGGCAAGATTCGCATCTGACTTCTCCCCAGCAGGCCAGCCTACGCATTCGGCCTGCTCGCGCCTTGACGGGCGTCAAACTCCGAAGAACTCAGGGGCGCGGGCGATGTGCGCGGGGACAGCATTCCGCATTGCTGTCGCTGGTGACCGGCAGCTGATGGCCGAGGCTGCGTGAAAACTTCTCGCACAGCCTCGGCCGGAGGCAGTCATAGCGATCGAGCGCCGGACTGGCAACTTGCTGATCGAGCTTGATGGCAGCTCAAACGAGCGACTTCCGTGCGATGCAGCGGCGCTATTCACGAGATGATTCGCAGGTTTGCGCTCGTCGATACAGCTTGATGTTGCGCCGAAAGCAGCAGAGCGATACGCGGGCACGCTTTTGCGCAGGCCCGACAGGTGTCTCGACACGCGAAATCGCCGGTGTCGAATTCGAGCATCCACACACACCCGACGTCTAGCTTGGCCCGCTTGCCCCGAGCGGCTGCCCGAGTCTCGACGCGCTTGGCGTTTTGCACGGCTCGGCAGTCTTGATGCAACCTGCGCGACGTCTTTCAGGCGTTTCTCCTCGCTTCGGCAGCACCGGTCGATCAACCGCATCGTAGTTCGGTCGCTCTTCTTCGGCGCAACTTCGGATTCGTTCTGCGCGTTCATTTGGCGATCCATATCGCGGGCTGTACTCGTTTGGACGCTGACGAAAGTGTTCGATCGCGGCGGCTAGGTAGCGGCTCCCATTCGGCGTCTTCGCCAGTTCCTTGGCTGCCCAGCAATCTGCAGCGGCTTCATCTGAAGTCCCTTGCGCTACGTGTCCGAACTCATGCACAAAATAGAAATGCTCAGCCCCCGGATTCTTTCTGCGAATCAACTTCACGACGGCCTGGCAGATGTAGATCGTTGGCGGGTCGAGCCTCGAAACGGCGACATCGCCTCCGGTTTCATTGCAGTCTTGTACGACCGGCACAGCCGCCAGTGTTCCCGTCGGCACCCATTGCGCATACACGCGAATGGCGGGCAAGAGAAGCAGTAGGGGCGTCAGAATCGCAGCGAGGAAGCAACGGTTCACCGCAGTCTCGAGATTGTTTCGGTAGTGTGCTCCTTGCGCTGTCTGGCCGATTTGCTGGCTGATCCCGCGGTCGTTCTTGCGCGCCTCATCGTCGCCGCTTCCTGATCGGCCGCCGGCCTAGCCGCGACCGACCCAGTCAACGATCTGCGCCGCCTGCGTCGCGCCGGCCTGGCGCTTCACCTCGCGGCCGCCGCGCAGGAGCAGCAAGGTCGGAATGCTGCGCACCGCGAAGCGCGCCGAGGTGCGTGGGCTGGCGTCGCTGTCGACCTTCGCGAACATCGCTTTGCCCTTCAGCTGCGCTGCAGCCTTCGCGAACTGGGGCGCCATCGCGTGGCAGGGGCCGCACCAGTCGGCCCAGAAGTCGACGACGACGGGCAACTCGGTCTTCGCCACGACCTTGTCGAAGCTCGCGTCATCGAGTCCGACCGGCCCGGCGCCGAGCAGCTCCCGGTGGCAATGGCCGCAGGTCGGGTCCTCGGTCGCGCGCTCGTCGGGAACGCGGTTGGTCGTCAGGCAATGCGGGCAGACGATGATCATGGCTGGTCTCGCGTTCAGGCCTTCAGCAGGTCGTTGCGCTCCTCGGCGACCAGCCGCTCGAGGATGCGCCGCGACTCGAAGCCGCCCATGTCGATGTTGAGGCGCATCAGGTGCCGGTTCGGCTGTTCGGTGAGGTTGCGCTGCTGCGACTCGAGGATGGCGACGTCCTCGCCGAAGATCGCGGCCTGGCCGCTGCGGATCGTCTCGGTGAGGGCCTTGTCGTCGACGTTGAAGTTGCGCGCCATGCCCCAGAAGTACCAGATCGACGTCTCGGTTTCCGGGGTGATGAAGTCGACGACGATGCTCGAGACCTTGTGCTCGGCCGGCGCGTCGTAGCCGCCGTGGCCGGCGTGCGCCACGCCGACCTCGATCATCACGTGGCTGGGCGGCGTGAAGCGGCAGATCTGCCAGCGGTCGACCGGCACGTCGTCGGCGAGATGGTTGCCGCGCAGCGCCGCGCGCCAGAAGGGCGGCGCCGGAATGTCGTGCATGAAGCGCGTCGTGATCGCCGAATCGCCCTCGACGCGCGTCTCCGGCGCGGCTTCTTCGATCTCTCGCTGGCCGATGCTCGTCGCGTGCACATAGGTCTCGTGCGTCAGGTCCATGAGGTTGTCGATCATCAGCCGGTAGTCGCATTTGACGTGAAAGAGGCCGCCGCCATAAGCCCACTCCGGGCTTTCGGCCCAGGGCAGAGCATGCACCGTGGCGGCATCGGCCTGGCTCTTCTCTCCGGGCCAGACCCAGACGAAACCGTAGCGCTCGAGCACGGGAAAGGACTTGATCGTCGGCTTGACGCGCTGCCCCGGCATGCTCACGCACTTGCCGTCGCCGCCCATGACCAGCCCGTGGTAGCCGCAGACGAGGCGCCCGTCTTCGCGCAGGGCGCCGAGCGAGAGCGGGGCGCCGCGGTGCGGGCAGAAATCCTCGAGCGCCGAGGCGGCGCCGCCCGCGGCGCGAAACAGCACCATGCGCTCGCCGCAGATCGTGCGGCCGAGCGGCTTGCCGTGGCCGATCTCTTCGGCCGTGCAGGCGACGTACCAGGCGTTGCGGACGTACATGCTCGTCTCCCTGTGACTCCGCGCGACGCCCGTCGCCGCGGCATGGAGGCGTTATAGCGCCTAACCGAGGCTTCAGCCGCCGATGAGCCTCCGCCATGCGAACGACATCGAAGCACTCACGCCTCGGCCGGCCGAGGCGTGCCCTCCGGTAGCGTCAACAGCAGTCCCTAGCGCTTCGTCAGCGAGATCAGGCCGAAGAGCAAGGCCCCCACGGCCGCCACGCCCAGCGCCGTGCGGACCGGGTCTTCCTTGGCGTAAGTCGCGACGGCGTCGATCTGCGGCCGTAAACGCTCGATCACCGGGGTCGCCTGCTCGCGCAGGCTTTGCCACTTCTCGGTGACGCTGTCGGCGACCGCGCCGGCGCGTGTTTGCATGTCGGCGACCTTCTGTTGCGCCTCGCTGGCGCGTTGGTGCGCCGCATCGATGGCGTCGGTCGCCGCGACGTGTGCGCGGTCGGCGAGGTCGAGCGCGGCGTCGCGGATCGATGCCATGGCACGCGCGCCCGGGCTTGCCCGTCGCCTCGCGCGAACGAGAAGGCCAAGTACCCCCATCAGCGCGGCGCCGGTCGCCGCGGCAATGAGCACGGCCTTGGTCGGATCGTTGCGGGCAAAGCTCGACACGGCATCGATCCTCGGCTGGATGCGGTCGACGACGGCATCGGTCTTCTCGCGCAGCTTTTGCAGGACGCGGCTAGATTCCTTCGCCGCCTTCTCGGCCGGCGATTCATCGGTCGCGGTCCTGTCGGCACCGGCCGCGGCGGCGGGAGCGGAAGTCGTGGTCGTTGTCATGGTGAATCCTTCTGCGGAAGTCGAGGGAGATCAGGGCGGCCGGTCAAGGCCTGAGCGATGACCCAGCGTAGACCGCTCGGCTCGCCGTCGATGTGGGAAAAGCAGGCACGACGCCGTAAGACTGCGCTGACGGACAAAAGCAGGGCGCCTGCACTCTGAATATCATGCCTGTTTCGCCTTTCGTCCGGGTCGATCCGATGTCGATGGTCCAGCTGGCGCTCAAGCGCCCCTACACGTTCATCGTCATGGCGATGCTGATCGTGCTCGCCACGCCGTTCGTCCTGCTGAACATGGCGACCGACATCTTCCCCGAGATCAACATTCCGGTCATCTCGATCATCTGGAACTACACCGGCCTGCAGGCGCAGGAAATGGGCAACCGGATCTCGGCGCAGAACGAGCGCAGCCTGACGACGACGGTGAGCGACATCGAGCACATCGAGTCGACCTCGCTGGCCGGCATCAACGTCATCAAGGTCTTCTTCCAGCCAACGGCGAACATCCAGACCGCGATCGCCCAGGTCGTGGCGATTGAGCAGACCCAGCTGCGGCAATTGCCGCCAGGCATCACGCCGCCGCTCATCATCAAGTACTCGGCCTCGAGCATCCCGGTCGTGCAGCTCGGCCTGTCGAGCCCGACGCTGCCCGAGCAGACGCTTTTCGATATCGCCGTCAACACGCTGCGGCCGCAGCTCATCACGATTCCCGGCGTTGCCATCCCGTACCCGTACGGCGGCAAGAACCGCCTGATCTCGGTCGACCTCGACACCCAGGCGCTGCAGGCGCGCGGCCTGTCGCCCGCCGACGTCGTCAACGCCATCAACCTGCAGAACCTGATCCTGCCTTCGGGCACGGCCAAGTTCGGCGACACCGAATACACGGTGAAAATGAATGGCTCGCCCGACGCGATCGCCGGCCTGAACGACCTGCCCGTGAAAACGGTCGGCGGCACGACGACCTACGTGCACGACGTCGCCTACGTGCGCGACGGCTTCTCGCCGCAGACCAACATCGTGCGCAAGGACGGCGCCCGCGGCGTCCTGCTCTCGGTGCTAAAGAACGGCGGCGCCTCGACGCTCGACATCGTCGCCAACCTGCGGGCGCTGCTGCCGCGCGTCCAGGCGATCCTGCCCGGCGACGTGAAGGTGACGCCGCTCTTCGATCAGTCGGTGTTCGTCAAGGCGGCTGTGAAAGGCGTGGTCGTCGAAGCGCTGATCGCCGCCGGCCTCACCGCGGCCATGGTGCTGCTGTTTCTCGGCAACTGGCGCTCGACGCTGATCATCGCGTTGACGATTCCGCTTTCGATCCTGACTTCGATCCTGGTCCTGCAGGTTCTCGGCGAGACGCTCAACCTGATGACGCTCGGCGGCCTCGCGCTCTCGGTCGGCATTCTCGTCGACCAGGCGATCGTGACGATCGAGAACATCGAGCGGCACCTGCACCTCGGCAAGCCGCTCGACGACGCCATCATCGTCGGCGCCGGCGAAATCGGCGTCCCGGCGTTCGTCTCGACGCTGTGCATCTGCATCGTCTTCGTGCCGATGTTCTTCCTCTCCGGCGTCGCCCGATTCCTGTTCGTGCCGATGGCCGAGGCGGTGGTTTTCGCGATGGTCGCTTCCTACATCCTGTCGCGAACGCTCGTTCCGACACTCGTCATGCTGCTCATGCGCGGCAGCCACGGCGTGCCCGCGACCAACGCCCGGCCGAGCCTGCTGCAGCGCACGTACCGCGCCTTCGATCGGCAGTTCGAGCGGGTGCGCGGCGCCTACACGATCACGCTGGCGGCGCTGCTCGAAAGGCGCGGCGCGTTCGGCATCGCCTTTCTCGCGTTCTGTCTCGTTTCCTGCGGCCTCTATCCCTTTCTCGGGCGCGACTTCTTTCCGAGCGTCGATGCCGGACAGATCCGCCTGCACCTGCGGGCGCCTACGGGCACCCGCATCGAGGAGACGGCGCGCCTGGCCGACGGCGTCGAAGCGGCGATCCGCGAGCTCGTGCCCAAGGACCAGCTCGAGACCATCCTCGACAACCTCGGCGTGCCGAACAGCGGCATCAACCTGTCGTACAGCAACGCCGGAACGATCGGCACGCTCGACGGCGAGATCCAGCTCTCGCTGAAGGAAGGACACCGGCCGACCGACGAGTTCGTGACGATATTGCGCGCCGAGTTGCCAAAGCGCTTCCCCGGCATCGAGTTCTTCTTCCAGCCGGCCGACATCGTCACGCAGATCCTGAACTTCGGCCTGCCGGCGGCGATCGACGTCCAGTTCACGGGCAACGACATGATGGGCAACGCCGTGCTCGCCGCCGATCTCGTGAAGAAGATGCGTCAGATCCCGGGCGCCGTCGACGTGCACGTGCATCAGCGCTTCGACGCGCCCTCGCTCAACCTGCAGATGGATCGCACGCGATTGCAGCAGATGGGTCTTTCGGCGCAGAACGTCGGCCAGAACGTGCTGGTCGCGCTGGCCGGCAGTTCGCAGACGGCGCCGGCCTTCTGGCTCAATCCGCAGAACAGCATCGTCTACTCGATCGCCGTGCAGACGCCGCAGTACCGTGTCGATTCGCTCGACTCGCTGCTCAACGTTCCGGTGACGACCGGCAGCGGCGGCCCGGCGCAGACTCAACTGCTCGGCAATCTCGTCGAGGCGACGCCGACGACGCAGCTCGCGGTCGTCTCGCGCTACAACATCCTGCCGGCGGTCGACATCTTCGCAAGCGTGCAGGGAACGGATCTGGCGAACGTGGCGGCCCGCGTGCAATCGCTCGTCGACGAAGTGCGGCCGCATCTGCCGCGCGGCAGCCAGATCGTCCTGCGCGGCCAGGTGCAGACGATGCAGGCCTCCTTCCTCGGCCTCGGCGTCGGCCTGGCCATGGCGATCGTCCTCGTCTACCTGCTCGTCGTCGTCAACTTCCAGTCGTGGATCGATGCCCTCATCATCATCGCCGCCTTGCCCGCCGCGCTCGCCGGCATTGCCTGGATGCTCTTCATCACCGGCACGACGCTGTCGGTGCCGGCGCTCACCGGCGCCATCATGACCATGGGCGTCGCGACGGCGAACAGCATCCTGCTCGTCTCGTTCGCGCGGCAGCGCCGCGAGGAAGGCGCGGCACCGACGCTGGCGGCGCTCGATGCCGGTGCGACGCGGATCCGGCCGGTGCTGATGACGGCGCTGGCCATGATCATCGGCATGATCCCGATGGCGCTGGGTCTGGGCGAAGGCGCCGAGCAGAACGCGCCGCTTGGGCGCGCGGTCATTGGTGGTCTGCTGTTTGCGACGGTGTCGACGCTGTTCTTTGTGCCGGTCGTATACGCGGGCGTCCATCAGCGACTGGCGCGACGCAAGGTGGCGCGCGCGGCCATGGCCAGCACCGCCCCGAATGTTCCACTCAGTGGCGCGCATCAGGAGAGCTGAAGCAATGTCTGAACAACGTCATTCCGCGCTGGGGATCCACCCGATCGATCCAGATGATCCGCACCATGCGGGCGAGTTGCTCAAGCGGCGTCAGATCGTTCGCCGCACCGGGATCCTGACAGTGGTGTTGCTGGTGCTGCTCGCAGTCGGGGCGGGCCGCACCGTGCTCAGCCGCATAGCCAATACCAAGGCGCTCGAGGTGGGCACCGCGGAACGCGCCAAACAATACGTGAAAGTCGCTGTGCCCAAGACCAGCGAAGCCGGCCAGACGCTGGCGTTGCCGGGCACCTTGCAGGGTTTCGTCCAGTCGCCAATTGCCGCGCGCGCCAGCGGCTACCTGAAGCGCTGGTACAAGGATATCGGCAGCCGCGTGGCCAAAGGCGAACTCCTGGCCGAGATCGAGACGCCGGAAATCGACCAGCAATTGTCGCAGGCGATCGCCGCGCGCGAACAGGCGGCCTCGAGCCTGGGGCTGGCCAAGAGTACGGTCGAACGCTGGGAGGCGCTCCGCAAAAAAGATGCGGTGTCGCAGCAGGAACTCGACGAGCGCCGCAGCGGCGATGCGCAGGCGCGCTCCAACCTGGCGGCGGCCGACGCCAATGTCGAGCGATTGCGCCAGCTTGAGGGCTTCAAGCGCGTTGTGGCGCCGTTCGCCGGGGTGATTACCAAGCGCAATGTCGATGTCGGCGACCTGATCGACGCGGGCGGGGGCGCCGGCCGCGCGTTGTTCCTGCTGGCGCAAACCGATCCGCTGCGGGTCTATGTCAACGTGCCGCAAACCTACGCGCAACTGGTCAAACCCGGACAACAAGTGATCGTCACGCAGGCGGAACTGCGCGGCCAGACTTTCCGCGGCGCGGTCGCCCGCACGGCGGCATCGATCGACGCCGCCACGCGCACAATGCAGGTCGAGATTTCGCTGTCCAACCGCGACGGCACGCTGCTGCCCGGCGCCTTCGTGCAAGTTTCGCTGCCGCTGCAATCGAGCCAGGCGATGCTCATTTCCACCAACACGCTGATGTTTCGCGGCGAAGGCATGCGCGTCGCGGTGGTCGATGCCGGAGGTCGTGTGCACCTCGCCCCGGTCAAGGTCGGCCGCAACTACGGGGAGACGGTCGAAATGCTCGAGGGCATAGGCCCCACGGACAAGCTGGTGCTCAATCCATCGGATTCGCTGGCTGAAGGCGACCAGGTAGCGATCGCTCCCGCGCCCAAGGCCACGCCGTAATGGCCATGCGAATGCTTGCCGCCGGCGCGGCGATGGTCGCCGCGGTACTGCTCTCGGCCTGCGCCACCGCCCCCGAGTATCGCAAGCCGGCGCTCGACATGCCCGCGGCCTGGAAGGTCGAGGCGCCATGGCGCGAAGGCACGCCCAACGATGGCGCACCCAAGGGTCCCTGGTGGCAGGGTTTCGGCGACCCGCAACTCGACCAACTGGAACAGCAGGCGCTCGCCGGCAGCCCGACCTTGGCGCTGGCCAGTGCGCGGCTGGCGCAGGCGCGCGCAGTGCTCGCCGCGGCATCGGCCGGCCTCTATCCGCAAGTCGGAGTGGNNGTGAGCGCGCGCGAAGCGCGCCAGCGCGTTTCCGCCAACCGGCCCCTGAGCAGTTACAGTTCGCCCAATTTCGCCACTTCTCAGTACGACTTTGTCGGGTTGCTCACCGTGGGTTACGAGGCCGATTTATCCGGACGCGTGCAGCGCACGATCGAGGGCGCGGGCGCTTCTGTCGAGCAGTCCGCCGCCGACCTCGAGAACGTCCGGCTGCTGTTGACGGCGGATCTCGCGACTGCGTATTTCAACCTGCGCGCGCTCGATATNNTGGATGTCGCGCAACAGCAGGCGCTGCTCGACAGCACACTGGCGCAGGTCGATGTGCTGCAAAAGCAGCGCGCCCAGTTCGAGCATGCGATCGCCGCGTTGACTGGCGCCGCGGCGCCGGTTTTTTCACTGGCGCAAGAGATCAAGGTCCTGGTGCCGCCGGCGGTCCCCATCGGCGTGCCGTCGGACGTGCTGGAGCGCCGGCCGGACGTTGCGTCGGCGGAGCGCGCGATGGCGGCGGCCAATGCTCAGATCGGAATTGCCAATGCCGCGTTCTATCCCAGCATTACCCTGGGCGGGACGTTTGGCGCCGAGACCCGGTCGCTCCCCGCGCTGTTCGACCTGCCTAGTGTTATCTGGTCGCTGGGCGCGGCGGTGGCGCAGCCGTTGTTCGATGGGGGCCGGCTGCGCGCCAATCTCGAAGGTGCGCGCGCGAGCTACGATGGCACGGTGGCCAACTATCGGCGCGTGGTGCTAACCGTCATGCAGGAAGTCGAGGACGGCATTATTGGCCTGGCGGCGCTGGAGCGCGCGTATACGCAGGCGCAGGTCGCGGTCGGCAGCGCCACGCGCGTGCTCGAACTGGCAACCAGCCGCTACGAGGGTGGCGTCGCGACCTATCTCGACGTCATCACGGCGCAACAGGGATTGCTGAACGCCGAGCGCCTGGCGGCGCAACTGCTGGGTCAGCGGCTGCTGACCGCGGTCTTCCTGGTCAAGGCGCTGGGCGGCGACTGGCAGGAAACAAAGTTCGCGATTAAATAGCGTCCGGACGGGTCCGGGAAGTTCCGGGCCGCACTCATCTCGGGGAGTCGGATCTGCGCAGTCAGGCCGCCCGCCCCGCTTGCCGGCCATCGCCAGCATCGCGCGCGACAGCGCAAGCGCCACCAGTACCGCGCAGACCTCCTGGCTGCTGTTTCTGAACTACCTCGATGGTCTGGCGCAAAACCGAGTGCCGGCGAGGCAGCTCTACAGTCAATGCACAATGGCCAGTGTCGCAAGCCCATTGACAGGCTCCGCTGAGGCGTTTTATCGTAAGCATGACTTGGGAAAGAGCTTCGACAGCTTTGCGCCCATGCGACCACTGGTCAGCACGCGGACCAGTAGGATAGAATAAGCCGCTGATGATGCGCACGGAGGTCAATGCCGAGGTGCGGCAGATGGCCGACACTTCGGATCTGATCTTCGGTGTCGATGCACTGGTCTCATGCGTCAGCCGATTTATGACTCTTTTCCCGGGAGACCTCATCCACACCGGAGCGCCCGCAGGCGTTGCGCTGTTCATGCAGCCTCGGCGATTTGTCAAGTATGGCGGCCACGTACGCTGCGAGATAGAAGATTGGGGCGCGATCGAAAACGTCGCCCGCGCTGAATAAACAACTGCCGAGGATCAAGTGGAAGCTAAGCCTGACATCATTCGCGTCATCATTGCCAAGGTTGGGTTAGACGGTCACGACCGCGGTGTAAAGATTGTGGCGAGGACATTGCGTGATGCCGGCATGGATGTCATCTACACCGGTCTTCATCGAACGCCGGAAGAAGTAGTCGACGCGGCGGTGCAGGAAGACGTAGATGTGCTGGGCGTGAGCATCCTCTCGGGCGCCCACATGACCATCTTTCCAAAGCTGCTGAAGCTGCTCAAGGAACGGGGAGCCGACGACATTCTCGTAGTGGGCGGTGGCGTCATGCCGGAAGAGGAAGCCGCCGCCCTCAAGCAAATGGGGGTGAAGGAAATCCTGCTGCAGGATACTCCGCCCGAGGCCATCGTCGCCATGATCCGCCGGCTGGTGGCCGAGCGCGGACCAAAGTAAACCCCGGCAGAGCTCTCCGCGATGGAATCCTGGTCGTTTCCCCCCGCCTATGACGCGCAGTACCTGCCCGACCCGGCTTCACACTACTGGTTTCCCCGGCGGGAGACCATGCCGGCCGCCGAGCGCGAGCAGGCGATTCTGGTGCGGCTGCAGGAAGTCACGCGCTACGCCTACGCGCGCTCCCCGTTCTATCGGCGCAAGTGGGACGCGGCCGGCTTCCATCCCGACCAGTTGAAGAGCCTCGAGGACTTCGAGGACAAAGTCCCGGTGATCACGAAGACGGACCTCCGCGAAGCCCAGGCGCGCGCACCGATGTTCGGCGACTACCTGTGCGTGCCGGAATCCGAAATCCATCATGTCCATGGCACCTCCGGCACGACCGGGCGGCCGACCGCCTTCGGTATCGGCCGCGGCGACTGGCAGGCGATCGCCAACGCGCATGCGCGCATCATGTGGGGCATGGGCATCCGGCCCGGGGATACCGTGTTCATCGCCGCGATCTTCAGCCTCTATATGGGGTCCTGGGGAACCCTCGCCGGATCGGAACGCCTGCGCTGCAAGTCGTTTCCCTTCGGCGCCGGCGCACCCGGCATGACCGCGCGCGCTGCGATGTGGCTCGCCAACTTCAAGCCGCAGGCCTTTTACGGTACGCCGTCCTTCGCGCTATATCTCGCGGAAGTTGCGCGCGCCGAAGGGTTCGAGCCGCGCGATTTCGGGCTCAAGCTGCTGTTCTTCTCCGGCGAGCCGGGGGCATCGGTTCCGGGCGTGCGCGACAGGATCCGCGACGCCTACGGCGCGCGAGTAATCGACTGCGGGTCGATGGCGGAGATGTCCCCGTTCATGAATGTGGCCGGGAGCGAGCAAAGCGACGAAGGCATGCTCTGCTGGCAGGACGTGATCTACACGGAAGTCTGCGATCCGAAAACGTTCCGTCGCGTACCCTATGGCCAGCGCGGCACCCCCGTGTACACGCACCTCGAGCGCACCTCGCAGCCGATGATCCGGCTGCTCTCGGGCGACCTCGCGCTGTGGGTCAACGAGCCGAATCCCTGTGGCCGCACCTATCCGCGCCTGCCGAACGGCATCTTCGGGCGTATCGACGACATGCTCACCATCCGCGGCGAGAACGTGTATCCAAGCGAGATCGACGCGGTGCTGAACGAAGTCACCGAATACGGCGGCGAGCACCGCATCATCATCACTCGCGAACACGCCATGGACGAACTGCTGGTGCGCGTGGAAGCGGCGCCCGGGGTGTTTGAGCGCGGCACGGACGCGGTTGCCAGCATGCGCAGCACGACCGGAGCCCGCCTGCAGAAAGTACTCGGACTGCGCGCNNGATATCGTGCCGTCGGGCACCTTTCCGCGGACCGACTTCAAGGCGCGCCGGGTGGTGGACGATCGCGACGTGTTCCGGCAGTTGCGCGAGAAGCTCGCGCCCAACTCTTGAGTGCGCCGCTACCCTCGCTGGACCTGGTCGAGCGTGTCTGCGCGGGCGAGCGCCGCGCCATCGCGCGCATGCTCTCGCGGGCGGAAGCCGGCAGCGCGGAAGCGCGCGAGGCGCTCGATGTCATTTATCGGCGGACCGGACGCGCCCATGTCGTGGGCATCACCGGC
>PLZH01000040.1:0-14951 GCA_003152055.1 Burkholderiales bacterium
ACCCTACCGATGAGCGGGATGTGGAAACGGAGCAATAGCGAGGGAATCGGCCGGTGCCACGTTGGTGGTGATGACCGGCGACCTCGACCACGGCCACCGCGCCACATCTCGACTCTACCGACCAGCGACGGTGAAGCTCACAGGCAGCGGTCACTCAATTGGTCCGCACCGCCAATGGCCCTTATGGAACGCAAACGTCGACAGCGCGTATCGGCCAGGAGCGGCCGGTCAGCGCGATCACCGAGATGTCCGGTTGTCTGCCGATAACAGTCCCTCAACGTTTGACATAAGCCACCACTCTCAGTGGTGCTTGGTTCTTCCTTCATCAGCCGTTGCCGGATTGACAGCAATTCCTACCGGCGCTTGGCGTCGGTTTCTGGGTAGCACATCTTGAGCGCCTTGAACGTATCCAGAATGATTTGAGAAATGATCAGACGGGTCCGTTCGAATAGTCATTGGAACAATCATGACCTCTCAGCATTATCTGCATACTGGCCAACGCACTTGCCATGCCGACGATGGACGCGAGGTTCCGTGCGAAGGTTCCGGCCAGGACGCGTCGTTTGCCGTCGGCACGCCCTGGCCGGAACCTCGATTCGACTTACACAGCGACGAGGTCATGGATCGCCTGACCGGTCTGATCTGGTGCCGTAGTGCCAACCTCGCGGAATTTCCCCTCGCCTGGCAGGAGGCACTGGATTTCGTCGCGACCATGAACCGTGAACAGCGGTTCGGCCAGCGCGATTGGCGCATGCCCAATCGCCGCGAATTGCGCAGCCTGCTCAGTCTGCAAGCCAAATTGCCTGCCCTGCCTGAGCAACACCCGTTCATCGAGGTTTTCAATGGCTGGTACTGGACTTCGACGACGGCGGCCATCAGCCCGGCGCACGCCTGGTACGTGGCGCTCGATGGTGCACGCATGTTTTACGGCGGTAAGGATCAATCCTTCATGCTATGGCCGGTGCGCGGCGAAGGTCTGGGCGTTGTCCCGCGCACGGGCCAAAGCCTGTGTTACGACGCCGCCGGCAAAGTCACTTCATGCGCCGGTTCCGGTCAGGACGGCGAAAGGCGTATCGGCGCTCCGTGGCCTCAGCCACGCTTCGAAACACTTCGCACTGGCGTACTGGACCATCTCACTAGCCTGCTCTGGCGGAGCAGCGCGAACCTCTCACTGCAACCGGTGGTCTGGCGGAAGGCTTTGGCAGTAGTGGCCAAACTCAATCAGAAAGGCGAGGGCAGTGCCTGGCGTCTGCCCACTATCAACGAACTGGAGGCGCTGGTGGATTGCGCTGCCCACAGCCCGGCGCTGCCTTCCGGGCATCCTTTCGCCGATGTGCAGGACATCTACTGGTCGTCCAGCACCAGTATGTTCGAACCGGATTGGGCCTGGGCCCTGTATCTGGAAAAAGGCGCAACGGGCGTCGGACAAAAGCGCTCCGCACAATTTTCGGTGTGGGCCGTGGCAACGCTCGATCAAATGACAGCGGATCAGACTTGATCGGTCAGATCGTGTTCTGCGAAGTCATCGCTCATGCCTTCGACGTCCGCCCGCTGTTCGTAGTAGGTAAGCAGAAGCAGGAAATTGCACCGAGGGTGTATCGATAACGATGGGTACTTCACGTTGCCTCAACGTCGGGCAAACACCACGCTTGAATCGCCCCGGGTTTTGAGGAGGCTCCAACTCTTGAGAAGATGGAGCCATGAGGAAGTCATGACCTGCTCTGGTTTTTTCGAGCCAATCATTCCTGGGGCCCAAGGGGACCGACCTGAGCGTGTTCAGCCTGGACGAACTCGACACCATCGCCGACAGCCTCAACAATCGGCCTCAGGCTACCCACGCGTTCCACTCTCCGCTTGAGGTGTTCGCTGCGACGTTGGCCAGCTCGCACAAGCCCTCTTTATCGGTTCATTGAAACCGTGTTGCGCTTCGGTCTTGAAACCGCCCCGTCGTCGTTCAAACCCGAACTGCGCGGCAGCGACAACCCGGTGACCGGCCGAATGGAGACGCGGCTCAATCTGGGGGCGCACTACCAGGTGGCGCTGCGCTGCGGCACCGAGTTGCTTTGGCTGACCGCGCCGAGCAATCTGGTGCGGCATCACGGGCGGGAACCGGGACGCGACATCACGGTCGATTTGCGCAGCGATGGCCTGCTGTGCTGGCCGCACACGGGCTGACCTGGCTGTTGATAGGATGCGTGCCCGTCGAGCACCATGTCAGTTCTGAACGGCACACCAGTTTTTTCGCTGAAAGGGCAGCGGATCCACTGGCGACATTCACCCGGCACCTGCTGATGGACGTTCAGATGCCCGTGATGGACGGCCTGGAGGCTGTTCGCCGGATTCGCGCCAACCCCCTTGTTGCAGCGACGCCGGTTCTTGCGCTGACCGCCAACGCCAGCGATGCCGATCGGCAGCTGTGCCTCGCCGCCGGGATGGACGACTTCGTCACCAAGCCCGTCATCCCTGCGACGCTCTACGCCATGCTGGCGCGCTGGCGGGTGCGCCGAAGCACCGGCCCGGCGGGCGCGTCGGCAGCTGCTGTGGCGGAACCGTCAGCCCGCTGAACGCGACAGGATCGCGGCGGGCCGGCGCCACCTTTTCAGTCTTCTCGAGACGCCGACATGCCGCCGCAGGCCTGCTCGATGGCCTGAGCCAATCGCACGGGCGACGGGTTCGCCCAGCGCCCGCAGATGCGCTGGTCGGGCCGAAAGAGGTAGGCGCATCCTGGCACCAGCCCGTATCGCTCGCGCACCAGGCCATCGTCGTCGAAGGCGAGCGCGCATCCGTCGAATCGATCGGCCGGAGCCGTCGACGCCGAGGCGATCACCAGCAGCTCGACCAAAGCGCTGGATCGATCCAGGCCGTCGCGAATTCGATCGATGTCAGCCCGGACGGGCTCGGGGAAAAGCATCAGGCAGAAGTCCCGGCCCAGCAATTCGACGAGCGAGCGAGGCTCGCCGTCTAGCAGGACCGGAGCGTCGGTGGCCGCGCATCCCGGTGCCGTTGGAGGCGATGCGAAAACGGCTTCGTCCACGTCGGGCATGGACAGAGGCGACTGCGCGAACCGTGATGCGGTCGAGAAGCGCCCGCTGTTGATCAGCGGGCGCGCGAAGGCCATGCGTTCAGCGAGCGCGAGCACGGCCTGGCGGAACACGGCCGACATCGGGAACGACGGCGAGATGAACTCCGTGGCCCGCAGCGAATAGCGGATGTTCTCGTCGGCGATCGGCACCCGTTCCGCGTCGTACGAATCGAGTAGAGCCTCGGGGGAACGCCTGGTCACGACCCTGGCCAGCTTCCAGCCGAGGTTGTCCGCATCCTCGACGCCGGAGTTGCCGCCGCGGCCACCGCTGAAGGGCGAGATCTGGTGCGCCGCGTCGCCGACGAAGAAGATGCGGTCGTGCCGGAACCGGGCCAGGCGCCGGACCTCGACCGTGTAGAGGCTGACCCACTTGATCTCGAAGTCCTTGCCGGCACCGAACATCGCCTGAAGCTTGGGCCTGAGGCGCGCTTCGCTCATTTCCGCCTGCGCGTCGGCATTCGGGCCGATGTTGAAATCGACGCGGCAGATGTCATCCGGCTGGCGCAGGAACAGCGTCGAGTTTCCTTCGTGGAACTTCTGCTTGAACCAGAACGATCGACCGGGTGGAAATTCGTCTTCGACCTTGACGTCGACGATGACGAAGCGGTCTTCGACCTTCGTTCCCTCGAACGGCAGGCCGAGGCTTCGGCGCACGATCGAATTCACGCCGTCCGCGGCGACGAGCCACGCCGCCTCTAGCTCGTAGCCGCCGTCGGGCGTGTCGACCTGCAGCAGCACATGGTCGCCGCGCGGTGTCACGCTGCGCACGGCGCTCTTCCAGCGCAGATCGATCTCTGCCAGTTCGCCGCAGCGGTCGACGAGATAGCTTTCGACGTAGTACTGGGGGAGGATCAACATCGGCGGAAACTTGTGGCCGACCTCCGGGTACAGCTCGTGCTGGCTGACGACGCGGTCGCCGTGCAGGTAGCGAACGAAGTTCCAGCTCAGGCCCTTGGCTGCCATGGGCGCGGCGACCCCGGCCCGGTCCCACACCTGAAGGCTCTTGCGTGCCTGCGCGATGGCTCTGCTGCCACCCGACACCGTGTCGTTGTCGTCGAGCAGCACGCAGGCCGTGCCGCGTGAGCCGAGGTCGGCGGCCAGCGTCAGGCCGACCATCCCTGCGCCGACGATGACGATCGGATAGCGGCGTGCGGCGCCCGGCCGCGTCAACTCGGGTGGTGGACGATAGGCGTAGCGGGGGTAGACGAAGCCGTCCGCGGCGCGATCGATCGCTGGGCGGTTTCGATGGCCGTGGTCGGGTCTGTCGGTCATGACGTCACCGCATGCGCTGCGGCAACCGTCACAGGCCGGACTTGTACTTCGCCAGGCTCGCCTTCAGCGAATCCATCACCTGCTTCGGGTCGTAGCCGGCCTTGGCGGCGCCATCGGCCCATTGCACCTCGGTCGGCGCCACGGCCTTGCGCCAGGCGTCGAGCTGGGCGGCGTCGAGCTTGTAGACGACGTGGCCCGGCTCGGCGGCGAGCTTGGCGCGGCCGGCGTATTCGAAATCGGCCCAGGGCGACGCGACCTTCTCGGCCCATTCGGTGGTGCAGTGATCGTCGATCACCTTCTTCTGGGCCGCCGACATCGCCTCGTACTTGTCCTTGTTCATCACCCACACGAACGGCGTCGTGTAGAGGGCGACGTCCATGTGGTAGTTGACCACCTTGTCGATGCCGAAGAGGATGATCGATTCCCAGGGAAACGTGATCGCGTCGGCGACGCCGCGCTCGAGCGCGGCCCGGGCCTCGGGCGCCGAAGCCTGCACGTTGGTGCCTCCGAGCAGGGTGACCATCTGGCCGATCGTGCCGGTCGCCGGCCGCACCTTCAGGCCGCTCACGTCGGTCGGCAGGTAGAGCGCCTTCTTGCTGTGAAAGGTGCCCGGGTCGTGGATGAAGGCAAAGCAGAACTTCACGTCCTTCATCTCCCTGGCGGCGTACTGCCGGTACCAGGCATCGATGGCCGCCGAGCCGCCCTTGGCGTTGGCGAAGATGAAGGGCAGGCCGGCGCCGGCAATCACCGGGAAGCGCCCGGGCTGNNGCGGTGATCGTTCCGCCCGAGGCCTTGGTGATGTCCGCGGCCCAGGCCGTCAGCGACGGGTTCAAGGGGTGTTGCGCCGGTACCCAGGTGGACAGTTTGATGGCGACCGGCTTGTCCTGTGCCTGGACGGGGCCGGCGATGCAAAGCGCCAGCGCGGCGCCGATGGCAGAGGCATGGCGAATCAGCCGGCGCGCTGCCGATCGACGCGCCGAGAGAGTCGGGATCTTGTGCATGGTCTCCTCGCGAGGTGGGGGTGGGAAGAAGGGAAAGGCTTTGCGCCGGGGTCTGCGCTAGGCGACGTTCTGCCAAAACGCAGGTTCGTCCGCCAGCCGGTAGGCGATCGCGAACCCGGACATGAGTTTATGCAGGGTGCCGGCATCCGCACTGATCGCGGCGCCATCGGTGCGACGAAAGACGAGGCTGAGCCGGCTGCCTTCGTCGATGCCCTCGACGCTGACCCGACCCGCCAGCCCGGCATCGGCCATCCGCTCGGACACGACGCGCTCCATCGCGCGCAGCCGCAAGGCCACCTTGTAGACCTTGCCGATCGCCGTCATGGGCAACGCCTCGAGCACGTCGATGCGCTTCGGAAACGCCGGCCGCTCGGGGATGCGTAGCCGTGCGAACGTGAGCAGCTCGTCGGCGGTGCACGTCGCTTCGGCCTCGAGCAGCACGTAGGCCACCGGCAACTCGCCGGCGTATTCGTCGGGCTGGCCGACGGCGGCGGCCAGCCGCACGTCGGGATGGGCCAGCAGGGCCTCCTCGATGAGCGCCGGGTCGATGTTGTGCCCGCTGCGAATGATGAGGTCCTTGGCGCGGCCGGTCACGTGGATGCGACCTTCGGCATCGATGTGGCCGATGTCGCCGGTCACGAGGCGATGGCCGGGCCGCGCTGTTCCGTGGGCGTCGTTCGCGTCGACGTATCCGGCGCCGACGCCGGGCCCGCGCACGCACAGCACGCCCGACACGCCGGGCGCGCAGGGATGCTCCTGACCGTCGGCCCCGATCACACTGACGTCGGTGAACGGCAGTGGCAGTCCGCACGAGCCCGTCACGCGCGTACCGGCAAGAGGCTCGACGCTGATGCTGCCGGCGCATTCCGTCATGCCGAGAATGTTGCGGACCGGAATGCCGAACTTGTCTTCAATGCGGCGCGCCAGCTCGGCCGGCAAAGGCGAGCCGCCGGTAAGCAGGGCACGCACCGAGCGGATATCGGCGCCAGACGCGTCGGCATCGAGAAGCGCCGACAGGAAGGTCGGCACCGATGCCAGCAGCGTAATGCCGTGCCGCTCGACGAACTCCCAGCAGCGCCGCACGAAGCCAGTGTTGCGCATGCCGAGCGCCGTCGGCAGGACGAGGCAGCCGCCCGACAGCAGCGTCGACAAGCCGTAGACCAGCGGGCCGGCGACGTGGAACACGGGAAAGCCATCGAGCATGACGTCGTGCTCGCGGAGGCCGAGCATCTGTGCCGTGCCCCACGCCGCGTGCAGCTGGTTGCCGTGGCTGTGTTGCCAGAGCCGGGGCGATCCTGTCGTGCCGCCGGTATGGAAGAGGGCGGCCGGGCGAGACGCCTCCGCATCCGGCCCGGCGCCGATCTCGGGCGCGTCGCACCCCATCGATGCGAGCAGGGCCTCGAAGGCCAGCGCGTCGGGCGCGGTACCGACGCTCAGCACATGGCGCAGTTGTGGGCACGCTTCGCGAAGGCCGGCCAGGCGGGAGACGATGTCAAACTGCGCGTGCTCGCCGAGGGCTACAAGGACGTTCGCGCGCGAGGCCCGGATGAGCGCGGCCGCGTGCGCCGCATCGAGCAGGTGGTTGATCGGGCACGCGACGCCGGCCGCTTCCGCACCCCACAGGGCGATGTAGGCCTGTGGGAGGGCCGGCAGGAGCAGGGCGACGCGGGGCGCCTCGGGCGCCGCAAGCCCGCGAAAGACGTGCGCCGCACGCCGCACGTCGACGATGAACTCGCTGTAGTTCCACGTCCTCGCAGGCTCGACCGGATCGGCCGAGGGCAGAAAGCACAGCGCCTTGCGCGCCGGGTACCGCGCCGCGACATCTTCGAGCGCGGCGCCGACGTTGCGGTGCACCATGAACTCGGCGTAAGGCCGCGCCTCGATCGCGGCGATGTCCGATCGGTCGGCGATGCGACAGACCTTCACTCGGCGACTTCCCTGGCCTCGAGCCGCGTCGCCGTACCGGGCACGGCGGCGTTGCCGAGCGTTCGGCGCAGCGCATCGAGCACGGGTGCAGGATCGGCCTCCGCGAGCACTGCGGCGAGGTGGCCGTCGGGGCGCAGCAATGCGACGTTGGGCCGGCGGGCACCGGTCTCTGCGCCGAGCAGGCCATGCGCATCGATCAGGTCTGCGCCGACGATGTACACCCGCAGCGGCAGCATCGCATCATGCGCGGCGGCCTCCAGTGCTGCTGCCTGCTCCGCGCTGGCCCCGAAAGCAAAGGCGGTCGGCGCGGCGCCGGATTCGCGCAGCACGTCGATCAGCCCGCACGGCCGGCCGGCCCGCGACAACGCGACGTTGGGGATCGACTTGCCGTCGTGCGGGCCGTTGCCGAACGCCGGCAAGCCAGCGTAGCGGTGCGGCGTGCACATGCGCCCGGTGTCGAGCAGCGTGCACGCAAACGCATGGCGCCGGGCGAGCTGCAGGACTGCACTTCGCCACACGAATTCAGCCTCGCTGCGTGGCCGCAGGAAGCGGCCGGTGCGTGAGGTGATGCGGATGTTCTCGACGGCGGCGCGGTGCCGCTCCTCGTCGTAGGTGTCGAGGATGGCCGCGTCGACATGACCGCCGAGCACCAGCGCCAGCTTCCAGCCGAGGTTGTCGGCGTCCATGATTCCGGAGTTGCCGCCCCGGCCGCCGAACGGGCTCTTGGCATGCGCTGCGTCGCCGATAAAGAGCAGCCGCCCGTGCCGGAACTTCTCCATCAGCATGACACGGTAGGCATAGGGGCCGACCCAGACGAGCTCGAACTTCTGCTCATGCCCGAGCATGGCGACGACGCGCTCGCGCGCGACCTCGGGCCGGCTCACCTCTTCCGGGTCGGCGTCGGGCGCCATCTGGAAATCGAGCCGCCATACGCCATCGGCCATCGGGTGGCGCCAGACCGCGCGCTGCTCGTTGAAGGGCGCATCGACCCAGGTCCAGCGCTCGTTCGGCTGCTCGCCGGAGAAGCGCACATCGGTGATGCACCAGCGGTCGCGGCCCAGCTCGGTGTGTTGCGGCAGGCCCAGGCGTTGCCGCAATTCGCTGTTCGCGCCTTCGGCGTCGACGACCCAATCGGCTTCGAGTCGGTAGGCGCCGGCCGGGGTCTCGACATCGAGCGCGACGTGGTCGTCGTGGGCGGTCGCGTCGGTGACCCGGCTCTTCCAGCGCAGGTCGGTCAGGCCGAGCTCGACGATGCGGTCGACCAGGTACCACTCGACGTAGAACTGCTGGATGTTGATGAACGGCGGCTGCTGCGAGACGCTGGTCGGCTGCAGGTCGAAGCGATAGAGGACGTCGTTGCCGGAGAGCACCTTGCCGGCCGACCAGCGCACGCCCTTGGCAGCGATGCGATCGTAGATGCCGATGCGCGACATGATCTCGAGCGAGCGTTGCACATAGGCCATGCCGCGGCTCGACGCGCCGCGCACGCCGACGGTGTTGTCGTCGTCGAGGACGACGCTGCGGATGCCGCGCGTGGCCAGGTCGCAGGCCAGTGTCAGGCCTGTCAGACCGCCGCCGACGATCACGACCGGATAGCGGCGGATGGCCTCGCCGCGCGTGCCGAGTTCGGGCGGCGCAACGAATTCGAACTCGGGCAGCTCGTAGGCGGCCGGCGCCGGGTCCGCAAGGACGGCAGACATCAGGGAAGGCGAGGCGGCGACATCATGTGGACGCTAGCCCGCCGCCCGATCCCTGTCTGTCCTGTCGTGCAACGACAGGCGGCCCGCACGACCGCGGCTCAGTTCGCGCGCTTCATCAGCTGGAACAGCTGCACCTGCCGGTGGATGCCGAGCTTGTCGAAGGCCCGCTGGCGGTAGGTCGCCACGCTGGTCGGGCTGAGGCCGAGCATGCGTGCGCAGACCTTGGTGCTGGCGCCGGCGAGGATGGCATCGACGACCTGCTGCTCGCGCGCGGACAGGGCGATGCCATGCGGCGCCGCGCCCGTGGCCTCGGGCGTCGCCATCGGCCTGACCAGCTCGAGATGGCGGCGGACCGCAGCGGCCAGCACCGGCGCCTGTGCTCCGAAGGCCTGGATCGCGCCTTCCATCGACACGCCGCAGTTCGGCGGCCGGTAGGCGTTCATGAACGCCCAGCCGTCGTCGAGGGCGACGAGCAGCGAGACGCGCTCGTCCAGGCCGACGGCGTCGTAGCGGTCGCGCCAGCGCGAATCGGGCAGCTCGCTCTTGCGCAGCGAATGCAGCAGCACTTTTGCGCCGGAGCGGCGTGCCACCTCGACGCTCGGCTCGACGCGATAGATGGCGCCGCGCATGTACCACTCGCCGAGCTCGCGCGAGCGCGAGCCGGCCACGCTCATCGCGCCGGCCAGCTCAGGCTCGGCGCCGCGATGCACGAGCAGCGAGCCGTCGGTCGCGCCGAGGGCATCCCGGCAGAACGCCATCAGCGCGCCGAAGAAGCGCTCCTCGCCGACGTGCTGCACCAACGTGCCGAGCATCCGGGCGGCGGGTGCGGAGCCTGTCGAATTGTCGAGAATGAAGGCGCACATGGGGGATTGCACAGGGCAGCGGGCTGCGACCTCGCAGTGTCGGCCACATCGCGAGGCCGTCGCAACCCGATGCCCCTAGTGCTTTCCCGCGCCACTGGCTCGCCCGGCCGTGTCGTTCAATGCAGGGACAGACAATCCGGCCTGCGCGCGACACGATGGCGACCCATGGACATCGAACTCGAACTCGCCGGCTTCGTCTCCGGGCTGACGGCGCCGGACATCCCGCCCGAAGCGCTGCGGACGACCCGCCTGATCGTTCTCGCCGCCGCCGGAACAGCGGTCGCCGGCTCCGGCGAAGACGGGATTGCCGGGCTGCGCCAGTTGCTGCTCGAGCGCGGCGGTGCGCGGCAGGCGCGCAGCTTCGTCTTCGGCGACGCCTTGCCGGCCTCGGCCGCGGCGCAGCTCAACGGCACCATGTGCCGTGCCCTCGACTACTGCGACGCCATGGCGCCCGGCCTGCACATCGGTTCGTCGCTCATTCCGGCCGCCTTCGCCGCAGCCGATCTTCGTGGTGGTTGCCGGGGCGGCGACTTCGTGGCGGCGCTGGCCGCCGGCGCCGAAATCGGCTCGCGCTTCAACCTCACCGAGGCGCAGTACGACGGCTTCGATCCGACCGGCGTGGCCGCCGTGTTCGCGGCGACGGCCGCCGCCTCGCGCGTTCTCGAATTGACGCCGACGCAGACCCTCCATGCGCTGGCGCTGGCCTTCAACCGCTGCGGTGGCAGCTTCCAGAGCAACATCGACGGATCGCTGGCCGTGCGCCTGATCCAGGGCTGGGTGGCGGAGACGGGCGTGAGCTGCGCGCAGATGGCGCAGCGTGGCCTCACCGGCCCGGTCAATTTCCTCAGCGGCATTTACGGCTATGCCCATCTGTACGGGCGCGGTCGCCTCGAACCGCGCTCGGTGGTCGCGGGCCTGGGACACGACTGGCGGCTGACCGGGATGATGTTCAAGAAGTACCCGAGCTGCGGCCTGACGCAGGGGCTGACCGAGCTGACCTTGAACCTCGTCGAGCAGGCCAAGGTGAGCGACTCGGAGGTGCGCTCGGTGACCGTGCGCCTGCCGTCGTACGCGTGGAAGCTGGTCGGCCATCCGTTCAAGGTCGGCGACAACCCGCGCGTCGATGCGCAGTTCAGCGCCCAGTACTGCGTTGCCAATGCCATCGTCCGACGCTCGTCGAAGCTGACCCATTTCCGCGTCAGCGAGATCAGCGATCGCGCGGTGCGGGCGCTGGCAGAACGCGTCGTCACCGTGTCCGACCCGGCCATGGAGGCGCGCGGCCACACCGCTGTCGACGTCTCCATCACGATGGCGGGCGGGCAAGTGCACGAGGCGAGGCTCGACATCGCGCCGGGATTTCCCGGCAACGACCTCAGCGACGCGCAGCAGATGGCACGCTTTCATGACTGCATGGCCTACGCCGCGACGCCGCTGCCGGGCACCGCAGTGACGGCCTTCCTCGACGGCGTGGCGGCACTGCCCGAGCTCGACGATGCGCGGGCCCTCATCGATGCGCTGATTGCCGACAGGTCGCGTGGCACCGGCTGCGACGACGCTCCGCAACGGCAACGCGAGGCCACATGGAACTGATCACGACAGCGAATCTTGAGGCGCCGGACGACTTCTACGAAGCCTTGATCGAATCGCATCGCGAGCTCTCGAAAGAACAGAGCGAGGCCTTCAACGCCCGGCTGGTGCTGCTGCTCGCCAACCACGTGGGTTCGCAGCAGGCGTTGCTCCAGGCCCTGCGCTTCGCTCGAGAAGACGCGGACGATCGATGAAGCCCGGCAGCGCGCGATGATCGACGCGACGCATGACCCGCAGTTGCGAAGCTGGGTCGAATCCGCCAATGCGGAGGGCACGGACTTTCCCGTCCAGAACCTGCCGTATGCGCGCTTTCGTCGCGCCAGCGGCAAAGCGTGGCGCATCGGCGTGGCCATCGGCGATCGGGTGCTGGACCTCGGTCAAGCTCGCGACGCCGTGGCGTGGCCTGGCGAAGTCGCCGCGCTCATCGGCCCGCTTGCGAGCGGCGACCTCAACACTCTGATGGGCCAGCCCATCGCTGCGCGGCGTGCGCTTCGTGCGGCGCTGTCGTCGGCTCTGGCCCGTGGCAGCGATCTTCAATCTGCCTTGCAGCGCTGCCTGCTGCCGCAGGCAGCCGTCGAGTACTCGCTGGCCTGCCACATCGGCGACTACAGCGATTTCTACACCGGCATCCACCACGCACGCGCGGTCGGCAAGCTGTTTCGGCCCGACAACCCGCTGTTGCCCAACTACCGATGGGTGCCGATCGCCTATCACGGCCGCACCTCGTCCATCGGTGTCAGCGGCCAGCGGATCCGCCGGCCGAACGGTCAGACGAAAGGAGAGGGCCCGACGCCGGACTTCGGCCCCTGCCGCAGGCTCGACTACGAGCTCGAACTGGGCCTGCTGATCGGGCCGGGCAATGCGTTAAGCGAGCCCATTCCCATCGCCGAAGCCGAGCAGCATCTGTTCGGCGTCACCCTGCTCAACGACTGGTCGGCGCGCGATATCCAGGCCTGGGAATACCAGCCGCTCGGCCCCTTTCTGGCCAAGAGCTTTGCCACGACGCTGTCGCCCTGGGTGGTGACGATGGAGGCACTCGCGCCGTTCCGCCGCCCGTTCGCGCGGCCGGCGCAAGACCCGGCGCCGATGCCGTATCTCGACAGCGACAGCAATCGCGCGAGCGGCATGCTAGACATCTCACTGGAGACCTCGCTCGTCACCGATGCCATGCGCCGGGCGGGAGCCGCGCCCGTTCGGCTCGCGGCTTCGAACAGCGCCGAGGCCGCGTACTGGACACCGGCCCAACTCGTTGCGCACCATACTGTCAACGGTTGCAATCTGCGGCCCGGCGATCTCCTCGGCTCGGGAACGATGTCGGGCCCCGAGGCCCATCAGGCGGGATCGCTGCTCGAGCTCACCGATGGCGGCAAGCGACCGATCGCTCTGCCGGGCGGCGAACAGCGGACCTTCCTCGAAGACGGCGATACGGTCATCATGCGTGGCTGGTGCGAAAGAGCAGGGTTCGTGCGCATCGGCCTCGGCGAGGTCGCCGGTACGGTCGTGCCGGCTCTGCGGTCGTGAGGCCCGATCCGACGCCTACGCTGATGGGGCATGGCGATTTCGTCCTGCAAAGGGCTTCCAAGCCTGCCTCGGCCTGAGCCTGGTGGGTCAAGCGGGCTTCTACAGTGGCTGCATCACGGCAACACCGAATGTGTAAGCGCGGGATATCGAAGCAACATCGCGACGATCTTTCGGGCTGCGTCGCGGAGCGGCGCCAGGCGGGTCGCGACGATCTTCTTCTCGTCGACGATGCGGGTCGTGCTGGCGCAGTTGAGGGCGGCCACGACCCTGCCTTGGCCGTCGCGCACCGGCACTGCAAGAGCGATCGCTCCGTATTCGATCGTGTCGCACGCGACGGCGAAGTCGTCGTCCAGCGCCCGGGCCAGACGGGCCCGCAGATCCCTGGCCAGGACCGGCGTTCGCCCGGTGTAAGACGGGAAAGTCGCGGTGCGCAGCAGCTGCCGCTGGTGCTCGTCGCTGGCGTGGGCCAGCAGGACGATGCCGGTGGAAGTGGCGTGCGCCGGCAACCTGGAGCCGACCGAGCGGCCATGGCGCACGCGCTGGTCGGAAGGCACATGGGCGATGTAGACGACCTCGAAGTTGTCGAGCACGGTCAGCGACGCCGCGTCGTGAAAGCGCTCGACGAGCTCGACGAGATGATGTTGAGCCAGCTCCTTCAGGTTCATCGATTCGAGGTAGCTGGCACCCAGCGTGAGCACCTTGGGCCCGAGCAGGAAGCGCCGTTCGTGCCGGCGCACGTAGCCGAGCTGCCCGAGCGTGATCAGCGAGCGGCGAACGGTGGCCGCGCTCATGGAGGTGCGCCTGGCAATCTCGCTCAGTGTCATTTCCGGTGCATCGGCACCGAAGGCCTGGATGACCTCGAGGCCGCGCGCCAGGGCGGTGACGAAGTCGCGCGGGTTGTCCCCGTCGGGTGTCGACCTGGAGGGCACGAACTATGATTTCGTTGTACGAATGAGTTTTCGCACAGCGAAAAAGCCTTCAACAAGTTTTCAACAAGCTCCGATCGGGAATCCGTGCTGCCCAACCACTCTCCGTTGCCGGTGACCCCTTCGACGCTGTTCGCCAAGGTCTGGTCGGCACATTCGATCCGGGAGATCGGCGAAGGCGTCAGCCTGTTGCACATCGACAGGCACTTCATCCATGACCTCGAAGCCGGCCCGCGACTCGGCGATTTACGCGACGCCGGCTACATCGTGGCCCGGCCCGACCTGACCTTCGCGACGCCCGACCACGCCGTCTCGAGCGCCACCGATCGCGCGACTGACACGAATCCGAACGGCGGCCGGCTGCTGCGCGACATGCGCCGCAGCGTCGCGCGGGCCGGCATCCGCATGTTCGATCTGGGTTCGCCGGCGCAAGGCATCGTCCACGTGATCGGCCCGGAACAGGGCCTGACCCAGCCTGGCACGGTGATCGTGTGCGGCGACAGCCACACCTGCACGCATGGCGCCTTCGGTGCGCTCGCCTTCGGCATCGGCTCAAGCGAGGTCAGCCACGTGCTGGCGACGCAGACGTTGCGCCAGCGCCGGCCGAAGACGATGCGCCTCCGCTTCGAAGGCCGGCTCGGCGTGGGAGTCACGGCCAAGGACATGATCTTGTACGCGATCGGCCGGCTCGGCACGGCGGGCGGGCGAGGTCATGCCGTCGAGTACGCAGGCGCGGCGGTGCGGGCTCTCGAACTCGACGCGCGCCTCACGTTGTGCAATCTGTCGATCGAAATGGGCGCGAAGATCGGCATGGTCGCCCCCGACGACACCGTGTTCGAGTACCTGGTCGGGCGGCCGAGTAGTCCCCAAGGTCGCCTATTCGAGCAGGCGGTGGAGTTCTGGCGCGGCCTACCAAGCGACGAAGAGGCGCGCTTCGACCGCGAAGTCGAGATCGATGCGTCTTCCATCGCACCGCAGGTCACCTGGGGCACGAGCCCGCAGGACGTGCTGCCGGTCGATGGCCGCATTCCCGACCCGGCCGACGAACCCGACGCAGAGCGGCGCGACGCCAT
>PLZH01000040.1:15091-29349 GCA_003152055.1 Burkholderiales bacterium
ACCTCGAACCGCAACTTCGTCGGCCGGCAAGGGCCCGGCGCTCGTACCCATCTGGCGAGCCCGGCGATGGCGGCGGCCGCGGCCGTCACGGGCCGCATCGTCGATAGCCGTACGCTGGCCGGGGTGGCAAGGTGAAGCCCTTCACCCGTGTGGAGGCGACGGCCGCGCCCTTGATGATCGCCAACATCGATACCGACCAGATCATCCGCATCGACCGCCTGATCGAGCATCGCCGCGGCGAACTCGGGCCCTTCTGCCTCGAAGCGCTGCGCTACCAGGCCGACGGCAGCGAGAACCCGAACTTCGTTCCAGGTTCAGCGCGCTATCGTGGCGCCGCCATTCTTGTCGCGGCGGAAAACTTCGGTTGCGGCAGCTCGCGCGAGCACGCCGTGTGGTCGCTGGTCGACTGGGGCATCCGCGCCATCATCGCGCCGAGCTTCGGCGACATCTTCTACGCCAACTGTTTCCAGAACGGGTTGCTGCCGGTGCGCCTGCCTGCCGCTGACGTCGCGGCCATCGCCGGGCAACTGGCGGGCAGCGATTCGCCCGTTATGACCGTCGATCTGCAGGCCTGCACGGTGACCACGCCGTCCGGCGAAGTGCTCACCTTTAGCGTCGAGCCCGAGCGTCGCGACGCGCTGCTCAAAGGCCTCGACGACATCGGCATGACGCTGCGCGATCGTGCCCTCATCGAGGCCTTTCGCCGCGAAGACGAAGCTGCGCACCCCTGGGTCTACCGACGGACGGAGAAAGCGACGATGAAGAAGATCCTCATGCTGGCCGGCGATGGCATCGGCCCGGAAATCATGGCCCAGGCGCGCCGCGTCGTCGAATGGTTTGCCGGGCATCGCGGGCTGCGCTTGGACCTGCGCGAGGAGCTGTTCGGCATCGCCGCCTGGCAGGCCCATGACCACCTGATGCGCGACGAGACCTGGCGCGCCGTGCAGGAGAGCGACGCGATCCTGTTCGGTGCCATCGGCTCGCCCGACTACGCCGGCATCCCCGCCGAGCACCGCAAGGTCGACCAGCTGCTGCGCATGCGCAAGGAACTCGACCTGTTCTGCAACCTGCGGCCGGTGCGCGCCATCCCGGCGCTCGAGGACTCGTCGACGCTGCGCCCGGAAGTCTTGCGCGGGACCGACATGGTGCTGGTTCGCGAGCTCGCCGGCGGCATCTACTTCGGCCAGCCGCGCGGCATCGAGACGCTGGCCGACGGGCATCGGCGCGTCGTCAACACCATGGTCTACACCGACCGCGAGATCGAGCGCATTGCCCGCGCCGCGTTCGAGCTGGCGCGCACTCGCCGCGGCCAGCTGTGCTCGGTCGACAAGGCCAATGTGCTGGAGAACGGCGTCCTGTGGCGCGAGACGGTCGAGGCGCTGCACCGGGCGGAGTTCCCGGATGTGCAGCTCTCGCACATGTACGTCGACAACGCGGCCATGCAAATCGTTCGCAACCCGCGCCAGTTCGACGTGATCGTGACCGAGAACCTCTTCGGCGACATCCTGTCGGACTGCGCGGCGATGGTCGCCGGCTCGATCGGCATGATGCCCTCGGCGTCGATGAGCGCGCCGTCGGACGCGCGGCCGAAGGCGCTCTACGAGCCGATCCACGGCAGCGCGCCGGACATCGCAGGGCAGGGCATAGCCAACCCGCTCGGGGCCATCCTGAGCTTTGCGATGTGCCTGCGCTACAGCTTCGGCCAGCCGCAGGAAGCGCGCTTCCTGGAAGACGCGGTCGATCGCGTCGTCGGCGCCGGTGTGCGCACCCGCGACATCGCGGCACCGGGCGGCTCGATCGTGTCGACGGTTCGGATGGGAGATGCGGTCATCGCGGAACTGGCCCGCCCGTCTGCATCGGCCTGAGCACTGCGCCCGGCAGCGTCAGTCCCGATGCAACAGCGTCGAGATTTCGGGCGACGCCATGTTCAGGTCGGGCAGGTGAGCTTCGACGATCCGCCTGGCGGTCGTGACTTTGTGCATCCAGGTCAGGTTGACGACGGCGATCACATCCTCACCGGCCCAGGCGGGCGCGGCGGTCGAATCGCGGCTGTCATCCCATTCGCGTCGCGACTTGTCGAAGGGGCCTCCGAAGTCGGGCGTGCGGTGCCCGTAGCCAAGGCGCTGCGCCGCCGTGGCGCCGTCGCCGGGCCCGGCGCGTCGACGACGGTATCGGCGCCGGCAGTGGTACACGGCACTGCTGCGAACGCGCCGGTTCAGCCGGCCGCACGCGCTGCGGCCGCCGACGCGGGCCGGCTCGACATCTGTGCCCATGCTCTGCACCTTCTATGCCGCGCCCAAGCCCGGTGCCGCGACGTTCGTGTCGGTGGGCCGCAAGGTCGGGCCACGACAGCGTTATGGGCATCGTCGAAGTGATGAAGCTGGTGAACTCGATTCCTGCGACCACTTAGGGCGAGGTCGTCGAGATCCTGGTCGCCGATGGCGCGCTGGCGATGCATAAGCGAAGCGCAAGCTCATTTCACTGAGTGAAAGGCAGCAGGAAGGCGTTGAACCACGCGGCCGGCACCGGCACTGTCATCTCAAGCGCGCGCTGGCCGTAGGCCTTGCCCTGCGCATCGAGGCGTTGCGAAGCCATGCCGCCGCCGCCCAGCGCTTCCTTCAAGACGAAGTTGAACGCCGACACGCCCGCCGCTTCGTAGCGCTGCACGTCGCCGACGACGGTTCCCTCGAAATGCGCGGCGATGCGCTCAGGCGTCAGCACTTTGCGTAGGTGGTTTATGTATTCGGGCTTGCGGCAAAAGATGGCGATGTTCGACGAATCGCCCTTGTCACCCGAACGGGCATGTGCGACCTGAAGCAGCGGAACGACGATCAAGGGCCCGGGTTCCGCGACGCCGCCGATCGGGACGGAAGTGGGTACGTCGACGACGGCCCGGCCGCCATCGGTCGGAACGGGGACCTCGATTGGCGCCTCGTCGCCGCACCGAATCCGGATCGGGCCGAGGCGCGCCTTGTCGATGAAGAACGTGAAGAGACGAACGACGGGTGCGGGTTTGGGCCGGCCGCCGAGCAGTCCCGTCGTTCCTTGCGCAAAGCTCAGGCCCACCGAGCCGAGTTCCCGTGCGAACAGATCGAGCGCCTTCGCCTCCGGGTGATCGACAACCAGACGCAACACCACTTCGCGCGCGGCGCGCGCTTGCGACTGTTTGCCGTACGACGCTTCTGCGCCGAGCACTTCGGTGCGCACGGCGGTGAAGTCAGCGATTTTGCGCGCAGCGAACTGCATGCGGGCGCGTTCGAGCAGCGCCTCGGCCGTGCGCTCGGCCTTGCGTGCCGCATCGAAGCCGACGATGGCGACCATCGCCACCGCGCGCCAGCCGTCCTGCAAGGTCGCCGACACCTTGTACTGCGAGGTCGGCGCCCGGCCGCGCGCGCCGCTCACGAACACGCGGTCGGCGCCGGCCGGCTCGATTCGCACGTTCGCGAAGTCGGCGGTGACGTCGGGCAGCACATACGCCGCCGGATCGCCGATCTCGTACAGGAGCTGCTCTGCCGCGCAGGCGGGGGAGACGAGGCCGCCGGTTCCTGGCGGCTTGGTCAGCACGAAGAGGCCATCGGCCTGGCACTCGGCGATCGGGTAGCCGATGTCGTGCCACCCCGGCACCTGCTCCCAGTCGGTGAAGAGGCCACCCGTGGACTGCGGCCCGCATTCGAGCAGGTGGCCCACCAGGCTGCCAGCGGCGAGACGATCGTAGTCATCGGTGGCCCAGCCGAATTCGTGCATCAGGATGCCGAGGGCCAGGGCGCTATCGACGCAGCGGCCAGTGATGACCACATCGGCTCCCTGAGCGAAGGCCTTGGCAATGGGTATGGCGCCGAGATAGGCGTTTGCCGTGAGCACGGTGCGCGGCAGCACGGCGCCGGACACCCATTCGCGCACGCCTTCTTCGCGCAGAGCGTCGAGCTCGCCCATCAGGTCGTCGCCCTCGACGACGGCGACGTGGAGCGGCACGCCCAGTTCGGCCGCTGCAGCCTCCAGGGCCAGCTTACAAGCGTTTGGATTGACGCCCCCGCCGTTGCTGGCGACGCGAATGCCGCGACGCTTCAATTCGGCGAGATGCGGCTTCAGGTAACCGACGAAATCGGGCGCAAACCCCGCCTCCGGATCCTTCAGCCGCGCCCGTGCCAGCAGCGACATCGTGACCTCGGCGAGGTAGTCCATCATCAGGTAGTCGACCTCGGCACGCAGCAGTTGCCCGATGGCCATCGGACTGTCGCCCCAGGCACCCGAGGCGCCGCCGATACAGACGATTCGCGCGTTCATTCGCCGGCCTCGTCGCTGGCCCAGCGCGGCTTGCGCTTGTCGTTGAAGGCTGCCAGCCCCTCGCGGGCATCGTCGGTGCGCGAGACCAGGGCGATCTGCGTCTCGGCGAAGGCCAGGGCTTCATGGAAGCCCATCGCCTGCATCGCGGCAATGGCGTATTTCCCGCGTTTCAGGGCTGCGGGCGACATTGCCGAAACCCGGCCGACCACGCCTTCGATGCGGCCATCGAGCTCCTCGTAAGGGACGACCTCGTTGGCGATGCCGATCTCCTTGGCCCGGGCCGCCGAGATCAGCTCCCCGGTCAGGCACAGCTCGTTGACGTGGCGCGGATGGATCATCCGGCGCAGGTAAACGAGCACCTGCATCGGGAACACGCCGACCTTGCCCTCGGGCAAGCCGAAGCGGGCCGCGTCCGAGGCGATCACGAGGTCGCACAAGGCCATCAGGCCCATGCCGCCAGCGACGCAGTCGCCATTGATGCGGCCGATGAGCGGGACGCCCACCTCGTGGACGATGCGCGCTAGCCGGCCGAAGTCGGTCGTGGGCTCGCCAGGGCCTTCGCTGAACACGTCGGTGCCGCGGCTGAGATCGGCACCGGCGCAAAAGGCCTTCCGGCCGGCGCCGGTGAGGACGATCGCGCGCAACGAGGCATCGGAGCGCGACGCCTGGATGGCGTTGCTGATGCCGGCGATCACCTCCGGGTTGAGGGCGTTGCGCCGCTCCTCGCGCTGGATCGTGATCCATAGGCTCCTGCCGCGGCGCTCCGTGAGGATCACGGCGGGCGGCATCTCCTTCGACATCGTCGGCTCCAATCAATAGGACTTCGGCAGCCCGAGCTCGCGCTCGGCGATGAAGCAGAGAATCATCTCCCGCGATACGGGCGCAAGTTGCGTCGCGACCATCTCGCGAAAGTAACGCTCGACGTGGTAATCGGCGGCGTAGCCCATGCCGCCGTGGGTGCGGACGGCGCGGTCCGCGGCATGGAAGCCAGCATCGGCGGCGAGGAGCTTGGCGGCGTTGGCCTGCGCGCCGCAAGGCTGGCCAGCGTCGTACAGCTCGGCAGCGTGCAAGGTCATCAGTTCGGCTGCATAGAGCTCCGCCCAACACTCTGCCAGCGGGTGCTGGATCGACTGATTCATGCCGATGGGTCGCCCGAAGACCACGCGCTCCGCCGCGTAGGCGGTGGCCTTGTCGAGGGCGCGCCGCCCCATGCCGATGACCTCCGCGGCGTTGAGAATGCGCTCAGGGTTCAGGCTGTCGAGCAGGTAGCGGAAGCCCTTTCCTTCGTTGCCGATGCGGTGCTCGACCGGGATCTCGAGGCCATCGATGAAGGTCTGGTTCGAGTCGACCGCGTGGCGGCCCATCTTCGCGATCTCGGTCACGCTGACGGTTTTCGGGTCCATGTCGGCGAAGAAGAGCGTCAGGCCGTCGATGGCCCTGGCGCATTGGTCGATCGGCGTGGTCCGCGCTAGCAGCACGATCTTGTCGGCCTCTTGCGCCGTGCTGGTCCAGATCTTCTGGCCGTGAACGACGTAGCGATCGCCAAGGCGGACTGCACGCGTCTTGATCCTGGAAGTGTCGAGGCCGGCATCGGGCTCGGTCACGCCGAAGCAGGCGCGCAGCTCGCCGCGAACGACCTTGGGCAACCACTCCTGTTTCTGCCTGTCGCTGCCGTGCTTGACGATAGCGTGCAGGCCGAAGATGTTGATGTGCACCGCCGAGCAAGCGGCGAAGGCCCCGGCGGAGCTGCCGATCGTCTGCATCATGATCGCCGCTTCGGTCACCCCGAGGCCGGCGCCGCCGTACTCTGCGGGCATCGCGATGCCGAGCCAGCCGCCGTCGGCGATCGCCTTGCAGAACTCGTGCGGGAAGGTGTGCGAGCGGTCGAGTGCCGACCAGTAGTCGTCGTCGAACCGGTCGCAGACCGTGCGCACCGCCTCGCGCAAGGCCTGGCGCTCCGGTTTGTCGGCGAGCGCCTCGAACCTCATCGCTGGCTCCGGCCGTCGGGCGCCCGAGCCTTGAAGACTTCGTCGTTGTGTTCTCCGAGGTTCGGCGCCAGCCGGCGGACATCGGGTTGCGTGCGCGACCACGTGCCCGGCGGCTTCGCGACACGAAGAAGACCTTCCGTGGGATGAACGACCTCTTCCCAGAATCCCGTGGCTTGCAGATGCGGGTCGCCGAGAAGGTCTTCCAGCGAGTTGACCGGGCTGGCCGGGATGTCGGACACGGCGAAAAGCTCGATCCACTCCGCGGTCGTTCTCGACGGCAGGCTCGACGCCAGGAATGCGCCGACCTGCTCCGCATGAACGGTGCGCGATTGCAGACTGGCAAATCGGGCGTCGGTCGCCACGAGGTCAGCAACGCCGATCATCGCCGAGAACTTTCGCCAGTGATCGTCGGTGTAGACGACGACGCAGAGATGCCCGTCCCGCGTCGGGTACGGTCCCCGCTGCGTCGACAGGAGGCGCTTGTAGCCGGTGTCGCCGAGCGCCGGCACGAACGCGGCCCCGCCGATATGGTCGCCGAGAACGAACTGGGCCATCGTCTCGAACATCGGCAGCTCGATGGCTTGGCCTTCTCCCGTGCGCTGCTTGTGAAACAGCGCGCCGAGCAAGGCGTTGGCGAGGTAAAGGCCCACCGTGCGATCGCAGATGTTGATCGGCGCATAGCTGGGCGCGCCGTTGACGCGCTGGAACAGCGACGACAGGCCCGAGGCGGCCTGCATGATGTCGTCGTAGGCCGGGCGACCGGCGTACGGTCCGTTTTCGCCGAAGCCGAAAGCACCGCAGACGATCAGCCCGGGATTGATGGCGGCGAGCGCGTCGTAGCCCAGGCCGAGTCGGCGCATCGCCTGCGGGCGGATGTTGTAGACCAGGATGTCGACGTCGGGGACGAGCCCGAGCAACGCCTGCCTGTCGTCCGGCTGCTTGAGGTCGAGCACGACGCTTCGCTTATTGCGGTTGGCCTGCAGGTAGAGCGGACCCATGCCGGGGTGGCGGAACGGGCCGACCCTGCGCATCGAATCGCCGCCCGGCGACTCGACCTTGATGACATCGGCGCCCATGTCGCCGAGAATCTGCGTTGCGAACGGCCCCATGACGACGGTCGTGAGGTCGAGGACGCGAACGCCACGAAGCGGGCCGGCCAAGGTCGTTCAGCCTCGCGGGCAGTTCACTGCGGCGATGCAGCCACCGGGGAAACGAGAGCTCATTCCGGCTCGATGCCGGCGGCCTTGATCACCCGGCTCCATTTCTCGGATTCGGCACGTTGGAACTGGGCCAGGCCTTCCGGCGTGCTCGTGAACTTGTCGAGCACCGCGCGAGCAAAGACCGACGACACGACGTCCGATTGCACGGCGCTGAGGAACATCTCGTTGAGGCGGCGCACGACTTCGGCAGGGGTTCCCTGCGGCGCGTACACGGCAACCCAGTACGAAAGCTCATAGCCCTTGATTCCCAACTCGTCGACAGTCGGCACGGTGGGAAAGGCCGGCGAGCGCCGTTCTCCCGTGTAGGCCAGGGCGATCAGCTTGCCGCTTTGAACGAGCGGCAATGCGGTCGCCGTGTCGGCGAACATCACATCGATCTGACCACCCAGGAGGTCGGTGATCGCCTGCGGATTGCCCTTGTAAGGGACGAACACCAGACCCGCACCGGTCATCTGCTTGAACATCTCGGCAGCGACCCGGCTTGACGAGTTGCCCGCGCCGTAGTTGAGCGCCTTCGCACGCGCCCGGGCAATGAGCTCGGGCACGGACTTGATCGGACTCGACGGTGGCACGACGATCACCATCGNNAACCTTTCGCCAACGCGGCCACCGGGGCGAAGTCCTTGACCGGATCGTAGGGAAGCTTCTTGAACAGGTAGGGGTTGGCCGACTGCGTCGTGTTGGTCGTCATCAGCAACGTGTAGCCATCGGCAGGCGCGTGCGCCACGGCCTGTGCGGCGATGATGCCGCTGGCTCCGGGCCTGTTGTCCACGACTACGCTGACCCCGTGAAATTGCGACTCCATGAACTGAGCCATGCCGCGGGCGACCTGATCCGTCCCGCTGCCGGCAGGAAACGGCACCACGAGGGTGATCGTTCTAGACGGATACGACTGCGCTTGCAACGGGCCGGCGAATGCCGCGCCGAACATTGCCGCCACGCACAGGGCGCGGCGAATACCTTGGTTTCGCATCGTGTCTCCGGGACGGTTGTGATCTTCTTCGGCATTGGCCGGCGTTGCTAGCCATTGTGGAATCGCCGCTGCCATCAGAGAAATAGAATGATCGGATCGAATCCATAACCGGAGTGACTGCCTCATGCGCAGCAATCTCGGCCTGCGCCAGCTCGAAGCGATCATCTCGATCGCCACACACGGCAGCTTCAGCGCGGCAGCCGAACAATTGCATGTCTCGCAGCCTGCGCTGAGCCGCACCGTGCGTCTCGCCGAGGATGGCCTCGGGACGCGCCTGTTCGACCGGGGCGGCCGCAAGGTGACGCTGACCGCCGCCGGTATCGAACTGCTTCCGATCGCGCGGCGGATCATGCTGGAGTTCAGCGATTCGATCAGCGAGCTCTCGCAATTCGTCGAGGGCAAGCGCGGCCGGATACGCGTCTCGGCCTTGCCGTCGATCGCGCAGTCCTTGCTCGTCGATGCCGTCGCGGGCTTCAATGCCACCCATCCAGAGATCGAGTTTCTGGTCCGCAGCGATTCCGCCGAGGCGGTTCTCGCCCTGCTCGAGAGCCGCGAGATCGACATCGGCCTCACCGTTCAGCCTCCGCCCGACGGGCGCTTCTCGTATGAGCATCTGCACGATGACGAGTTCGTCCTGATCTGTCGTGCCGACGACCCGCTCGCGTTGCAAACCCGGCCGGCAACTGCGCTTGCCTGGAGCGTATTCGAGCGGCGACCCTTCATCGCCGCGACGTCCGGCAGCAACACGCGCGGCGCGACCGACGCCGCGTTCATGCGCGCGCAGCTGACTGTCCATCCGGCGCATGAGGTGGCGAGCAGCAATTTGCAGGTGATCGGCGGCTTTGTCGCCGCAGGTCTCGGTCTGAGCGTCTTGCCGGCCAGCGCGCTCGCCTGCCTTGGTCAGCCGACCCTGGTGGCGCGCCGGTTGACGAAGCCACGCATGCAGAGAAAGGTGGGCATCGTCACCTTGACCGGCCGCACGCTGTCGCAGGCGACGACCCGGTTCTGCGAGCACGTCCGCAATCTCGGCCGCACGCCGTCGCCTGCGGCCGATGTCGCCGCGCGCGGCGTCCGCACCCGATCATCGTCGCGATCGGTAACTGCCGCTCAACGCCCGTAGGTGGTGCTCAACGTCGCCTTGCCGATGGACCTGAGGTTGATCACGAAGCCCACGTGCGAGACCGTTGCGTCGGGTGGCAGATCGAGCTTGTCGACGCCGAGGGTGTACGGCGTGAAGTTGTAGCGGTGAGCAGGCTTGCACTTCGGCGGGCAGGGACCGTCCCAGCCGGTCTGCTCGTAGTCGATGCGGATCCGCTTGCTACCTGCGGGAAGCACCGCGCCGTCGTTGGTTCCGGCACCTTGCTCGATCGCGTCCGCGAAAGCCGGGATGTCGACGATCACCCAGTGCCAGATGCCGGCACCGCCGGTGACGGCATCCGGATCGTGGACCATCAGAGCGAAGCTCTCCGCGCCGGGCGGCGGGTTCTCCCAGGCCAGCGCCGGCGAAATGTTGGCGCCGCTGCAGCCAGGCCCTTGAATGCGAATTTGTCGTCAAAGGGCTTGTCGGGCCCGAAGTCCGGGATCGTGAGCCTGAACATCTGCGCGTTTGCAGCGAACGCCCAGACGAACAGCGCGAGCGCCGCGGAGGTATTGTTGCTCCGATCCTGCCTCCCAAAGCGTTTGCGCAGAATGGTGCGACGCGACCCCGTGCCTTCGGATTCAGGCCGGCCGAATCACCTGTTCCGGGTTCTCACCGTAGGGGGGTGCATAGACAACCAGCAATTTCAAGCGCTCGCTAGTCACACGAATCGAGTGGAAGACGCCCTCCGGAAAGAAGAGCATGTCGCCGGCACGCACTTCATGCTCTACGCCGTCGATGCCTGCGAAGGCTGTGCCCTCGAGCACGTACGCTGCCTGCTCCAGCCCAGGGTGCGCGTGCGCCAGGGCATTGCCACCGCGCGCGATGTCGCCGAGCACGATCTCCATGTGACGTGCTCCGGTGTCAGGACCGACCAGACGCGTGTTGACGGTGCCATGGTGGTTGGCGGGGCTGTAGCCGGACATCTCCGATGCGCGAAAGACGCCGCCTCTCGAGACGCGAGCTTGATCGTTTGCGGTTGCGATGGTGTTCGACATGGGAGCGTCCCCTTAGTGCAATCTTCGGAAGGCGTTCGAAGCCGCCGCGTGGCCGGGCGGCCCGGCAGTGACGCCTTGCGCGTTGGGAGAATCCTAGGGCGACGGCCACCATCAAAGAAATACAATCTTTGGAAGGAAGCCATAACCTGGATGAAAGTGATTCCGGGGGCCACCGCACCGCGAATTACCGGCGGAAATCAGTTACCCTCTTCGCCCGGCTCTGTCGCGAGGATGCCGAAAGCCATGAAGACAGAGGAGGGCCTCAATGCACTCTGTGTGAGAGAACGGGAGGGCGCGATTCGCGCTTGTGGAGGGGCGGTAACCCGCCGTTCGCGGCCGACTGGTTGTGGCCGAACGCGTCGCTCGAGAGCGTCCGTTGCGGAGCACTTCGGCTTCTATTGCCCGCATTATGTTCGACTTCTGTTCGCGCGGAGACTCGCCTTATGACTCGGCGCCGCACCACCAGCCATGGAGCGCTCGAGACACCCAACCTGTCAGGCCTGGTCCATCGACTCGTTACGGCTGCACTTTCCATGTCGCTTGCAGCACTTCCTTTGCCAGCGAGCGCATGGGGTTCGGAAGGACACCGACTGGTTGCGACGCTCGCCGAGCATCAACTGTCGGAGAGAGCCAGGACCGAGGTCGACCCGCTCCTTGCCCTCGAGCCCGGCGCCACGTTGGCATCGATCTCAACTTGGGCCGATGACACCCGCACCCCGTCGACTGCCGCCTGGCACTACGTGAACCTTCCGCGCGACTCCGGATGTCGGTATGACGCTGCCCGTGACTGCCCCGACGGCCAATGCGTCGTCGCAGCGATCGAGCGGCAGCATAAGGTGTTGATGTCGACGGCACCGGACGTGGACAGACTCAAGGCGCTCAAATACCGTGGCCGCACGCCTCTGTGCGCTGCCGCACATGAAAAGAGGCGACAAACAACTAAAGTCGAGGAGAAATCGTAGCTCAGACGATTTCCGCGCGCCGGCGCCACGGCAGTGAATGAAGGAGAACTCGATGACGCTTGGCACAATTCTTTTGATCGTGCTCATCTTGATGCTTATCGGAGCCCTGCCAACCTGGGGCCACAGCCGCTCCTGGGGCTATGGGCCGAGTGGTGGTCTTGGGGTGGTGGTGATAGTCATCATCGTGTTGCTCGTTATGGGCGTGCTATGACGGGGACACAGCGGCGCCAGGAAACGCCGACGTCACCGCACACTTGAGGAGCATCGATACCCGGGGAAGCCAACCCGCGCGGGCTAGTTCGATCCGATTCCTAGCTTCGAGATCGGGCGAGGGTCTTGCACCGTCTTGGCCTTGAGGCGCTTCCCGTCGGAGTCGGACTGATCGAGCTCGACCTCGAATTCATCGTTGCAGGCGCTGCATTTGAGGAACCACGGGCCGCCACGGACGATTGGGCCGTCGCCGATGACCCTCGCGTTTATCAAGTGGCACTTTGGACACCGGAGCGTGTACATGGAAATGCTTACGGCCATCACACCCACCACCTTGGCTCATCGATGGCGCCGAGTCTACGCGGCCCACCTTGCCGGTCCCCGAGCTTAAGGTCCCGCACGGGCAGGCAAAGGACCTGCCCGCTCGGGAGATGACGGCTGTTACCAGGTGACGCCGTAGTAGCTGTTGATCCGCTTGCCGTAGGTCGTGTCATACGCGGGCACGTCCTCGAACTGGTATTTGGGCGCCTTCTCGAGCTTGGTCTTGTCCAGCGGCACCATGTAGCCATCCTTTTGGGTGTCGTACTTCAGCATGTTCCACGGAATCGGATATCGGTCGGTGTCGATACCGAGGAAGCCGCCGAACTTCATTACCGCGTAGCGGACCTGGCCAGTGCGCTTGTCGATCATCAGGTCGTCGATCGAGCCGAGCTTGTCGCCGGCGTTGTTGTAGACGGAAGTTCCTTCCACCTTGTCGGAGGAAATCACGTCGCCTGTGGTGGTGGTCGAGGGGGTCATAACAAGTCTCCTGAGACTGAGCCGGCGATTTGCCGACATCCCCTTTATCCCAAGGACAGCCTGTCGCTACGATCAGAACGAGCGCCGCGTGGCTGTAGGATCAGAAAACCCTCAAGGGCATGTCCTATTGGCTCGACGCCCAGCTTCATTTCCGCCCTCACTGTCGATCCAAGCGCGGAGCACGGTCGCCAAGCCCTGCCAAGCACAGTACAGATACACGTTCTGCGCCATCGCACCTGCCGTCGTGTAGGCGTAGTCCTCGCGCTGTCGCCTTGCACCTGCACCCGGCTGTCGTCGGCCACGAACACCAGATCCAGCGCCGCCTCGGCGGTGAAGTCCTGGTTTCCGGTCATGGCGCGGAGATCCCGGGGCACTTCAAAGCACAGCACGTGGCCGGCCGGCTCATAGCGATACAGGCCCGCAGGCAACGCCACGTGGACATCGATCGCCTGATAATTCATCGTCCTCGGCGCGGTGCGCCCGCCGAGGACCGGGCGGTTGACGCCGCTTGGCTGCCCACAACAAGTCGCCCAGCATCTGCTCAGGCAATGCCGTGAGTCGCGAACTCGCGTTGCGATCGCCGCTGCTGCAGGGCCTCCATCAGCGGCAGCCCACCGTTCGAGCACGCCGGCGTCAAGACCAGCGTCGACGCCGAGTCGCCGCGCGCCAGCCGAACTTCAAGCTGACCCATCGGGCCGAGCCCCAACCGGGTCAGTGTGTTCATACTCTCTCCCCGTCAGGAGACGCCCTGAATCGATCGTCGACCGGACACACAACCAATGGGCAGGCCGTGGTCATGGTGTGACCACGGTGGGGCGAATTTGCCTCGCTTCTTCGGTGAACCTTAGGGTTCAGTTCTTGCCGAATTTTGTCTTGACGGCGGCCACGCAATTGGCCTTGGCATCACCCGACAGGCCGTTGCATTTCTCGATTGCGACCTTGTAGTCAGCGTCGCGCTTGTCTTCGGCGGCGTTGGTCCTGGCCTCGCCCATCTCCTTGCCCATCTTGGCATCGGCCAGCGCCTTGATCTCGATGGCCTTGGCTTCCTTGACGCACACGTCCTTGGCGTTGCCTGTCTGGTCATCGCACTTTTCCTTGGCAACCGCATAGGCCGACTCCGCCTTCGCCACGAGGACCTTGTTCCGGTCGCCGGATTTGCCGGTGTGGGCGTATTCCAGTTCGGCGCGCGCGACCTTCTCCTTGGCCTTGGCTTCTTCAACGCAGATGTCTTTGGCATTGCCAGCTTGCCCAGCGCACGCGGCGTTGTCGGCTTTGTAGTCCGCGCTGATGCGGGTCTTGCCGGCGTCGTAGTCGGCCTTGGTCATCGTGGCTGCCTGTGCCACCGGCAGCACCAGCATGGCGGCAGCAACGAGTGCGGCCTTGAGGTTGAAAAGCTTGTTCATGAGAGTCCTTTTTTGATCGTCAGGAAGAGCGCGCCCACACCAGCCTGTGCGCATTGCGGGAACTAGCTGTCACAGCCGCCCCATCACCAGCAGCACGACGACGACGATCAGCACCAGCCCCAACCCGCCAAACGGCCCGTAGCCCCAGTTGCTGCTGTGCGGCCACGCTGGAAAGACGCCGATCAGTAACAGGATCAGAACGATCAACAGTATGGTGCCCAAGCTCATGGGGTTCTCCTTGAAGTTGTGAGCAGTTGGATTCAGTTCCGGCTGCGCCGCGAGCA
>PLZH01000040.1:29408-59740 GCA_003152055.1 Burkholderiales bacterium
ACCTGCGTCAATACGGGACGCATATGTTCGATAGTGCACAGAGTGAAGAGTGCGCCGAGTCGAGGTTGCAAGGAAGTCCCGCGAATGTCAACGGCGTGCAGTCGGTCAAGAACGAGATTGAGGTGATGAANNACTGCCAACTTGTCGTCATGGCGCTCAAGCCCAAGGAAGAGATCGGGGCCGAAGTCCACAAGCTTGCAGTTCTTCCGGGTCGAGGAGGGGACCGTTTCGGGCGTGCCTCTTTCAGTTCCGATACGACATGGGCCCACCGTTTGGCCGACAGTGTCTATACGCACCAGTGTCCGCGATTCACAATAGCCGCGGACACCGGTGGAACGGCGATCACTTCTGCCTGACGTCCTTTAGAACTTCCTTCACGTCGCCGACGGCCTTCTGCGTCTTGCCTTCGACCTGTTTGTTGATGCCCTTGCGTTGCTGCTCAGTGCTCCCGACCACCTGCCCGGTCTTTTCTTGCACCTTACCGGCGGCGTCCTTGATGGCGCCCTTGACTTGATCCTTGTTCATGAAATTTCCTCGATTGGTGGAGAAGGCGGTTGGGCAGCGGGGCCACCCTTCCGCAAATCAAGCTTAGCTTCCGCTCTGCGGGCTGTATTGAGCGGGATCAATCCACCCGGCATTGCCCGAGCCGTATCAGGGCATTGCGGCAGCCACGGGCAGGTCTGCTTTCGGGTCTCCGGATTGGCACGCGCTATGTCGGCTCCGGGTCGCAGGCGGGTCTTCCCAGATCCAATCACGGGGCCGCCAGGTAGCTGACGGCCACGTACACTGATACCCGGCGAGTTGCGGCTCCTGCGGAAGCGGGAGCGCCGGCTGGCCGCTCCGAAGGCACTTCGTGCCCAAGCCCGGCCTGCGCCTTTAGCCGGCAGCTACGCCGAGTACCGCACCCTCTTTGGATGCCGGACCAGATCGAGTCTCGCAGGCCTGCAATTCATGCTGAATCCAGGCGGGCTCAATCGCTTGTCCAATGAAGACGAGCAACGTGCGCTTGGGCTCGAACGCACGCCACATTGTTCCGCCCGTTACTTGAAGCAGGCTTTGCACGCCTTGCACCACCAACCGCGGGCGCTGATTCTCGGCATGCACGACGCCTTTGTATCGCCACAGTCTTGTGCCGTAGCGCTGTTGTGCGGCATCGAAGAAGGCATTCAATCGGTCCAGATCGAGTGCCGCCGCCGATTCAAAAACGCAGGACACGACGTCCTCCGTGTGACTCGGCACCGCCAGTGATCGCAAGCGCTGTGACGCTGCGTTGGACAGCAGTTGCATTCGGCCGCTCAGACGCTTCAGTTCCGCCGGAGCCACATAGTCCAGGCTGTAGCCGTTTGCGTCGAACAGCAGCTGTAACAAGGCTGGTATCGGCGTGCGATGCAAGTCCACTGGCAGAATCTGCGCGCGCGGGTTCATGCGGGCGAGATCTTCACTCAGTGTGTCTTGCCCTGCGAGCGTCGCAAGGTCGCACTTGGTGAGCAAAATGCGATCGGCGTACGCCACCTGCGCGCGGTTCTCCACCTGATGCAGCTGCGCCGCGCCGTGTACCGCGTCCACCAGCGCCACGACACCGTCCAGATGAAAGCGCGTCAGGATCGCAGTCTCTGCCAGGAAGGTCTGGATGATGGGCCCGGGGTCAGCAATGCCGGTCGTTTCGATCAGCACTCGATCGAACGTGAAGTCGCCGCTATCGCTGCGTTGCGCCAGTTCGTGCAGCGCGCGCGCCAGGTCGCCGCGCACGGTGCAGCACAGGCAGCCGTTGGCTAGCTGGATCACCGCCTCGTTGTCGTCGGTGACGAGGAACTCGGCGTCTACGCCGACGGCACCGAATTCGTTCTCGATCACGGCCAACCGCTGTCCGTGCGACTCCTGCAGGATGCGATTGACCAAGGTGGTCTTGCCTGCCCCAAGAAAGCCGGTGATGACCGTGACAGACGTGGTGATGCGGGCAACCATGGCTATTCAACTCTTAGCACAAAAGCTGCACCGGTGTCTCCCGCCGCACAGCCGGTAAACAGTCCGATGCCGCCGCCGACTTCGCGCAGCGCGTGCACCAGTTCGACGATCGAGCGCAGCCCGGTCGGCCCTTGCGGGTGGCCGAAGATCAGGCTGCAGCCGTAAGGATTCATGCGCTCGAGCGAGTAGCCCGTCTGCTGCGCAAACCACAGGTCGTTGACGGCAAACGGGTTGTGCGTTGTTGCGACCTTTACCTCTTCGATGGTCACGCCGGCGCTTGCGAGCGCCCGCTGCGCAGCCAGCGTCGCGGCCTTTGGCATGCGACCCTTCTCGGCGCGCGCGAAACCGGCGGCGAGCAGACGCACTACGCCGTCGCCCCGCGCCATTTCGCGAGCCTTCGTTTCATTGCAGATGATGGTCCCGGCGGCGCCGTCGGCCGGGTGCGTCTGTGAGCCGTAGGTTGTCACACCGTCAGGCAGCACCGGCTTTAGCGCTGCTAGGCCCTCGGCTGTGTAGGGGTGCACGCCCTCGTCCGCCTCGACGATCAGCTTCAATTTCCCCTTGGCGATGACCACCGGCTGCATCCAGCGTCGCTGGAACGCGCGGTCATCGGCCAGCGCGCGTTGGTACTGCGCGTAGCGCAGCAGCGTCAAGTCATCGAGCGCGCTGCGCGACATCGTGCCGTCGCGCGCGACGGCTTCGGCAGTCTGCACCATCGCCTCACCGGTCCACGGGTCGGCCGCGAAACTGTCGAGCACCCAGTGCTCCGTCGCCGGTGCTCCGCCTGCGGACTGCGAGCGCGGGTACACCAGCAGCGGTCCGTTGCTGGTGCGGTCGGCGACCACGACGAGCGACGTAGTGTTGCCGTCAACCTCGACAGCCTGCGCCGCCGCGACCAGGCAGACCACCGAGGTCGCACAGGCCTGCGCAATGTGCGGCCCGCTGATGCCAGTCATGCCAAGTCGCGCCGCGATCCACGGCGCGCCGTAGAAACTCTGCGGCTGCGGGATCGTCGTGCCGAGCACGATCTGGCTGACGCGGACTGGATCGAAGTGCCCCTTTGCCAAGGCGTCGCGCGTGACGGCAACGGCAAGGTCGAGACTGGACACATCGGCCAAGCTGCCCTGCCAGCGCACGAACGGCGAGGACCACAGGTGGCGCGAACTCAGGAATGCGTTTTTGAATTTCATCTCTCAATGCCTCGCCATTCCGCCGTCGACTGCAAGCGTCTGGCCGGTCATGATCTTCTGTGCCGGCCGCGGCCAGTGCCGGTGATGACGGCAACCCGGTCTATCAAGTCGAGCATTCTCATCACATTCATCGTCTCTAGCTTTCGTTGTAGTGGTGGAAGAAGCGAAGCTCATTTGCTGGCCCGAACGGCAAGCAGCGAGTTCTTGTAGGCACTCTTGGGCAGGCTGCCGGCATCGAGCACCGTGATCACAACGCGCACCTGCAACTGTGCCCGAACCGTGCTCTCGATGGCCTGCGCAAGGCCGGAGGCTTGCGTCATGTCGAACCCAGGCGTGGCTTCCACCTCCACCGGGATCGGATCATCGAATCGCACCTGTTCCTTGCTGTCCTTCCAGATGCGCAGCATCGGCTCAACGCTGCCGACAAAGCGCAGTGCGATCAGGTCGCGGATAGAGGTCGGGAACACGTTCATGCCCTTGTAGATGAGCATGTCGTCGGTGCGGCCGATGCAGCGTATGCGCGGGCTGGTGCGGCCGCAGACGCAGCGGTCTACGCCCGTCACCAGCGCATGGTCGCGCGAGCGGTAGCGCACCAGCGGCGTGGCCTCGCGCGTGAAGGCGGTGTAGACGATCTCCCCTATGGCGCCCGCTTCCCACGAGAGTTGCTCGCCGGTGGCAGGGTCGATCAATTCGATGGCTACATGCTTCTGCGCATTGAAATGCATTCCGTTGAGGGCCTCGCACTCGCCCCACATGGCTGAGATCACATCGCCGAGCCCCATCACCTCGCGAAGGTGGCTGATCTGCAGGCCGTTCCCAATGCGCTCGCGGATCTCCGGCTGGTTGAGTCCCGGCTCGCCGCCGCACAGCACCTTGGTGAGCCGGGATGGCACGCCGGTCTCTCGTCCGACGGCGTCCCACTGTTCGCTCAGGTAAAGCCCGAACGAGGTGGTAGCCAGTATTGCGGTCGTGCGCAGGCGGCGCATCTCGCGCAGGATGCGTTCGGTCGGAAAGCCGCCCAGCCAGCACAGCATGGCGCCGATGCGTCGAAAGCCGTCGGCATACGGCAGGCCACCGGCCACCATCGGCAGGCCGACCAGGTGCGCGACGACGTCGTTCTTGCGCAGCCCGGCGGTGAACCACGTGTTGGCGATCGCGTCAGTGAATACCTCGACGTCGGGGGCCGTCAGGCCGTAGTAGAGCGGCGCTCCGGTAGTTCCGGACGAGGCGATCGCCTGCACGATGTTCGCCGTCGATACAGCCTGGTTGTCGCCGAGTGGCTGTACGTCGCTGGCGCGATCCTGAGCGACGCGAACGTGGTCCTTCAACGTGAAGGGCAGGGCGGACAGGTCGGTGAGCGTGGCGAGCCTCAGGTCGCGCGGCACGTCCGTATGGAGCTGCGCGTACAGCGCTGAGCGCTCGCGCAGCGGGACCAGCATGGCCTCGATCCGCGGCGCCTGCCAGCGCTCGACCTCGGCCCACGGCAAGGTCTCCAGCGCCTCGTTCCAATAGGCGCCGGTTGAGGTCGTGTTGTCAGCGGACAAGCGAGGGCTCCAAGCGGGCGGTGATCTCAAGCAGCGATCAGGCAACCGCTCGCACGCGCTGCACATGACCGAGCAATTCGGCCAGTGCCAAAGTGGACTGAACATCGGCCGCCGTGGTGATCAGCCGGGCGTGGCCCGCTTGTACGGGGAGCGTCGGCCAGGCAGCGGGGTCGTCGGGCCAGCGTTGGGCATGCGCCGGGGTGGCGGGCGACATGGCCGTCCGGGGTGCGACGCACGGCACGGCTTGGGACGGCCAGCCGGGTGCAGTCACGCCTTCAGCGAACACCAGCAACGGGGGCACGCGGTGAAAGCGCGCCACGTTGCCGGCCGTGCCGAGCGCGCCCTTCCAGTGCTCTTCGTCCGCGTGCGGTGCCACGGCCTCGTGCAACTGCAGTAGATGCGCCCCGGCTTCGCAATACAGGCGTACCAGCGCCGCCAGCAGTCGTCCCGCCAAGTCGTACAGCGTCTCGGCACTGTCATTCGCCGATGTGACCGCCCGAAGTTGCGAGACCAAGGTCGCCGGCCCCGTCAATGCGATCGCGATCACCGGTTCGCTGGCATCGGCGGCAGCGAACTGTCGCACGGCATCAACCGAAGCGGCCAGCCGCGCCGAGCGCAGTAGTGCAGCGGGCTCGGTCTTCAGCGCCGCCACCTCCAGCGCAGTGCCAGGCCGTTGCTGTGGCGGCCAGACCGCATTATCGACACTACCACCGAGCGCCTCGAACTCCATCATCGAGGGCACAGCGCAGGTCACCCCGGGCAGCCCGAGCATGCGGCGCAGCTCGGCCGCGTTCTTGCGCAGCTTCGTGGCATCGACCACCATCTCCGGCACGCCGATGGCGTCGATTTGCGCCGAGACGCTCAGCAGCAGCGGCGCGAACATGGGCTCGTGGGCGTTGCCCACACCGCGGGCCAGTTCCTGCAGACGTCGCCGCCACGCTGCTCCTGTTGCTGCTTCCATGGGCGGCGACTCAGGCGCGCATCAGCGGCGTGACGATCCGGGCGTCGGGCCATGAGCCGTAGTACAACAAAATCTCGTCGGCCGGCTTCAGCGTGTTCCAGTGCTTCTCGAACTCGGCGTAGGGCACACCGCGCTTCTTGCGTGCGGCGAGCTCCTCGGTACGCAACTCGGCGGTGGCGGCTGCATCCACACGGCGACTCTCTTCGTTCCAGATCACCTTGTAGACCTGCTTCGCGGTACCTGGCGTGATCAGGTTCTTTTCTATGTCGATCCCCACCGAGATGGCATCGCGGTCCAAGGAATCGCCGTAGCCCGTGCCACCGGTCGAGAACGCGAACGTGATCACGTCGCCGTCGTTGTAAGGGCGCACCGAGCGGCCCTGGAACTCGGTCTCGTAGCTGCCGCCGATGCTGCGGTTGATTAGCAGGTCCTGCACGTCCATCTTCAACTTCTCGTCGCCCTCCATCATCAATTGCTTGACGTTGGCGCTGCGGATGCCGATGCCTGGCACCGTGCAGGGCGAGTAGCCGCCGAACAGCGGCTGCGGCGTCTGCAGCTTGGAGTTGTCCGCAATCGCCATCATGTAGACGGCCGGCACATGGTGCGTCACCCACATCTGTGCGGTACCCACGCCGCCGCGGTACTTGCCGTGGCCGCAGGAATCCTTCCAGTGGTTGGACAGCGGCACGAGCAGCGGAAACTCGTTTTCCACGGTCTCGGTGTTGGGCGCGCGGCCGAACACGCACCAGGGGAAGCCGAAGGCGTCCATGCCGTCTTGGGTAGGTCGTGCACCCTGGCCTTCGGTGTTGATCGAGTAGGCCAGCATGTCGGCGAAGAACGACCCCCACTGGTTCTGTCCGGCCAGTACCAGCGCGTTGCCGCCATTGCCCATCGACGCGCCAGACTGCTTCCAGAGCGAGGTCGAAAACATTGCCTTGGCGGCACAGTTGTGCACCGCACTCATCACGCCGGTGGAGATCATCACCGAGCAGGATGTTGCGGCTCGCGCATCGGGCGAGAGACAGGTGTTGTGGCCAAACTTGAAGTCGATATTGGCGAACGTGCCGTTAGAGATCGGCAGGGCGTGGAACAGGTACTCGTAGATGTAGTTTGAGAAGTGCGCGATCGCCGCCTGCGGGTGGGCGTTGTAGGGGGAAGGCGTCTCTGGCCCGGTTTCGGAAAAGTCGACCAGGATGCGATCGCCCTTTTTCTCCATTGTCATGAAGCATGAGCGCACCAGGCCCTGCTTCAGGCCGACCGCGTCCTGGAAGGTCACGCAGCGATACTTGCCATCGGGCCACAGCTCGATGATGTCGCGCGCTCCAGCCTCGGCCACTTGCAGCATTTTGCGGAACAGGCCCATCAGGTAGTCCGGGCCTTCGCGGTCGCACAGTTCTATCAGGCGCGTGCGCACCCGGTCGGCGGTGGTGCAGCGGGCCTTTAGATCGACCGCGATCATCGACGGCGCGCGGATGCCGAAGGCGACGAACATCGAGACGATGTCTTCTCGCAGTTCGAAGTTCTCGCCGATCTTCATCGGCGGCAGGTTCATGCCCTCTTCGAAGCGCGAGGTCGCCGAGACCGGCATGCCGCCCGGTTCGATCGCACCGGTCTCGGTGGTGTGGACCAGCGCTGCGGTCCAGGCCACGAGCTTGCCTTCGTAGAACACCGGCATGCACACCATCTGGTCGGGGTTGTGCACGCCGCCGTACACCGCGTCGTTAGCGAACCACAGGTCACCGTCTTTGATGCCAGGCTTGGTGCCGTAGGTGGCGAGGATGTACTTGATGATCAGCGGCGGAATCACCGCATGCAGGTAGGTGCCGCAGGAGCCGTTCACGATGTCGCCATCGGCGGTCATGATGGCCACCAGCGAGTCGCCGGCGATGCCCATTGCGCAGCGGCAGGAGCGCACGAACACGTCCATCCCTTCGTCGAGAATGTCGTTGGTGCGCTGGAACCCGATCTCGAACTCGGCGGCATCGATCTGCGCCGCGAGTTCGAGTTCACGCTGGCTGGCGGGTGCGGGCTTCAGCCAGGCCAGCTTTTGCTCGAGGGTGGGAATTGCCATGGTGTCTCCGTTCGGACTTTGGTTTGATGCTGGAAGTGTTATGCGCTCGCTCAGGCGCTGGCTGCTACCGAGACCGCACCGACTCGGCGGCGCACAGGTGCGGCGACGATCGCCTCCAGAATTCCCAGGCCGTGCTTGTCGACCGAGAAACGCTGGCCCGGCGGGATCACGATGGTGGTGAATTCGGCCTCGGCGATGGCCGGACCGTCAACCACGTTGCCGGGCTGCATCTGCTCGAACACGTAGATCGGCGTGTCGATCCAGGCCTTGTTTTCGGGCCAGTAGGCCTTGCGATGACCGGTCAGCGCCGGCGACGGGTCGATGCCTTGCATCGCGTATTCGGGCACCTCGGGCTTCCATGTCGGCACGGTGACCCGTAGCACGAAGTTGTCGAGAAACACGCCTCCCGGCTTGTTGACCACCAGCGGGCTGAAGGCATCGGAGAATTCCTTCTCGAATGCCTTGTAGACCGTCAGCGCGTCGGCGGCCGAATCGATGCGCAGCAGCGGCGAGCTTGCGCGCTTGACGTTGACCTGGCCGCCGTAGAGCATGTCCAGCTCGAGTGAGTAGATCGCCTCGTCGACGTTCAGCCCTTCCGACGCGATCTCCTGGCGTGCCTTGTCGATCATGGCGGCGACGGTGCTGTTGAAGGCCTCCGGGTCGATCACGATCTGCTCGGTCATCGGCTGCATATAGACCATGCGGCGCGACTGCTCGTACATGTGAACGATGTCCATGATGGACGAACCCACCGCACAGAACACCGGCGCGGCCGGGAATACCACCGCCTTGGGCACGTCGGCCTTGAAGCCCGCCATGTGCGTGGGCCCGGCACCGCCGAAGGCAAACAGCACGAAGTCCTCAGGGTGGTACCCGCGCATGTGCACTTCACGCTTGATCGCCCCGGCCATGTTCTCGTCGACCACGTGGCGAATCAACGCCGCAGCCTCGACCACCTCGATGCCCATCGGCTGGGCGATCTTCTCGCGGATCGCCTTTTCGGCCTTGGCTCTCGAGAGCGGCATGCGCCCGCCGAAGTAGGTGTCCGGGTTGATGTAGCCCAGCACCACGTCGGCATCGGTGACGGTGGGCTCGGTGCCACCCAGGTCATAGCAGGCCGGGCCGGGCATCGAGCCCGCGCTGTGCGGACCGACCTCGAGCCGTTGACCGGCCTTGTCGACCGAGGCGATCGAGCCGCCGCCGGCGCCGATCGACAGAGTCTGCATCATCGTGACATTGACCATCCACTTGTCGATGACCGGGCGGAAGGTGTAGTTGCGCACGCTGGACTCCACCACCAGCGCCACGTCGAAGCTGGTGCCGCCCACGTCGCCGGCGATCACGTTCTTGAAGCCCAGCTTGTTGGCAAAATAGGCCGAGCCCATCAGCCCGGCCACCGGGCCGCCGTTGAATGTGCGCGAGGCCGGCGTCTTGAAGATGTCGGCGCTGCCGCCCGAATTGTGGATCATCAGGAAGGCGCCGCGGTAGCCCTTCTCGCGCAGCTTGTCCCAGGTGGCGCCTATGTCGTTCTGCATCGAGCGCTGCAGATAGGCGTCGAGCACCGCCGTCATCGTGCGCTCGTACTCGCCGATCTTAGAAACGACCGCGCTGGACATCACCACCGGCACAAATCCGATGTGGAACTCCTTGTATTCCTCGCGGATGATCTCGCGAACCCGCTTCTCGTGCGACGGATTCATGAAGCTCCACAGGAGCGAGACGACGATGGCGCGTGCGCCGCGGTCCATCAGCAAACGCAGCTTGCGGCGCACGTCCTCTTCGTCGAGCGGGCGCACGATGTCACCCCTGGAGTCGATGCGCTCGCGCACGCCCACGATCAGACCGCGCTCGAGCAGCGGCAGCGGCTTGTTCTGCACCGCGATATTGCGACGCTCGGAGACACGCTGGCCGTCGGTCCACTGTGCGCCCTTGCCGATCAGGATTGCGTCTTCGTGGCCCTCAGTCGTCATCAGCCCGATGCGCGGGCCCTGTCGCTGCAGCAGCCGGTTCAGGGCCACCGTGGTCGAGTAACGGATGATGTCGATTCGTGGCAACAGTTCCTCGACGGTCATGCTGAGCTTGTCGCCGCCGGCTTCCACGGTGTTGAGAAAGCCGATCGACAGGTCATGCGGCGTGGTCGGGCACTTGGCGATGATGCGTTCACCGTCGATCGTGATCACCAGGTCGGTGAATGTGCCCCCGACATCGATGTCGATCGAGTTCATCGCCGTGCCGGCGGAGATCTGAGCGTTGGCTTGCTTCGGGACGGTGCTCATGCTGCGACTCCCTCGGGCTTGCAAAGCTTGCCGGCCTTGATCACGACATTGCTGCTGGCAAGCCGCGCTTTCAGGCTGTCGATGTCGACCTCGATGTCTACCGTGATCGGGTGGCCGGGCGGCAGGTATTCGGTCTCGATCTGGCGCGCACAGCCGGGGCAATAGAACTCCACGATGCGCACCCAATCGGGGTCGGGTGCGAAGGTGTAGTCACCGCCGATCACCGGGTTGTGGATTTCGCGCGGATCGCGCTCGGCGACCAGGCAGCCCTTCTTGTAGCTCTCGCGGGCCGAGATGAGTTTGGTGCCGCAGTCGTGGCAGTACCAGCACTCGTCGTTCAGGTCGAGGTCGAGGTATTCAGTGAAGCGGATTCGCTCAAACATGGTGTGTCTCCTGTCCTTGTTTCTTGTCAGGAACGGCGCAGTTCGGCATTGCCGTAGTCGTCCACGCGCAAGGTCCATCCGGGGGGCACCGGGCAGGTCAGCGTCGCGCCATTGACCATCGCGGGGCCGGTGAGCCGGTCACCGACGTTCATCGATTCCCAGCGCTGCACCGGTGTGGCCTTGTCGCTGGCGCCGTTGAACCGCATCACGCGAGAGCCGGCCGGCTGCGCTTGCACCTTGGCTAGACGCTTGGACAGGCCATGCGATCCAACCGACAGCCGTGTCGTCAACCGCACCAGCATCAGTGGCTGCCGGGCCGCCGCATCGCTCAGCCAATCGAGCAGCAGTGGATGCCGGGCCGCCGTATCGGCCGCCTGTATGGCGGTTCCTAACGCGGCAAACAACGCGTCGCCCGTGTCGTGGGCCGCATCGGCACGCACCGTCGTGACAGCGTCTTCGCTGGCGCCGAATTCGAGCTCCCAGCCGAAGCTGGCCTTGGCCACATCGAAGCCTTCACCCGCCAGGTCACGGGCTGCCTGGCTCTGTAACCCCGCCAGCAACGGCTCGTGGTCGGCGGCATTCCACGTGCCGGAGGCACCGCGTTCGTACACATGCACTACATCGGAGATCGCCGAGCCGAAGGCGCTGAACACCGGGCCGAGGTTGAAGGCATAGGCCACCGGCATGCCCAGCTTGTCGGCCACGAACGCGGCAAACATGGGCCCGTTGCCGCCGAAGCTGAACAGCGACGTGGCCTTGGCATCGAGCTTTGCTTCGGCGAGCGTCGCGCGCAGCAATTCGGCCATCATCGCAACAGCTTCGTCGCGGATCGACAGGGCCGCGACCTCGACGGACATGCTCAAGGGCTTGGCCACATTCTTTTCGATCGCTGCACGCGCCTTGTCCGCCTGCAGTTGGCGCCTGCCGCCAAGGAAGTTGCTCGCGTCCAGGTAGCCGAGGACAAGCAGCGCATCGGTCAGCGTCGCTTCGCTGCCGCCCAAGCCATAACAGGCCGGGCCGGGTGCGGCACCCATGCTCTCAGGGCCGAGCGTGATCAGGCCGCTCTTGACCCGGGCGATCGAGCCGCCGCCCACCACCGCCGAGCGCAGCATCGCGAACGAGGACTGTACGGGCACACCCATTAGCTTTCCACCGCGCTGGAACACCGGCGCGCCGTCGCGGACGATTGAGGCCTTGGTGGTCGTTCCGCCGACGTCGAAGCACACCACATTCTTGAGGCCGTAGGCGCGCGCCATGTAAGCACCCCCGAACGTGCCGAACACCGGTCCGGATTCGATCGTGTCGACCGCCTTGGTCTTACCGATGCGCGCCACGCCACCGCTGGTGTGGCCGATCAGCAGCGGGCCGTTCCAGCGGTGATCCTCGCGCAGCATGTCTTCCGCCTTGAACAGCGAGTTGGCCAGTTGGGTGTGCGTGTATGCGTTCATCAACGAGTAGTGCACCCGCGTCTGGTCGTGGCGCAGCGGTGCCATCTCGCTGCCCAGCAGTACCGGCACCGCGCCGATGATGTGGTCGGGGTACTGGTCCTCGATCACATCCTTGATGTAGCGTTCGGCGCTGTTGTCAGGAAAGCTGTCCTTCAAGCAGACGCAGATGCGACGCACGCCGCCTTCAAGCAGCTGCTTCACGCCTACCAGGATTTCGCCGGCCGTGGGATGCTCGGACAAGCCGATCACGTTGCCCGGCCCGACCAGTTCATCGACCACCGGGGACCGAGCGCTGCCGTACAGTGTCTCTTCGAAGCCCTTGCTGACCAACAGGCCGACCTTGGAGCCGCGGCGCTCGCCAAGCACGTTAGTGGTGATGGTGGACGACCAACGGATCAGACCGACCTTGGCCAGGAAGGCCGCTACATCGGGGTATTGAAGTGTCTTCGCGGCCTCGGTGAGGCAGGCGAGGAACGACACGGTGTAGTCGTGCGGCGTGGTGTCGACCTTGAACGAGTGGCGCGATTCCCCATCGGAAATCAGCGCGTCGGTCATGGTGCCACCGGTGTCGATGTCGACGGTGAGCATCAGAATCTCCTGTCTCGGTTGTTGCGGCGCAGTTGCGTCGTTTCGGCTGTTTCGCCCGACGTGTTGCACGTCGAGTGGGCGGATGCTAGGAGCCGGATCAGCCCATGCCCATACGCGTCGATTCCCTACTGGCTAAGCAAAACACGTAGTGCAGCGCAGCATCAAGATCAGGCCTACTTGGTCGCGCTACGAGGGATAAGGCGGTGCGATGGCGAACTGCGCCGAAAGTCGACTTAGGGTAGTCCCTGCTCGTCATACGTCGGTTCAGAATCAAGCATCGCCTCCCTCGAACCTGCTTCCCTCGCCCGGCTCTATGCCCCACCGATTGCCAACCGATAAGCCTGCACTGTCCAACGTGGCGAGCTTGCGCGGTCACGACTTTCCCTACGAACTGGTGCTCAACAACACCATCGTCGGCGTGGGCTACATGCGTGAACGGACCTTTGTGTGGGCCAACGCCCGCATGAACGAAATCTTCGGCTACGTCGACGGCGAGCTCACCGGCTGCCCGGTTCGCATGCTCTACAGCACAGAGGAAGACTACGCCGAGGTCGGCCGTCGCTACGCCCGCTTCGCTCGTGATAATAGCTACACACACGAGCGGTCGATGGTGAAGAAGAACGGTGAGACGCTGTGGTGTCTGATCTCGGGTCGCATGATCGACCCGGCCGACTCGCAGTCACCCTCGGTATGGGTGGTGCAGGACATCAGTGCACGCAAGCAGGCCGAAAACCAGCTCAAACGCGCCAATCAACGGCTCGAGCACGCGGTTGAATCGCGTACGCAGAATCTACGCCGAAGCAACGATGCGCTGCGCCTGGAAATGGTGCGTCGCCGCACGATGCAAGCGGCATCCGTCGAGAGCCGCGAAAAGTACCGTGCGCTTTTCCGGCACCTGCCGCTTGGCATCCTCGTGACCAGTGCCGACGGCGAGATCGTCGAGATCAACCGGGCGATGCAGCGCTTCGTTGGTGTAACCGCACACGACATGCTGGCGACCACGCTTGAGGATGCGCAGCGCGTGGTGCTCGGTGCTGACCGCACATGCTCGCTGCGTAGCTTCATCCACGACAGGACGCCACCAGATGGCAAACGCGTCGAGCGCAATCACATGATCTGGCGCGGTCGCGGCGGCAGGTTGACGGAGTTCGAGATGGTCGCCTCACGTCTGTCGAGCCACGGACTCGGCGCGGTATTCACCTTCGAAGACGTGACCGAGCAACATCGCGCACGAGAACGCGAGCACGAGCAGCAGGTAGCGTTGGCGCATGCGATGCGGTTGTCCCTGATGGGCCAGTTCGCATCCGCGCTGGCACACGAACTGGGACAGCCGCTGAATGCTTGCGAGAGTTATCTCGCGGGCATCCGTCTGCGGCTGGGCAACGAACTGGCCGATCGGCCGGACGTGCGAAGCGCGCTCGCGCAGATCTCCCTGCACCTCGAACAGGCCGGCCAGATCGTGCGCAACGTACGGCGCTTTGTCGCCCGTCATGACCCGGAGTTCGAAGCACTGGACGCACGGGACCTGGTATTGCAGACGCTCGACCTGCTGCAGGTGCAACTCAGCGCCTCGGGCTGCGGCGTCGCCGTGGAGGCGCCGGATGACCTGCCGAAGGTGCAGGCGCACCGCGTCGAGATCCAGCAAGTGCTCGTCAACTTGTTGCTCAATGCCATCGACGCGATGGCGGCCGTGCCGGAAACACGCCGCCATGTCGCTGTCCGCCTGCAGCGCGAAGGCAAGGGCATGTTGTGCATCCAGGTGTCGGACAACGGCCCCGGGGTCGCGTCCGAGCTGATGGAGCGCATCTTCACGCCGTACTTCACCACGCGAAAGGATGGCTTGGGCATGGGCTTGATGATGTGCCGCACGATCGTGGAATCGCACCGTGGAGCGATCCGCTGCCTCAACACGCCCGGCGCCGGTGCCACCTTCCGCTTTACGCTGCCGGTCGTTAGGGAGTCCACGAAAGGTGGCGTAAAAGAGACCGTAAGAGAGGCCGACAAAGCCTCCGCGCCCATCCCGTGATCGAACCGACTCCCGTCACGGTGTTTCTCGTCGACGACGAGCCGGAGGTCGCGGCCGCGCTCGTGTGGCTGCTCGACTCGGTAAAGATCACGTCGCGCGCGCTGCCGTCAGGGGCCGCATTGCTGCAAATGCTGTCAACGCTGAATGGGCCCGCCTGCGCAGTACTCGACTTGCGGATGCCCGAGATGAGCGGCCTTGAACTGCTACAGCGCATGCATGAACTCGGGTACCGCATCCCCGTGCTTTTCCTCAGCGCCCATGGCGATGTGCCGGCGGCCGTCAATGCGATGCAGCTTGGAGCTATCGACTTCCTTCAGAAGCCCTTCAACTCGCAGGCGTTTCTCAACAGTGTGAACCGCGCCGTCCGGCTGGCGCGCGAGGCCTGGGAGCAGCGTTCGCTGGCGATCGATACGCGGTCGCGGCTAGCCCGCCTCTCGGAGCGTGAGAAGGACGTGCTGCGGGCGCTGCTGGATAGTCGGACCAGCAAGGAGATCGCCAAAGCGCTCGGCATCAGCCCCAAAACTGTTGATGTGCATCGCGCCAACGTGATGCGTAAGTTCGAGGCAAGCACCTATCGAGATTTGCTGAACAAGGTGCGAGGCGATCAGATTTCTGAGCCTTCGCGACCCAAGGAGTGAGTCCGCCTTCCGCGCGCGCTCAGCCGCCAGCTGATTCGTGCGCGCCAGATTCGAGGATTGCCCGTACCTCGGTCTTCGTGCACGTCAGTGACTCGAGTCGCACCGGCGGCCTTCGATCGGCCGCGATGAAATTGCGCAAAAAATCATCGCGAAATGAGACCGTCGACGCTCGTTGTCAGATCTTCCATCAGCCAAGCAGCGCTCAGGCTCGTCACTTCGAATGACCGTTACGTAGCCTGCTCGCAACTCGCAACGTCTGCATGTACCGGCACACCCGAGCGGACGGCACCCGCGACATCCTGAAGGTGGCCGACTACGACCCGCGCGGCGTGAGCGGGATGACCTTGCACGAGGCTCGGGAAAGGGCGGGAGAGTTCGCCCGGATCGCCGCTGGCGGCAACAACCTGCGCGCCATCTTTACGGAGAAGGTTCAAGCCGAGGTCGAAGCGCAGGAGGTCGCGGCTGCAACCAAACGTCGGGCCGAAGGTGGCAGCCTTGAGGCGCTGATGCGTGTCTATGTCGGCACGTTGAAGGGGCGGCAATCTCACGACGATGCCGAGTCGATCTTTCGGCTGCACGTGAGCGAGCCCTTCCCCGAACTGGTGAAGCGGGCGGCTGCGAACGTGAAGGCAGAACAACTGCGTGACGTTCTGGCGCGTCTGATCGATGCCGGCAAAGGTCGGACTGCGGCCAAGTTGCGGGCGTACTTGCGGGCCGCCTACGGGTTGGCGATGCGGGCCAGTCTCGATCCCACGATCCCGGAGGCGTTGACCGCCTTCGATGTGGAAAGCAACCCGGCTGACCGGCTTCCGAGCCTCGCGCAGTTCTCGAAGGCGCTGGATCGAGCGTTGACGTTGCCGGAACTCAACTTCTTCTGGAAGCGTGTCGAGGCAACGCCCGCCAGTGCTGCGCGTGACGCCTTGATCGCCTGCTTGCTGCTCGGTGGGCAGCGGCCGACGCAACTGCTTCGATCCACACCGCGCGATGTGGATCGAACCGCTGCAATGTTCACGCTGTACGACATCAAGGGACGAAATCGCCACTCCAACCCCCGGCGGCATGTGCTGCCGATTCATGACGACTTGATGCCGGTCATCCAATGGCGCCTGGACGTGACGGAAGGCCTCGACGAACCGCTATTCAGTTCGACGGGCCGCGTGGCGTTGCGCGAAGAGACGGTGGCGGCGCTGGTCGACGACATCGAGGGCGCGATGGAGGCCGCGGGAGAGATCGAGCGCGGACCGTTCTCGATGCGCGACCTTCGGCGGACCGCCGAAACCCACATGGCCGCGCTCGGAATTTCCAGCGATGTGCGAGCGCAGCTTCAATCGCATGGCCTGGGCGGCATCCAGGCACGCCACTACGATCGCCACGAGTACATGCCGGAGAAGCGGGCGGCACTCGCCCTGTGGGTGCAGCGCCTTAAGGGGATCGTCCAAGTCGCGCCAATCAAACGCAAGACAGGCACCACCCGTCAGCGCAGCGTGGCTTGACCGCGCGTCTCGACTCGGCATTGGGGCTGGAGTGACGTTTCGCAAGTTTCGCGTATTTCGAGTTGGCTATACTGCCGCCATGCCTGCAAAAGCCGCATCCACCAACACGTCTCGCGTTGCTTCATCTGCAACGGCGAAGCCTCGTCTGAATCGCTTGCCGAAGGCGGATGCCACGCCAGAACGTGCCCCTTTCGCCGTACATGTGATCGTTGACGTGCAGCCGCTGATGGAGATCGTCTCGCGGCACGTCTCGCTGTCACGTAGTGCGCTTGCCGGGCTGCGAAAGGACCTCTTGCTGGCGCTGGGGAATCCGCCGCAAGTTTCCACAGTCGCCGAGCCGGCTGCGCTCGCCCTGGAGGTGCTGTCCACCGAAGAGGCTGCGCAGCTCGTGGGTGTGTCGCGCCCCTACCTGGTCAAGCAAATCGAGCTCGGCCGCATCCCGCTGCATCAGAAGGTCGGCAACCAGCGACGGCTGTTGAAACGCGATGTCCTGGCCTGGCAGACGCGCGAAAGGCGCAGCCAATCGGCCGCGTTCACGAAGCTGGCAGGCGAACTCGACACTGAGCTCTTCGGCAGTTGATCCATGGCGCTCCCACCGGCAGTGGTGGCTGACGCCGACGTCCTGTTCGGCGCGACCACACGCGGCCTGCTGATTCAACTTGACTGCGCCGGCTTGCTGCATCTGCACTGGAGCCCGCTGATCCTCGACGAGATGAGCCGCGCCTTGGTCAAGTCCAAGCGCAAGGCCGACCTCGCGTCCGCCAAGGCGCATGAGGCGTTGATGGACCGTTCGCTTCCAAACGCCATGGTGGATGTCGCCACGGTGCAGGCGCAGTACGCGGTCGTCTCGAACGCCGTGCGATCGACGAAGGACACCCATGTGGCGGCGTGTGCGTATGCTCTTCTTGCGATCGGGGCCTGAACACGAAGGACTTCAAGGTTCGGCAGCTCGAGCAGCTGAGCATCCGGGTTCAAAAGCCGGACCTGTTTCTGTCGACGATGTTCGACGAGAACCCCGCTGGCGTCGCCGGCGCTTTCTTGGCATTTCGTGCGAGCCTCAAGTCCAACCCTGCGCCTGAGCGCCTGCTGGACAAACTCACCGAGGATGGTCAGCTGAACTTCGCTGCGGCCATGCGGCTTCAGCCTTGATCGTGTCAAGGACCCGCAGTCCGGCGCCACGGGAGAGTTGGCCCCGGTTCAGCGGCAGCGTTGGGCGAGAAGATTGCCTGTGGTTCTACGACCGGTTCCCGGTCGCCCGATCCGTCAGATGATCGGCCGGACCCGACCCGTTGCTGGCATACGCCGAGCAAAGTTAGCCGTCCGAAACCTGAAATTCGAAACGTCGACAAGTGGACTCAGCTTTCGACTGAGCTAACGCTCGACTTCTTCGGATTTGAAGCCGTACGCCAGCGAGAGAACTCCTTCCCGTCGCACGGCATTCATGCACTCTTCAAAGCGCTCCTATCCGAATGTTCGACGCAGAACGCATGGATGGGCTCGACTCGTCCGCGCAGCGCCAGCGCGCCAAGGTCGTGGGTGCGGATTTCGGGCGGCGGACCAAGGGAGGCGAGCGCTTCCGCCGATGCGATGAAGAAGCATCCGACTTCGCGGGTCGCCTGCTCGAGGCGCCCGGTCGTGTTCATGACGTCGCCATGGAAGACGATCGCACGGCGCACCTGGCCGACCTCGCCGGCGATGACCTCGCCCAGATGCAGGGCCGCACGCAGCTCCGGTTGCACGCCAAAGCGTTGGACAAACCGGTTCGCGTCCGCGGCGAGCGCCGCGCGCATCGCGAAGAAGCAGCGCAACGCCCGCGCATCGGCAACACCGTCGGCCTCGACCCAGGTGATGACGATCTCGTCACCGACGTATTGGTAGATTTCGCCGCGGCACAGCTCGATCGGTTCGGCGACTGCCGAAAACACCGCGGCGAGGAAGCGATGTGCCTCCAGCGCCCCGAGCCGCTCGGCGATCGCGGTCGAGCCCACCACGTCGACGAAGAGGAAGAAGCGTCGCTCGGCGTAGGGCCGGCGATACTTTCCAAGCAGAAGAGCCATGAACGTGCGGTAGCCGACGAGGCCCGCGGCCTGAAACATCATCACCACGACGGCAACGGGCACGAGCGAGAGGCAAACCGCAATCAGCCCGGTGCGCGCGTTATAGACGGTGACGACGCCCAACAAGCGCTCTCCCGGCTGGCCGGCGAGAACCGCCCCTGCGATCGCGCCGTAGACAAGCGTCTTCAGGATGAACACCGCAGCGAACGGCAGCGCGTCGAGCCATCGCATCGAAGCGCGAGGCAGCAGGAAGATCTCGATGCCGGCGATCCATGAACTCGTGAGCAGGGCGGAGATGACACCAATCGGTATGGAGATCAGCAGGGAAACGAGCAGCGAGCGAGCGCCCGGTCCGGCAATCGCGCCGCCGTAGACTGCACCGACGCCCGCACCGATGACCGCGGCCATGCGCATGATTCGCATGAAGCGCCGCAGTCGTTCGCGCGTGACGGCGGAAAGTGTGGCGATCATCTGCCCTCGACTCTAAGGGCACCACGGCGGACGCCTGCATTGAGCCGCGCAGGCTCGATCGAGAGATCGTGCTACTCCGAGTGGGTTAAGCCGCGGCGATCGCAACACGTCGGGGCTCTGTCGCAGTAGGCTGGTCGAGGACAATTGGCACATGGTACCCCTGCACATTCAACTGGCGGACTCGACGCTGCGCCGGGTGATCAAGCGGCTGCACTTCCCGCTGGAGGTCATGCTGGTGTGCGTGCGTTGCTACGCCGCATACCCGCTGAGCCTGCGCAATCTGGAAGAGATGATGGCCGAGCGCGGCGTGCTGGTCGACCACGCCACCGTCCACCGCTGGGCGGTGAAGATGTTGCCGGTGCTGGCGGCGGTGTTCCGGCGGCGAAAGCACCCCGTTGGAACATCTTGGCGGGTCGACGAAACCTACGTCCTCGTTGGCGGTCAGTGGAAGTATCTGTACCGCGCCGTCGATCGGCTGGGTCAGATGGTTGACTTCCTGCTGACCGCCCGCCGTGACGTCGCGGCCGCTCGCCGGTTCTTCGAGCGTGCGATCGACCTGCATGACGTGCCTGAGAAGATCACCATCGACAAAAGCGGTGCAAACACGGTTGCTGTACGCGGCTTGATCGCCGACAGCGGCGCGGCCATCGCCTTACGCCAGTCGAAATACTTGAACAACCTGGTCGAACAAGACCACCGAGCGATCAAGCGGCGCATCCGTCCGATGATGGGGTTCAAATCCTTCGGGTCGGCCAGGCGCATCATCGCCGGCATCGAGACCATGCACATGATCAAGAAGAGGCAGTTGTGCTGCCGAAAAGGCTTTGCTTTCTCGGCAGCCGACCGGTTCTACAGCCTGGCCGCTTGAGCTACCGAACCGCCCCCCGGTCTTCGTTCGGCCTGAACCCCTTATTGCGACAGAGCCGCTGAAGATGAGGTGTGACGCGCTCTCCGGGTGCTAGGCCGTGATCTGGCAATATTCTGGCAATGACGATGGGCAAGACAAAGCACCTAGCACCCTGGTGGTCGGTGGATGCACAGATAGATGGTCCGCGCGCACCCGGTGTTGATCCCGATGAGCGAGGTTCGGCGACTGGGGTAGGCTCATTGCCAATCCGTCTGGCGGCAAAGGGCATCGTTCGCGCCGTCCGCATGGGCGCGCAAGAGGAGCGGCATCAAGCCATGGCGAGCGTTTCTCCCATACTGGTCGACAGGCTCCTGGCGATCTCGCGCGCCTTGGCCGGGCATGTCGACCCCGGGGCGGCGTTTCGTGCGACGGCCGTCGAGATCGAGACGCTCATTCCGCATGCCCATATGGACGTTGCGGTGTTGCTCGACGAAGGCCGCAGTCATGCGTGCTACGAAGCAGGCTTCCACACCAGCTGGAGCGATCTTGCAGAACATCCGCTGCCAACCGACCTCAGCCCAGTGCGGATGGTGTTTCGCGGCGAGGTGCCTTACCTCCTCACCGGTGATGCGCTCACCGACCAGCGCTTTCATTTCGCGGGGGCTCTGGACGAACCGATATACACCGGGCAACTGCGCAGCCGCATCATCGTGCCGATGCGCGCGCGCGGCGACATCGTCGGCACGCTCAATATCAGCCGGCACGAGACCGACCGCTTCAACGAGTCCGACGTCGGCGTCGCCCAGCAATGCGCCGATTTCATCGCGCCCTACATCTTCGCGCTGATCCAGACAGACGAAGCGCGGCGCGCCATGCTCGCCGAGAGCAATGCGCGCAGCCGCGAGGAATTGCTGAGGGTGGGTGCCTCGAAGCTGACCGAGGGGATGGAACGGGAGCGGCGTCGAATGGCCATGGATCTGCACGACCAGACGCTGGCGGATCTTGCGCGGGTCGCGCGGCAGGTCTCGTCGTTGCGAAATCACGGCGTGGCCCGGGACGCGCAACTCGCAGAGCTCGAAGGCGAGATCGTCAGCTGCCTGAAGGAACTGCGTCGCATCGTGGACGACATGCGACCGAGCGTGCTCGAACTGTTCGGTCTTCGTGACGCGGTCGAGGCGCACCTCAATCGCAGCGTCAGCGGGGCAAGGCGGCCGATTGCCGTCCACATCGCGGATACCAGCGCAGGGCACGCCGACGCCTTGTCGGAAACGACACGCACCGCGCTCTATCGGATCGTCCAGGAGGCGATCAACAATGCGGCCCGACATGCCGAACCAAGAAATATCGACGTGCGGATCGAGACCACCGAGACCGACCTTCGGGTCAGCGTGACCGATGACGGTCGCGGCTGCGGCGATATCGACCCGGCGGCCAGCGGCGGGTTGGACCACATGCGCACGCGGGCTGCCCTGATCGGCGCGCGGCTGCACATCGGGCCGGTCGAGCCCGGCGGCGGAACGCGGATCGTGATCGAAGTCGATCGGGCATCCGGCGCAGACCAGACAGCGGCAACCACCCGTGAGCGCTTGGACAGGCCGGGCTCCGCGGGAGGCAGGTCATGCTCGTTCTGATCGCGGAGGACGATGGCTTGCATCGAGCGTTCGCCCGAACGATCGTCGAGGAGCTATGGTCCGGCGATCTCGAGGTGCTCGAGGCGAGCGATGGTGAGGACGCCATCGACCTGGCGGCCCGACGCGATCCGTCCTGCGTGGTGCTCGATTTGCAGCTGCCCAAAGTGACAGGCATTGAAGTCGCCCGTGCGATCTGGAGCCGCCGCGCGGATACCCGCATTCTTTTCTGGTCGAACTTCGCCGACGAAGCCTACGTTCGAGGCGTCGCCCGGATCGTGCCACCGGGGTCGGTCTACGGCTACGTCCTCAAGTCGGCGTCCGAGGCCGGCATGCGCTCCGCATTGCGCGGGGTACTTCGCGAGGGCCATTGCATCATCGATCGCGAAATACGCGGGATCCAGCATCGTGTCCAGGACCGCCTCGAAGGGATCACCGACAGCGAATATGAAAGCCTGATCGACATCGCGCTCGGCCTCACCGACAAGACCATCGCCATGCGCCGGGGCCTTTCGACGCGCGGTGCCCAGAGCCGAATCCAGCATCTCTACGACAAACTCGGCCTCTCTTCGTCGGCGGAGCCCGCCGCCGACAGCGCGCCGGATTTCAATCCGCGGACGCGGGCAATCTATCTCGCGATATGTCGCGGGCTCATCAACGTCGACGTCCTGCGGCGAGAACAGCGCCGCCTCGATGCCTGGCTGGACGTCGCCGCTGCCACGCGGACGGGAAACGACGGTTCATCGGATTCGTAGTTGGCATCAGAACGTCTTGCCGAGCCGATTGCGTAAAGACGCAGCCGGCAGTGCGGCTTGACACGTATCGGCGCCCCGTGCGCGTACGTAGTCTCGATGCAGCGGAATGAACAGCGCAAGGAGGGCTCATGCCGTTCGTGAACATCCGAATCCTCAAGGGTCACTCGCAGCAGCGCAAGGATGAGATCGCACGCCGCGTCACCGAAGCGGTCAGCGAGGTCGCGGAGCTTCCCAAAGAGGCTGTCTGGGTGGTCTTCGAGGACGTGGCGGCTGCGGATTGGTATGTCTCGGGCAAACCCGTGGTCAAGCCCCGAGAATGAAGGACACGCCGGTAGACGCGCACGATCCGCGTTTTGGCAAGATCGTCGGCGACGCCGAGCTAGAAACGCTGGCCCAGGGCTTCGGGTTTGTCGAGGGGCCGGTCTGGCATCCCTACGAAAAGTGGCTGGTCTTCAGCGACATTCCCAACAGCCGCATGTACCGGCGACGGCTGGCCGGTCAGGTCGAGCTGTTTCGCGACCCGAGCCAGATGGCGAATGGCAATACCCTGGATCGCCAGGGGCGCCTGTTGAGCTGCGAGCATGCGACCAGCCGGGTCACCCGCGTCGAGTCGGACGGCTCGACCATGGTGCTGGCCAGCCACTTCGGAGACAAGGCGCTCAACAGCCCCAACGACATCGTCGTTGCCGCAGGAGGCTCGATCTATTTCACCGATCCGTCGTATGGCCGCAAGGAGTACTACGGCGTGCCGCGAGCCCAGGAGCTGTCGTTCCAGGGCGTCTACCGGATCGATGCCGATGGCAGCCTGGTGCTGCTCGCCGATGACTTCGCCCAACCCAACGGTCTGTGCTTTTCCCTCGACGAATCGCGGCTGTTCGTCAACGACACCGAGCGCCAGCACATCAGGGTCTTCAACGTCAGCGCCAACGGCGATCTGACCGGCGGCGCGGTGTGGGCCGTGACCGAAGGCGAGGGTCCGGGCGCTCCCGACGGCATGAAGATCGACAGTTGCGGCAATGTCTATTGCTGCGGGCCCGGCGGCCTCCATGTTTTCGATTCGTCCGGCGACCGCATGGGAGTCATTCACATGCCGGAAACGGCGGCGAACTTTACTTTTGGCGACGACGATCTGCGCAGCCTGTTCGTCACCGCGTCGACCTCAATTTACCGATTGCGGGTCCGAGTGCCGGGATTGAGACTATTCTGAGGCCGCGTGGTCCGAGATGGCTGCCGACACCCGCGCCGGCAGCCGACAACCAATGGAGACAACCAAATGAAGACCTATGAAATGAGGAAGGCGTTTGCCCTGTGCGCCCTGGGCGGCATTCTGGCGGCGAGTCCGGCGTTGGCCGATACCAGCGGCAAGAAGATCGCGTTCTCGAACAACTACGCCGGCAATTCGTGGCGACAGGCGATGCTCAGCAGCTACGACGCCGTCGCCAAGAAGGCGGTCGCCGACAAGGTGGTCAAAGCCGCCGACGTGTTCACGACAGCCGACAAGGCGGTGCCGACGCAGGCAGCGCAGATCCAGAATCTGATCCTGCAAGGCTACGACGCGATCGTCATCAACGCTTCCTCGCCCGATGCGCTCAACGGCGCCGTCAAGCAGGCTTGCAACGCGGGCATCGTCGTCGTTTCCTTCGATGGACTGGTGACCGAGCCCTGCGCCTATCGCGTGGTCGTGGACTTCAAGGAGATGGGCCGGCAGGAGGTCGTTCAGATGGCCAAGTTCCAGCCCAAGGGCGGAAACCTGCTCGAGATCCGGGGGCTCGCCGGCACCTCGATCGACGATTCGATCCATGCCGGCATCGTCGCCGGCGTCGCCGCCCATCCCCAGTTCAAGATCGTCGCCTCGGTCACCGGCGACTGGGACCAGACCACTGCGCAGAAGGCGGTGACGACCGTCCTGCCCTCGCTCCCCAATATCGTGGGCATCGTCGACCAGGGTGGCGACGGCTACGGCGCCGCCCAGGCATTCGCGTCAGCCGGCAAGCCACGGCCGACCATCATCATGGGCAACCGGCAGGACGAGTTGCAATGGTGGAAGGAGCAGAAGGTCAAGGACGGGTACACCACGTGGTCAGCCTCGATCGCACCCGGCGTGTCGACCCTGGCCTTCTGGGTCGCGCAGCAGGTGCTCGACGGTCGCAAGGACATCCCCCACGACATGCTCGTGCCCTTTCTGGCCTTCACGCAGGGCGACTTCGAAAGCGCTTTGCCAAAGATCCCCGCCGGGAGCGTCGCCACCAAGGAATACAGCCAGGCCGAAGCGGTCGCAGCGATCAAGGCGAACATCAAGAAGTAGTGGCCGCGGTCTGACACGCTCGCGGATCGTCGGCCGGCGAGAATCGAGCGGTGTCGCCCGGGCCCGCTCCGATCATCGTCAAACTGGACGGTGCCGAAAAGCATTTCGGCGCCGTCCGTGCGCTCGAGGGCGTCGACTTTTCCGCCTCGGCCGGCGAGTGCGTCGGCCTGGTCGGCCACAACGGGGCGGGCAAGTCGACCCTCATGCAGGTGCTCGCGGGCGCTCTCGCGCCTGACCGCGGGCGCATCACCGTCGCAGGCGCCATCCAGGAACACTTTTCGGTGACGCGGGCCCAGAAGCTCGGCATTCGATGTGTATTCCAGGAACTTTCGCTCTGTCCGAACCTGAGCGTCGCAGAGAACGCGCGCATCAACCACCCATCGTTGCGCGGCATGGCCTGGCGGCGCAAGGCGGCCCGGCTGATTGCCGAAAAGCTCGATGAAATCTTTCCAGGGCACGACATCGCCGCCTCGACCATCGTTCGAGACCTGTCCATCGGCAGGCGACAGATGGTGGAAGTGGCACGCGCCTTCACGATCACGCAGGACCCTCTCGATCTGGTCATCCTCGACGAGCCGACCTCCTCTCTGGACGCCCACACGGCAAGCCAGTTGCTGGCATTCGTCAGACGCTTCGTCGCCGGCGGGAAGAGCTGCGTCCTGATTTCGCATCTGCTGGGCGAGGTGCTGAAGAACGCCGATCGGATCGTGGTGATGCGCGACGGCAAGGTCGCCGCCGCCGATGCCGTCAGCGCTTTCGATCGTGACTCGCTGGTCGCGGTGATGGGCGGTGCGGTGCGGCGCGCCAATCCCGCCCTCGAGGGCGCTCGCCCGGTGCAGGAAGGCCGCGCGCTGCGCATCCGCGCGCGCCCGGCGCGGCAGGGCAACGGCGCGGAGCTAGTCGCGGGCGAAGGGGAGATCGTCGGTCTCGCCGGGCTTTCAGGGCACGGTCAGACCGATTTGCTGCTCGCGATCTTCAGCGCGGCGGGTCGCCACAAAGCCGGAATCGAGGTGAACGCGCCGGTGGCGCTGGTCGCGGGCGATCGACAGTCGGACGGAATCTTTCCTCAGTGGTCGATCTCGGAAAACATCGGCATCCGCTCGCTTGCAAAACTGCGCAATGGCCTGCTGATTTCACCGCGCCGCGAGGCCGAACTCGCGCGCGTCTGGCAGCAGAGGATCCACATCCGCACGCCGGACATGGATCACAACATCCTCTCGCTCTCGGGCGGCAATCAGCAGAAGGTGCTGTTCGCTCGAGCGTTGGGCTCCGACGCGCGGATTGTTCTGATGGACGATCCGATGCGCGGTGTCGATGTCGGCACCAAGCTGGAGGTGTACGACCTCCTCCGCGAGGAGGCGCGCAACGGCCGCACCTTCCTTTGGTACACCAGCGAAATCGACGAGCTCGACAATTGCGACCGCGTCTATGTGTTTCGAAATGGCCGGATCGTTGCCCATCTGGACCGCAGTGACATGACGGAGGAGAAGGTCATTCAGTCCTCGTTCAGCGATGCAAACTGAGATAACCGTGGCCCCGCTGCGGGAGGGGGCGCGCAAGGCAGCGCTCGGCGCGACGGCAAGTGCACGCCTGGTCCGCGCGTGGCTGCCGGCACTGTCGCTCGGTCTCGTGCTCGTCGCCATCGCCTATCTCAATCCGCGTGCCATCAGCTACTTCGGCTTCAGCCTGATGTTGAACCTGGCGATTCCGATCGTGCTGGCGACCATCGCCCAGATGTTCGTGATCACGGGCAACGAGCTCGATCTGTCGATCGGCCCTTTCGTCGGCTTCGTCGGCTGCGTCACGGCGACGTGGCTGAACGATGCGCCGTGGCTCGGCGTGGCCGCGCTGGTCGGCGCCATCGGCGTCTATGCCGCCCTGGGGGCGTTGATCTATCTGCGCAACCTGCCTTCGATCGTCGTCACGTTGGGCATGAGCTTCGTCTGGCAGGGGCTGGCCATCCTGATGCTTCCGAAGCCCGGCGGCAAGGCGCCGGACTGGCTGGTCGGCATCGCCGGCTTCACGCCACCCCTCGTTCCGCTTCCGATCGTGGCGGCAGTGGCCATCGCGGCGATCGTCCATTTCGGGCTGATGCGCACGTCGTATGGCGCGATCCTGCGCGGGTCCGGTGGCAATCCCACGGCGCTGGCGCGCGCCGGGTGGTCGTTGCTCAAGACCAAGGTCGTTCTTTTTGCGCTGGCGGGGTTGTTCGGCGTGCTCTCGGGCATGACGCTCATCAGCATCACCACATCCGCCGACGCCAACATCGGCAACGGCTATACCTTGCTGGCCATCGCCGGGGTGATTCTCGGCGGTGGCGAGTTCGTGGGGGGTTGGGTGTCGCCGATCGGCGCCGTCGTGGGCGCCTTGACCATGGCCCTCGCCGCCTCGCCGCTCCTCACCTTCATGCACATTCCGCCGGACTGGCAGGTCGCTGCCAACGGCGCGATCCTGATCATCGTGCTCGCGGCGCGAGCGCTTGTCAGCCGCAGGGAGGATTGATCGATGGTGCAGTTCAAGGCACTGCTTGCCAAGCCATGGCTGTGGTCGTTTCTGGGTGCGCTCGGGGTCTGGCTGATCACCATCGCCTATACCGGCGGACACGGTGCCGGCGGCATGATCGCAGCCGCGCTCGCGCTGGCGCAATTCACCGTCATCGTCGGCATCGGGCAGATGTTCGTCATCACGCTCGGGCCTGGCAATGTCGACCTCTCGCTGCCGGCCAACATCGGCCTCGCCAGCGCCGTCGCGATGAAAGTGATGGACGGCAGCGATTCGATGGTGGCGATCGGGCTTCTCGCGGCCCTCGCATGCGGCATGGCGATCGGGGCGACGAACTATTTGCTCATCTGGGCGCTCCGCATCCCCCCGATCATCGCGACGCTGTCGGCAAGCTTCATCATCCAATCCGCCGACATCAGCTATGGCCGGGGTCTGCAGATCAAGCCGCCGCCCGGCTTTGCCGATTTCACCAATCTGCAATTCTTCGGAATTCCGGTTCTCGCCATCCTCACGGCCGTCTTCAGTGTCGCGGCGGGTATTGCCCTGCACCGAATGGTCTACGGGCGCTCGGTGCTCGCGATCGGGCAGAACATTCGCGCCGCATGGCTGGCGGGGGTCCGGGTCGGTCGCATCCGGGCTGTGACCTACACGCTGTCGGGCGCGCTCGGTGGCATCGATGGCGCGCTGCTGGCCGGCTACTTCCGGGGCGCCAACGTCGATATCGGCAACGAATATCTGCTGGCGTCTCTCGCCGTCGTGGTCATCGGCGGCACGTCCGTGGCCGGCGGCAAGGCCAATGTTCCCGGTATTTGGGGGGCAGCCCTGTTTCTGGTGCTCCTGCTGACCATGCTCAACACGATCGGTGTCAGCGCAGGGATTCGCTTGCTGGTGACCGGTCTCGTCATCGTGGCCGTGATCGCGGCGGCGGGCGGTCAAAGCGCGCAGCGTTGAGGATCAACGGCAAGAAAAGCCGACCAGGGCGTCGGAGAGCTTCCTCGGGGTCGGGGCGGAGGAATCGGCGAGCTGTATTCATCTCATCCTTCAGCGCGCCCCGCGTGTGTTGAGATAGACGGCATACAAGGAAGTCGTGCCGCAAATGAACATGCGGTTGCGCTTGGTGCCGCCGAAGCACAGGTTCGCGACCGCCTCGGGAATCAGCACTTTGCCGAGCAAAGCCCCGTCCGGAGCGTGGCAATGCACGCCGTCGCCGGCGCTCAACCAGAGGTTGCCGTGCACGTCGACGCGCAGACCGTCGTAGAGTCCCACCGGGCAGGTGGCGAACACTTCGCCGCCGGAAAGCGACCCGTTGGCGGCGACGCGAAAACACCGCACGTGGTGCGGCCCGTCGATCTGGTGTGTCGCACCGGTATCGACGATGTAGAGCAGCGACTCGTCGGGGGAGAACGCGAGCCCGTTGGGCTGCACGAAGTCGCTCGCGACGACGCCGACCACGCCGCTGTCCGGATCGATGCGGTAGACGCGCTGGGCGCCGATCTCGCTGGGCGACGCGTCGCCCTCGTAGTCGCTGTCGATGCCGTAGCTCGGGTCGGTGAACCAGACGCTGCCGTCGGACTTGACCACTACATCGTTGGGCGAGTTGAAGCGCTTGTCTTCGAAATGCGAGGCGAGCACCGTTCGCGTGCCGTCGTGCTCGGTGCGCGACACAGAGCGGCTGCGGTGCTCGCAGGAGACCAGCCGGCCCTGCAGATCGACGGTGTGGCCGTTGCTGTTCAGCGCCGGCTGACGGAACACCGAGACCGAGCCGTCGGTCTCGTCCCAGCGCAGCATGCGGTCGTTGGGGATGTCGGACCAGACCAGGTAGCGCCCGGCCGGAAACCAGGCCGGCCCCTCGGCCCAGCGGCAGCCGGTGTAGAGCTTCTCGACGTGGATGTAGGGCAGCGCCAGCTTGCGAAAGCGGGCGTCGAGGACTGCGAAGCTGGACGTGAGTTCGAGGGCCATGATGCAGGTGCTCCGATCCGATCAATCCGAATGCCGCCGGCCGCGACCGTACACCAGCAGCATGGCGATGATCACGACGCCGTAGATCACGTGCCGGCCGAACTCCTCCATCTGCATCACCGAGAGGATTTTCGTCGCGACCGGGATCTACCTCGCCATGGCCCTGGGCATTCGGGGCGTCCTCGGCGGGGTCTACTGGATGCGATTCATTCGCCGCCAGGGCACCTGAGGGCGTCACCCGTGACTCGGACGTTCGGACTGGCCGAATTCCTGCTGATCCTGGCAGCCGTCCGCTGGACGATCCTGCTCTCCCTCGTTGCATTCGTCGGTGGGGGAATTCGCGCGGCGCGCCTGGCCAAGGCCAGCACGCATTGGCTGCGCCACACCCACGCCAGTCATGCGATTGCCGGCGGCATGCCGATCGAGGTCGCCCAGCAAAACCTCGGCCACGCGTCGCTGGCGACGACCACGGTCTACGTCAAGACCGAGGAGAAAAGGCGCATGAAGGCGGTCAAGAAGTTCTGGGAGGCGAGGGCGGGGCGGTGAGCGCCGATCATGCAGCCTTCAGCCGCGAAGGACTTCTTTTGCTGAAACAGTCGGTGGACTGGGACTTCACTGCTTGGCAGAGTGGCGCTCAACGCCTTGTGATAGTTATCAGTATGTGATAATGATAAGTATGATGCGCCGCGATCCTTCGCTCGATACCCTGCTGGACCTTGACGGTCAGGTGCTGGTGATCGACGAAGGCGGCTACTGGGTGAAATTCGTGGTGCACCAAGTGCCGGCCACCGCTGACAAGCCGCATGGGCTCGATTACACGCTGACCATGCACGGCCCGGCTGGTCGGGTTCGACAACGCCCACTCGGTGGTGGGGCAGGGCAGGGGCACCGCCAAGGACCACAAGCACCGGCTGCGGACGGTCAGGCCCTATGACTACACGGACGCCGCCGCGCTGCTGGCGGCGTTCTGGAAAGAAGTTGAATCGGTGATGCGGGAAAAAGGAGTCTGGACATGAAGACGCTGAAGGTCGGAATCGCCTCCTACGAGGACATGAAGGCGCGCACGATGGCGATCGCCAGGGGCGAGCTGCGCCCCAAGCCCGGCGACGCCAAGGTGTGGTTCACCTCGCCCGAAAGCTTCGCCAAGCTGCTGTCGAACCGCAACCGCGCGCTGCTGGCGCAGATTGCCGACACGCACCCGGCGTCGCTGCACGAGCTGGCCACC
>PLZH01000272.1:0-23715 GCA_003152055.1 Burkholderiales bacterium
GGTTCTCGAGTTGCTGACGCAAGGCCTCTCGAACGCCGACATTGCACGCAAGCTCGTGCGCTCGGAGAAGACCGTCGACCACCATGTTTTGGCCGCCCTCGACAAACTGGCGGTACGCTCGCGCAGCGAAGCAGCACCGCGACCGCGCATCGCCTGGGGCTCGCCCGGGCGGGCTGACTGCAGCAGGCTGCCGCCGATGAACGCAAGCCGGAGCACGTCTTCGATGGCTGAAATAGAGAAGCTCCTTGGCCGCCACGCGTCGCTCAGAAGCCGTCGTGGTCCTTGTCGCGGGGTACGCCAGTGTCGATCACGATGTTGGTTGCGAACGCGCTGAGCGAGCCGCTCGGTGCGGCCACCGTCAGGGTCGGCGCCGCATAACTGCCGCGCGCCAGGACGAAGTCGCCCGCCGCCACTGTCGCGGCCAGCATCGCGTTGTTGCGTCCGCCGCCCAGCTTCACGACCGCCGCGGGGTCGGCGCTGACCGCGAGGCCGTGAACCGAGAAGGTAATGGGCGCGCCGCTCGTGCTGCTGTTCACCGGGGCCGGCGCCGCGTCGATGACGCCGGCGATGCCGGCGACCGGCGATGCCGGCGTGATCGTCACCGAGAGGGCGGTCAGGTTGCCGCTGGCGTCGGCTGCGGTCTGCACGAACAGGTGCTGCGAGCTGCTGGCCGCGAGGTAGGTCTGGAACGTCGCGATGTTGAACGGGTTGGCTGACGAGTCGCCGCGGCCTCCACCACGAACCGAGAGGTCCGCGAGCCGCGCCGACGAGTCCACCGCGACGCTCTGGCCGAGCAGCGTCAAGACGTAGGTGTCGGCGACGGAGCCTGCGGCGACGCCGCCGACGTTGCCTTCGAGGCCGAAGGTGGCACTGCGCGCGGCATGCAGCACCTGGAGCGACGTCGCCGTGACTCCAGTGCCGTTGCTCTCGACCGTGCCGACCACCCTGACCTGGTCGCCGACCGCAGGCAGCGCAACGCCGGTCAATGCGGACGCGTCGATGGTCACGCCGCGAATCACGAACGTGGCCGGCGCTAGGACGACGCTCGAGACCTCGCCTTCCAGCTCGACGCTCGCACCGGCGGTCTGCACGACAAGCCGGTTGCGCAACAGCGCCGTCGTGGCCATGAAGGTGGTGGCCGGCAGCGCTGGCTCGANNGTCGACCGAGAGGCCGCCAATCGTCGCCGTGGTGCCGGCGAGCGCCGTCACCACGCCTTCGGCCTTGAATCCGGCGCCGCTCGTGGCCGTCGGCAGGTCGCGTACCGACACGAGCGTCGCGACGATGTCGGCGCCGGCCGGGACAGAGCCGCTGGCGTAGAGATAGCCGTCGATGCTCACGTAGGTGCCGGGCACCGCGCCGGCGCCCGAGCCACTGGTGGCCGTGAGCCCCAACTGGCCGGCGATCGCCGTGCAGGGCGAGCTTGTCGACACCAGGCAGGCGCGATGATCGCTGAAAGTCGTCGAGGCGGTGAGCTGCACGGTCTGGCCCATGACCGTCAGCGTGTTTGCGACGGGGTCCGAGGCGTCGACGACGCCGCGCGCGAACGGGTGGACGTGGATTTCGGCGGCCTGCGGGCTGCTCGCCGAGCTCGATGCTGCCGGTATCACGTCGACAGCCATGCCGACTTCCAGGGCCGCGGTACCGCCGCTCGACGCCTGCGTGTCGTCGTCGATCACCGTCGCGCCGCTCGTCGCGAATTCGTGGCCGTTCACGAACACGCTGCCGAACGCCGTGATCGCGCCCGAAGATACCGAGGCGCCGCTGGCGGTGTCGATCAGGGCAGCGGCAGATCCGGCAGGGCCGCCGCCGCCACAGGCGGACAGCGACAACAAGACAACCGCGCATGCGGAGGAGAACAGGCGGTTCACGATCTTCATTGGCGTTCCTGGGAATCGAAGCGAGGACGTCGGCACAAGTTTCAGGGCCGTGGCGGCCCCCGCGTCACGACAGCGTAGATTCTGCGAACCGTCGCGTGTCGCCCTGTTGCGCAGCCGTTAAGTAACGTGAGACCTGATGAGAAGGGGTAACGGCGAGGCACTTTTTGGCAAGGCGCGAGCCTCGCGCTTGCGGATCGTCGCTTGAATGCATCGACCCTCGGTAAGGGTGCATGGCCTATAACCTCGTGTCGCCGACGCTCCAGGGCTCTTGATGCACCCACCCCGCCAAAGTCTCGGAATCCTCACGCTGGGGGCGCTAGGCGTCGTCTACGGCGACATCGGAACGAGTCCCCTTTACACGATGAAGGAGGTCTTCAACCCGGCCAATTCCGTCACGCTCGGCGCCCATAGCGTCATCGGCGCCGTATCGACCATCTTCTGGGCCTTGATGGTGGTCGTCACCCTCAAGTACGTGGTGCTGATCCTGCGAGCCGACAACCGGGGCGAGGGCGGGATCATGGCCTTGACTGCGCTCGCGGCGCAGGCGGCAGGGCGTACGCCGCGGCGCCGCACGGTCCTCCTCCTGACCGGCGTGCTCGGTGCGTCTCTTTTCTACGGCGACAGCGTCATCACGCCCGCGATCTCGGTGCTGGGCGCCGTCGAAGGCCTGGAAACGATCGCGCCCGCGTTCAAGCCCTATGTGCTGCCCCTCTCGACGGCAGTGATCGTCGGCCTCTTCCTGGGGCAGCGATTCGGCACCAGCGCCGTAGGCAAACTGTTCGGCCCGATCATCGTCGTGTGGTTCATGGTCCTGGCCGTCACAGGCATCGGCCAGATCATCCAGCATCCGCCCATCCTCCTGGCGCTCAACCCGGTGCGGGCGTTCGAATTCCTGCACGAGCGGGGCTGGCACCTCTTTGTCGTGATGGGTTCGATCGTCCTGGCGCTGACGGGTGCCGAAGCGCTCTATGCGGACATGGGGCACTTCGGCAAGAAACCGATTCGGCTGGCATGGAACACCTTCGTGCTGCCAGCCTTAGCGCTCAACTACATGGGCCAGGGCGCCCTGCTCCTGCGTGATGCGAGCGCGCTCGAAAACCCGTTCTTCCGGCTCTTCCCGGCGGCCTGGCTGATCCCGGCCGTGGTGCTCGCCACCCTGGCTTCCGTCATCGCATCGCAGGCGGTGATTTCCGGCGCCTATTCGATGACCAAGCAGGCGATGCAGCTCGGCCTGCTACCGCGGATGCAGGTGCAGTACACCTCGGCAAAAGAAGCCGGGCAGATCTACGTGCCCTCCGTCAACTGGCTCGTAATGGTCGCCGTGCTGATGGCGATGCTGGGCTTCGGAAGCTCTTCCGCTCTCGCATCGGCCTACGGCATCGCGGTGACGGTGACGATGTTCATCACCACCCTGCTCACTTTCTTCATCGTGCGCTACGGCTGGGGCTACCCGTTGCCGCTGGCGCTGGCGGCGACGGGCGTGTTCCTCGTGGTCGATGCGGTGATGGTCATCTCATGCTCGCTGAAGTTCTGGCAGGGCGGCTGGTTTCCGCTCATCGTCGGCGGCGTGATCTTCTCCATCATGGCCACCTGGAAACGCGGGCGTGAGCTGCTGATCGAGCACATTCGCTCCGACGATCCGGATCTCGTTCCATTCATCACGGCGCTGTCCGCCGACGAGTATCTGCGTCGTACCCCGCGCACCGCCGTCTTCGCCGTGGCCAACCCCGACACGGTACCGCAGGCGCTGATGCACAACCTCAAGCACAACCAGGTGCTGCACGAGCAGAACGTGATTCTCACGGTCCGCTTCCAGGAGGTCCCGTGGGTCCCGGAGCAGGACCGCCTGCAGGTCGAGCCCCTGGTCAGCGGCTTCTGGAAAGTCCAGGTGAACTACGGGTTCATGGACGAGCCCGACATCCCGCGTGCGCTGCGGCTTTGCCTGAGCAAGGGCCTGACCGTGGACGAGGGCGCGATCTCGTATTTCCTCAGTCGCGAGATCGTCGTTCCCACGCGCGGCGCCGGCATGGCGCCCTGGCGCGAGGCCCTGTTCGCCACGATGTCACGCAACGCGGGCAGCGTCGTCTCGTACTTCAAGCTTCCCGACAACGGCGTGGTCGAGCTGGGCACGCGGGTCCAGATTTAAGACGTCGCGCAACACTCAGCGAATACTCACCGTCTCCCTCTTCCACGCTGCGTCCTGCCAACGCTGGAACGGCCCGAGCACCGAGGGATCGCTCGCCTGGCGATCGGTCGCGAGCGTGTCGAGCCGCACGACCTCGAAGCTCCGCTTCGGCCTGCCTTCGCCGTGCGCCTCTCGCGCCACGAGCACTTGTCTGCCGCCCGGTATCCAACCGGCAAATTCGGCGTAGCCGAGCCCGGGGGCCGCGGTCGATGGCGGCAGCACCTGGCTTCCTCGGCAGCCCCGACGGCACGGGCGTCATCCAGGGTGCGAACCTGTTTTCCGGCGACCTGATCTCGAACGACAACGACGGCACGGTCTAGAGCCTGAATCCGTTCACGAATGCCTCGACCATGACCGCCTCGGACGGCAGCCGCGGCGACTACGTCGGCGTCGACAGCGGCAACGGCTCGCTCTTCCTGACGCAGACCGACAGCGGCTACCGCCTGACCTGCGGTCCCTCGTGCTTCTTCACGACACCGCCCGTCCCCGAGCCGGAGGCGTATGCGCTGATGATTGCGGGCCTCGGTCTGCTCGGCTTCGTCGGGCGCCGGCGCCGCCGCTGACCGGGCGGTCTCTTCAGCAGGATTTCGACGGGCCTTCGGGGCCGTTTCGCATCGGGGGCCCGCCTCAGCCGACCGCTTGGCCGACGGCGTGTTCCCAGCGCTGCATCAGCTCGCCGGCGCGCTCGCGCGACAGCGTCGGATGGAAGGCGCGATCGATCTGCCAGTGCGCGGCGAGCTCGTCGGTGCCGGTGTAGACGCCGCAGGCGAGGCCCGCGAGATAGGCCGCGCCGAGCGCCGTCGTCTCGATGACCTTCGGCCGCAGCACCGGGATGCCGAGCAGATCGGCCTGGAACTGCATCAGCAGATCGTTGGCCGAGGCGCCGCCGTCGACACGCAGCTCGGTGACGACGGCGCCGCCGGCGGCGATCGCGTCCTTGCTCATCGCGTCGAGCAGGGCCGCGCTCTGGAAAGCGATCGATTCGAGAGCGGCACGGGCGATGTGCGCGATCGTCGAGCCGCGCGTCAGGCCGACGATGGCGCCGCGCGCGTCGGGCCGCCAGTAGGGCGCGCCGAGGCCGGTGAAAGCCGGAACGAACATGACGCCGCCGTTGTCGGGCACGCTTTCGGCGAGCTTCTGCACCTCGCTGCTGGCCGTGATGGCGCGCAGGCCATCGCGCAGCCACTGCACGACGGCGCCACCGATGAAGACGCTGCCTTCCGTCGCGTACTGCGCCGGGCCCGCCGGCTGCGCAGCGCGGGTCGTGATGAGGCCGTTGGCCGAGGTCTCGGCCACGGTGCCAGTGTTCATGAGCATGAAGCAGCCGGTGCCGTACGTGTTCTTGACCTGCCCTTTACCAAAGCAGGCCTGGCCGAACAGGGCGCTCTGCTGGTCGCCGGCGACACCGCCGATCGGAATCGAGGCGCCGAGCAGATCGGTCCGTGTATGCCCGTATTCGTGGCTCGAGGGATGGACCGCCGCCAGGAGGGCTCGCGGAATGTCGAGCGCGCCGAGCAGCTCGTCGCTCCACGTGCCTTCGTGGATGTCGAAGAGCAGGGTGCGCGAAGCATTGCTGGCGTCGGTGGCGTGCACGGCGTGGCTGCGCGATGCGGTGTCGGCGCCGCCGGTCAGCATCCAGATCAGCCAGGAATCGACGGTGCCGAAAGCGAGCTCGCCGCGCTCGGCGGCGGCGCGCGCGTCGGCGACGTGATCGAGCAGCCAGGCGAGCTTGGTGCCCGAGAAATACGCATCGAGGACAAGGCCGGTCTTCTTGCGGAAGAGCGGTTCGAGGCCGCGCTGCTTCAGCGCCTCACACGCCGGCGCCGTGCGCCGGTCCTGCCAGACGATGGCGTTGCCGATCGGCTCGCCGGTGGCGCGGTTCCAGACGATGGTCGTCTCGCGCTGGTTCGTGATGCCGAGGGCCGCGATGTCGCGCGCCGCGAGGCCGGCCTTGGCAATCGCATCGCGCGCCGTGGCGAGCTGCGACTCCCAGATCTCGCGCGGATCGTGCTCGACCCAGCCGGGCCTGGGAAAGATCTGTCTGATCTCGCGCTGCGCCATGGCGACGATGGCGCCGCCCGCATCGAAGACGATGGAGCGCGAACTCGACGTACCCTGGTCGAGGGCGAGCAGGTGGGTCCTGGCGTTCGGCATCGTGATATCTCCTCTTGCAAGCCGCCGATGCAAGAATAGTCGCGATGCAGACGAGCGACGAACCCCGAACGAGCGCCGCTGCCGATCGGAGTCATGCCGGGTTCGACGCCGTCGTCGTCGGCGGCGGCGTCAACGGCGCCGGCATCGCCCGCGACCTTGCCGGCCGCGGCGCCCGCGTCCTGCTCTGCGAGAAGGACGACCTCGCCTCGCACACCTCGTCGTCATCGACCAAGCTGATCCACGGCGGCTTGCGCTACCTCGAGTACCGCGAGTTCTCGCTGGTCCGAAAGGCGCTGGCCGAGCGCGAGGTGCTGCTCAAGGGCGCGCCGCACATCATGCGGCCACTGCGCTTCGTCATGCCGCACGACCCGTCGATGCGGCCGGTCTGGATGATCCGCGCCGGCCTCTTTCTCTACGATCACCTGGCGCATCGCGAAGTGCTGCCGCCTTCGCGCACCGTCGATCTGCGCCATTACGTGGCCGGGGCGCCGCTGCAGCCGCGGTTCAAGAAGGGCTTCGTCTATTCCGACGGCTGGGTCGACGATGCGCGCCTCGTTGCCCTCTGCGCGCTCGACGCCGCCGAGCGCGGCGCGACGGTGCTGACGCGCACCGCCTGCGTCGACGCCTTGCGCGGCGCGGGGGGCTGGCGCGTGACCTTGAAGTCTGACGACGGCTCGTTGCGCGAGGTGTCGGCGCGCACCCTCGTCAACGCCGCGGGGCCGTGGGCGGCGCAGTTCCTCATCGAGCACGCGCACGCCGCCGACCGCGTGCACCTGCGTCTCGTCAAGGGCAGCCACATCGTCGTGCGAAAGCTCTTCGACCACGACCACGCCTACATCTTCCAGAACTCCGACGGACGCATGATCTTCGCGATTCCCTACGAACACGAGTTCACGCTCATCGGCACGACCGACATCGAGCATCACGGTGCGATCGGCGACGCGCGCGCCGAGCCCGACGAGATCGCCTACCTCTGCGAGCAGGCGAGCCGCTATTTCGCCAAGCCCGTAACGCCTGACGAAGTCGTGTGGACCTACAGCGGCGTGCGCCCCCTCCTCGACGACGAATCGGGCAACCCCGCAGCCGTGACGCGCGACTATCGGCTCGAGCTCGACAGCGGCCGAGCAGGCGCAGCGCAGGCGCCGCTGCTCTCGGTCTGGGGCGGCAAGATCACGACTTTTCGCAAGCTCGCCGAAGAGGCCGCCGATCGGCTCGCGCCGCTGCTGTCCCGGTCGACAAGCGGCGACCGATCGATGCGGCCAGCGCTTGCAGGCGCTTGGACCGCCGGCGCAACGCTTCCCGGCGGCGACCTGCGTGCCTGGCTCGGCGCCCGGGCACCTCCGGCCAACGACGTCGTCGCGACCTTTGATCGCTTCGTCGCCGCGCTCGCGGCTCGCCACACGTCGCTGCCTGCGCCGCTCGTCCACCGTCTCGCACGCGCATACGGCACGCGCGCCGAAGCGATACTGAAAGAAGGCTTGGGTCGCGAAATCGCGCCGCAGGTCTTCGAAGCCGAACTCGCCTACCTGCGCCGCGTCGAATGGGCGCGAAGCGGCGAAGACGTGCTGTGGCGGCGCAGCAAGCTCGGCCTGCATCTGCGTGCCGAAGAGCGCAACGCCGTCGCCGCCTGGATGGCCGACGCCTCGCGCTGAGCGAGGCTCGGCGAGCGCGACGCTTGCCGTGCTTCAGCGAACGTCGGGCGCGTCGGGCAATTCGTTCGGGTAGGCCGCAGCACCCGAGATGCTGGTTCGCGGAAAGTGGCGCACGAGCAGTGCATCGACCGCGTCGATCGCGCGATCGAGCCCGCCCGCGAAATCGCCGCCGCGAAACGGCTCTTTCATCTGCGCCGCGATCGCATCCCAGGCGGCGGCGTCGACGTGCCCGTCGATGCCGCGATCGGCGACGATCTCGATGGCGTGCTCGGCGAGCAATACGTAGACGAGCACACCGTTGTTGTGCTCCGTGTCCCAGACGCGGAGCTTGCCGAACAAGGCGACCGCGCGTTCGCGGGGGCTGGCGCCGCGGTGCAGATAGCTGAGCGGCAAGCCGGCTTCGATGCAGACGCGGATCTGGCCACTGTGCCGCGCTTCGCTCGCGGCGACGCGCGCTGCGAAGTGGGCCTTGCCGCCGGCGCCGAGAGCGCGCTCGGCGTCGCGCTCGTCGAGCAGGCGATGCCTGAAGAGGCGAGACATGAAATGCGCCATCACCAGCTCCCCGAGGCGCCGCCGCCGCCGAAATCGCCGCCGCCGCCCGAACTGAAGCCGCCGCCGCCGCCGCCCGAGCCGAAGCCGCCACCGCCGCCCCAGATGACCGGCCCCATACCGCCGCGTCCGCCGCCCGAACCGAATCCCATCACGCCGACGAGAAAGAGCGCAACGACGCCGGCGCCGCCGGCGACAAGCAGGCTCGTCGTGAGCAGCCAGCCGATGGCGCCGATGGCGCCGCCGGTCAGCAGCGCACCGCCCTTGCGGCCGAAAATGCGCGTCAGGATGCCGCCGAGGATCGGCACGCCGACGAAGAGAAAGATCGCCAGGTCCTGGAGATCGAAGCCGCGCGCGGCGCGGCCTGCGCTGCCTTGCGGGCGCGATGAAGGCGGCGCCAGACCTTCACCGGCGATGGCCTGGCCGATGCGATCGACGGCCTGGTTGAGACCGCCCGCGTAGTCACCGGCCTTGAACGCGGGTGCGATCTGCTCGCCGATGATGCGGTTGGCGAGAAGGTCGGGCACGGCGCCTTCGAGCGTCTTGGCCGGCGCGATGTCGACACGCCGATCGTTCTTCGCGACGACGATCAGCAAGCCGTCGCCGATGCCACGGCGGCCGATCTTGTAGCGATCGCCGGCACGCTGCGTGAACGCCGCGATGTCTTCCGGCGCCGTCGTCGGCACGATGAGGATGACGATCTGGGCGCCGCGCTGCTGCTCGATCGCGGCGAGCTTGTCCGAAAGCGCCTGCGTCTGCTGTGGCGTCAGCGTCGAGGTCGCGTCGATGACGCGGCCGTTCAGCGGCGGCACCGGCACGAGATCCTGAGCCCGCGCGGCGCCGCCGCCGACGAGCGTCGCGATTGCGGCGAGAGCGACGAGCCAGCGCACGGTGCGCACTTGTGGCAGCGAGAACGCGCTCAGCGCGCGGCCGAGGCCGGCTTGCTGAAGTCGACGCTCGGCGGCACCGAGATCTGCGCTTCGTTCTGCACCGTGAAATTGGGCTTGGCCTTGTAGCCAAAGATCATCGCGGTGAAGTTGGTGGGCACGCTGCGCACCTTGACGTTGTAGGCCTGCACGGCCTGCACATAGCGGTTGCGCGCCACGGTGATGCGGTTCTCCGTGCCTTCGAGCGTCACGCGCAGATCCTGGAACGCCTGGTTGGCGCGCAGGCTCGGGTAGTTCTCGCTGACGACGAGCAGGCGCGACAGGGCGCCGCTCAGTTCGCCCTGCGCCTTTTGGAACTTGTCGAAAGCCGCGGGGTCGTTGATGAGCTCGGGCGTCGCCTGGATCGAGGTCGCCTTGGCACGGGCCTCGACGACGCGGGTCAGCGTCTCCTGCTCGAAGTTGGCCTCGCCCTTGACGGTGGCGACGATGTTCGGCACGAGGTCGGCGCGCCGCTGGTACTGGTTCAGCACTTCCGACCAGGCGGCCTTGACGCTTTCGTCGAGGCTCTGGAAGTCGTTGTAGCCGCAACCCGAAACGGCGAGCACGCAGGCGAAAGTGAGCAGGGCGAGGCCGAGCCGGCGGCCGACGGCCGATCGAGAAGCGTGAAGCATCGCGCGTCCTTTTCTGGAGTGAGTCGGGCGATCGTACCGTGGCTCGCGGCGATCGCTTCACGGCAAGCCGCCGCCGGCCCGAACGGCGGCGCGCCTGGCGTTCGGCGGATCGGTGTCGGAAGGACTGGCTGGCGACCATTCGAGCAGCGCGATGGTCGCGAACACGGCGATCAGCACGGCAACGATCACGCGGCCGATCTCGCTGCGCGGCGTCAGCGGCCATTTGAAGAATCGCATCGCATCTCTCCTCGTCGGAACGCCGGCACGGCGGCCACGAGACGAAGCGTCGGGGCCGGCGGCGAAAGCAATTCGAAGCGACGATGAAGCGGCGACGAAGAGGGCTATGCTGCAACTTGCACCATGAGCAGAGACACCCTTTCCTTGAGCCTGCACGGCCCGGTCGAGCCGCGGACGCCGCTCGTTCTCGATTCGCCGCATTCGGGCTTCGATTTCCCCGCCGATTTCGGCGCCGCGGTGAGCGAGTTCGAATTGCGTGACGGCGAGGACTGTTTCGTCGACGAGCTATGGATGCCGGCGACCGAGCGCGGTGTCGGCCTCATCGCTGCGCGGGCCCCGCGCACCTACATCGATTGCAACCGGCACGCCGGCGACATCGACCTCGCGCTCGTCGAAGGCGGCCGTTGGCCCGGCGAGCACGTGCCGAGCGGCAAGGCGCGGCTGGGCAAGGCGCTCATCTGGCGCACGCTCGACGACGGTCGCGCCATCTACGAACGAAAGCTCGGCATCGACGAGGTGCGTCGACGCATCGAGCACTATCACCGGCCCTATCACCGCGCCCTGCGCGAACGCATCGAAACGACGCACGCGCGCTTCGGCGCGAGCTGGCACATCGACTGCCATTCGATGAACGCCGTTGCCGGCGCCCAGGGCGAAGGCGGCGCCGGAACGCCGCGCGCCGATGTCGTTCTCGGCGACCGCGACGGAACGACCTGCGATACCGCGTTCACCGAGTTCGTCCGCGCCCATCTCTCGGGCCTCGGCTACGACGTCAGGGTCAACGATCCCTACAAGGGCGTCGAGCTGGTGCGTGCCTACTCGAACCCGGCGGCGCGACGCATGAGCCTGCAGCTCGAGGTCAACAAGCGTCTCTATATGGACGAGGCGACGCGCGAGAAGACAGCCGGTTTCGCGACGCTGCGCCGGAACCTTGCGACGCTGGTCGACGCCTTGCTCGACTACACGGCGAGCGCGACGCGCCCGCACTGACGAGCGCGCAAAGACCACGGCGTGCTGCAGCGCATCCAGCTCAAGCGAAGCCGCGGCTGGAAGATGCCGGCCAACGCGGTGAAGGTCGACCGCACGACCCGCTGGGGCAACCCGTTCACGATTGCCGAGTGCGGCAACGCGGCCGTCGCGGTCGCCAGCCACGGGCGCTGGATGCGCGGCGAGATTGCGGGCCCGGGCGGCCTCGTGCCGCCTTCCCCCGAGGCCATCCGTAACGCGCTCGGCGGCCGCGATCTCGCCTGCTGGTGCGCCTTGAACGGGCCGTGCCACGCCGACCTGCTGCTCGCCATCGCCAACGCGGCCTAGGGCCTGTAACGCTACTGGAGGGTTCGCGCCGGGGTGCTGCCGCGTCCTACTTCGCGGCGCCGAGCGGCAGCGAAAGAGCGGCCACGGCGCCGCCGTCGAGCCCGTTCTTCAGCGTGACGCGGCCACGATGCAGCTCGGCGATCTCCTTCACGAACGAGAGGCCGAGGCCGGTGCTCTTCTTCGCCGTCGCCGGCCGGGGCAGCGAATAGAACTTCTCGAACACCTTGCTTTCCGCGTACTCGGGAATGCCGGGGCCGCTGTCGCGAACGACGACGTCGCAGCTGCGGGCATGCGCGACGACATCGATCCGCACCGTGCCGCCTGGCGGTGAAAAATCGAGCGCGTTGTCGACGAGATTGGCGACGGCGCGCTGCAGGAGGAACGCGTCGCCGTCGACGAGCGCAGACACGGCGCCGGCGTCGCCGACCTCGATCCTCAGGCCGCGCGCCATTGCCGACGGACCGGCGGCGGCGGCAACTTCGGCGACGAGCGGCGCGATCGCCACGGGCACGGCGTGGTCGAGGCTTTTTCGCGACTCGAGCGCGGTGAGCTCGAGCATGCGATCGACAAGCTCCTGAATGCGCCGCGTCTCGCGCGCGATGTTGGCGATGAAGCGCGTCCGGTCGACGTCGGGCATCGGCTCCTGCAGCAGCTCGGCGGCGCCGCGAATCGCCGAGAGCGGCCCTTTCACCTCGTGCGTCAAGGTCTGCACGTAGTCGGCGACGTAGTTGCGGCCAGCGAGCGCATCGCGCATTTCGTCGTAGGCGGCGCCGATTGCGCCGAGGGCGCGGCGGCCGAGCCGCGGCAGGCTGAACGAGCGCTGGGCGCGCACGTAGCGCACGTAGTCGGCGATGAGGCCGAACGGCCGGACCAGCCACACCGAGAGGATCATGACGAGCAAGACGACGGCGACGACCGAGGTCGCGCCGAGGAGCAGCGTCTTCTTGCGCGCCGCCTGGACGAACTGGCCGAAGCTCTGCACCGGCTTGCCGACGCTGACCGCGCCGACGATCGTACCCATGCCGTCGCTCGCCTTCTCGCGGATCGGCACGGCAACGTACATCACCGAGGTGCGCGGGTCGCCTTCGATATCGGCAGTCGTGCGCGCACCGTAGCGGCCGTGCAGCGCGAGAAAGACGTCGTGCCACTGCGAGTGATCGGCGCCGAGCTCGGCCGAGCGCGAATCGAAGACGACCGTGCCCCAGCGATCGACGACCGTCAGGCGCAACTCGACGCGCGTCTTCTCGATGCCGTAGATGTCGGCACTGAAGCGGCGCGCGTAGAGGCTGCGAAAGACGGGCTCGAGCGAATCGACATGCAAGCCGCCATCGGGCGACGCGTCCTCGATCAGGGAGGAGACGAGGTAGGCCGTCTCGACGAGCGACTCCTCGGCCGATTCGCGGTAGCGCGGATCGATGTCGCCGAGCTGGCGATACATCAGCAACGCCACGCCGAGCGCGTAGGCGACAAGGATGCCGATGAAGATGCGGTTGCGCCGGGTCACGTCGGGCGAAGCTTCGGCCGCGCGGCCAGGTCAACGCTCGGCAAGCAGTTCGCGTGTCGCCTTCGACACGGCCTCGTGGATGACGCCGTCGAGCGCCTGCGATTTTTCCTTCGCGGTCATGATCTCCCAGGCGAAGACAGCGTCCTTCGTCTGAGGAGGCGTCCAGAGCGAGGACTCCACGGCGACCCTGGTAGCGACGACCTTGAGCGTCGCCGCATCGAGGAGGGAGACCCTGACGTAGGCAAACGGTGCGACGAAGCCGGTGCTTATCTCTCCCGTCGAAAGCAGCTTCGTCCTCGTGACGTCATCGACGTTGAACCCGACGCCCATGATCTTGCCAGCGCCGACACTGCCATCGACCAGCTTGAAGCTTGCCTCGCCACGCCACTTCGTCACGACGATAAGATGCGTGGCTCCGGCCTTGGCGAGCAGACCGCGCAGCGCCTCGCGCAGGCCGTCGCTCTCGGCGCCGGGTGAGAGAAGTTGGTCCTGCAGCGCGAAGAGGCGCGCGTCGCGGATCGAGAAGCGCAGCCATTGGGACGCCGGATTCGCCTCGGTGATCGCGCTTTCCGCCGCGGCGGCGATAGCGCCGTCGAGCGATGCGTCGTCGACAGGCAGCACCTGGCGATCGTTCGGATCGAGCTGCGTGCCGGTGGTCAGCCGCCGCGTGACGATCGTCAGCTGATCGCCGACGAGGGACAGCACAGCGTACGTCCCTGGCGACGCCTCGACGGCATGGGCGACTCGAAGCGCGGCCGGCAACGAGACAAGAAGCGCCAGAGCGCCGCGCCGCCCCGGAGAGGCACGGTTCATGATGCTGTCCTCCCGCTTCGACGCCATGGGGAGCCTTCGTCTCAGTCCGGTCGCGCCGCAGGCGTCGGCACCGCGGGCAGGTCTTCGGCGAGCGCGTAGCCGCTGCCGCGATGCGTGCGGATCGGCTCGTCGTTCGGGGCGATCGCCTTCATCTTGGCGCGCAGCGTCTTCACGTGCGCGTCGACGGTGCGGTCCATGCTCTCGGTGTCGTTGCCCCAGACGCGCTCGAGCAGGGCGTCGCGCGAGAAGACGTGGCCGGGCCGCGCCGCGAGCGCCTTGAGCAGGTGAAACTCGTAGCGCGACAGCTCGAGTGGGCGGCCGTAGTAGCGGATCTGCATGCGGCCTTCGTCGACGGCGAGCGGCGGCGCGACCGACACGCTCGAGGCCGCCGGCTTCTCGCTCCGCGGCGCAGCGGTGGCGGCCGCCTTGGCGCTGCGGCGCAGGATGGACCGCACGCGCGCCACGAGCTCTCGCGGCGAGAACGGCTTGGCGACGTAGTCGTCGGCGCCGAGCTCGAGGCCGACGACGCGATCGATCTCGTCGCTGCGCGCGGTCAGGAAGACGACCGGCACGTCGCTCGTCGCGCGGATACGCTTGAAGACTTCGAAGCCGCTCGCATCGGGCAGGCCGACGTCGAGAATGACGAGCGCCGGCGCCTCGCTGCCGATGCGCACCAGGGCTTCTTCGCCGGTGGCGCACCAGGCCGGCTCGAAGCCTTCGGTGCGCAAGGCGTACTGCAGCGTATCGGCGATGCCGGGTTCGTCTTCGACGATGAGCACGCGCGGCTTCATTCGGATCGGCCGGGCGCCGTGCCGCTCCAAAGCCCGGCTGCGCTCCCTCGGGGGGCAGTGCCGCGGCGAAGCCGCAAGCGTGAGGGCCTCATGCCGGCAGGAAGCCCTCGATCGAAAGATAGCGCTCGCCGGTGTCGTAGTTGAAGCCGAGCACGGTCGAGCCCGGCGCGATGTCGGGCAGCTTCTGCGCGATCGCCGCGAGTGTCGCGCCCGAGGAAATACCGACGAGCAAGCCCTCTTCGCGCGCCGAGCGCCGCGCCATCTCGCGCGCCGCTTCGGCCTCGACCTGGATCACGCCGTCGAGCAGATCGACGTGCAGGTTTGTCGGAATGAAGCCGGCACCGATGCCCTGGATCGGGTGCGGGCTCGGCTTGCCGCCGCTGATGACGGGCGAGGCGCTCGGCTCGACCGCGAACACCTTGAGCCTCGGCCACATCTTCTTCAGCACCTGCGCGCAACCCGTGATGTGGCCACCGGTGCCGACGCCGGTGATGAGCGCATCGATGCCGCTCGGAAAATCGGCCGCGATCTCCTCGGCCGTAGTGCGGACGTGGACATCGATGTTGGCCGGATTCTCGAACTGCTGCGGCATCCATGCGCCCGGCGTGTCGGCGACGATCTCGCGGGCCCGGGCGATCGAGCCGTTCATGCCCTTCTCGCGCGGCGTCAGCACGACGCTCGCTCCATAGGCCAACATGAGGCGCCGCCGCTCGACGCTCATGCTGTCTGGCATGACGAGGATGAGCTTGTAGCCCTTCACCGCCGCGACCATCGCGAGGCCCACGCCCGTGTTGCCCGAGGTGGGCTCGACGATCGTCGCCCCCGGCTTCAGTGCTCCGGAGGCCTCGGCAGCCTCGACCATCGATACCGCGATGCGATCCTTGATCGAGCCGCCCGGGTTCGACCGCTCGTTCTTGACGTAGACGCTGTGTGTCGTGCCGAACAGGCGATTGATGCGAATGTGCGGCGTGTTGCCGATAGTGTGCAGGACGTCGTTGGCGAGCATCGCGCGGCTCCTCGTTCCCGAGTGCGTCTCGAGCAGTGGCGGCGATTATGTTCTTGCCCTCGGCGCCGGGCCCCGCGCGCAGGCGTTTGCGACAATGGCTGATGCCCTCGTCGCTGCAGAATGACACCTTCCTGCGCGCCTGCCTGTCGCAGCCGGTGCCTTTCACGCCCGTCTGGCTGATGCGCCAGGCCGGACGCTATCTGCCCGAATACCGCGCGACGCGAGCGCGCGCCGGCAGTTTCATGGGCCTCGCCACGAACCCCGATTTCGCGACCGAGGTGACGCTGCAGCCGGTCGATCGATACGCCCTCGACGCGGCCATCCTTTTCAGCGACATCCTGACGGTTCCCGACGCGATGGGCCTTCGCCTCGGCTTCGCCGAAGGCGAAGGCCCGCGCTTCGAGCGGCCGGTGCGAGACGAAGCCGCCGTCGCGAAACTGGCGGTGCCCGACATGGCCAAGCTGCGCTACGTCTTCGATGCCGTGGCCTCCATACGCAGGGCGCTCGCCAGCCGCCTGCCCTTGATCGGCTTTTCCGGCAGCCCGTGGACGCTGGCCTGCTACATGGTCGAAGGCGCGGGCTCGGATGACTATCGCCTCGTCAAGACCATGCTCTATGCGCGGCCCGACCTGCTGCATCGCATCCTCGCGGTCAATGCCGAGGCGGTCGCGCTCTATCTCAACGCCCAGATCGACGCCGGCGCGCAAGCGGTGATGATCTTCGACAGCTGGGGCGGCGTCCTCGCCGATGGCGCATTTCAGGCCTTCAGCCTCGCCTATACCGAGCGCGTATTGCGCGGCCTGAAGCGTGACGCCGACGGCCACCGCGTACCGCACATCGTCTTCACCAAGGGGGGTGGCCCTTGGCTCGAGGCAATCGGCAAACTCGGCGCCGATGTCGTCGGCGTCGACTGGACCGTCAACCTCGGCCAGGCACGACCGCGTGTCGGCGATGGCATCGCCTTGCAAGGCAACCTCGACCCGAACGTGCTTTTCGCCGGGCCGGCAATCATCCGCGGCGAAGTTGCGGCCAGCCTCGCCAGCTTCCACGCGGCGCCGCTTTCGACACGCAACGGGCACGTCTTCAACCTCGGCCACGGCATCAGCCAGCACACTCCGCCGGAGCACGTCAGCGTGCTCGTCGACGCGGTCCACGAGCTGTCGCGCCCGTACCACGTCTTGCCTCAGGCGTGACGAAAGTCACGCCAAGCCGCTGTACCCCGTGGAAACACGGTGAGTGAGCGCTCAGGGCTTGACTTATCCCCATGACTTTGATCTGTCATAAAACTCCACGCCGGTGTTGCACCGCATCAAGGCGCTTTTCGACAGCGTTCGTAAGTCCTTGATTTCATTGAGGTCACGCGCTTGCCGCGAAAGCGGGCAGGATGTCGGCAGCCAAGTCGCAGCAAGCCTTTCGGCGTGGCCAAGGCTAGTTCTCCACAAAGTTACCCACAGCGACGGTGGAGAATTTCAAAAGCACCACCAAATCATGGACTTACGAGGCTTAGTTCAAGCCATGCGCAAGCGCAGAGCGGCGGCATCCAGAGCGTGATGAACGCGGGGCCGGCTCGTCTTTCAATCGCCGTCGAAACGCCGCTGCATGCCGGTCTGGATTCGGTATTGAGCTACTTCAGCGAGCACACGCTCCCCGAAGGAGCGTTGGTGCGCGTGCCGCTTGGCCGGCGCGAGGTCTCAGGCATTGTCTGGCTTCCGGCGGCCACGCAAGCCGTTGGCGACGAGCTTCGCGAGATCACCGAGGCCTGTGATGCGATCGCCCCGTTTTCGCCGGCATGGCGTGCACTCGTCGAATTCGCGGCTTCGTACTACCAGCGCGGCATCGGCGAGATCGCCCTCTCGGTGCTGCCCGCCGAATTGCGGCGCCTCGACAACGCCGGGCTGGCGAAGCGCGTCGCGCGGGCCGAAAAGCAGCTGCGGACGCGGGAATCGTCGTCGCCGGCCGTGGCACCGCCCTTGCTTTCCGATGAGCAGGCCGCGGCCAGCGAGCGCATCGCTGCAGCGTTGTCGACATCGGAACCCGGAACGGTGCTCTTGCACGGCAGCACCGGCAGCGGCAAGACCGAGGTCTATCTTCGCGCCGCATCCGCCGTGCTCAACAGGGGCAGGCAAGTACTGGTTCTCGTTCCGGAGATCAACCTCACGCCACAGCTCGTCGCGCGCTTTGCCGAGCGCTTCCCCGGCCAGCGCATCGTCAGCCTGCACAGCGGCCTGACGCCGGCCGAGCGCCTGCGGCACTGGCTTCTCGCACATGCCGGCCATGCCGACATCGTCCTGGGCACGCGGCTCGCGGTATTCGCTTCGCTGCCACGACTCGGCCTCATCGTCGTCGACGAAGAGCACGACCCTTCGTACAAGCAGCAGGATGGCGCCCGCTACTCGGCCCGCGATCTGGCGGTCTGGCGCGGCCGCAACGAGGCCGTGCCCGTGGTCCTCGGCTCGGCCACGCCTTCGCTGGAGAGCTGGCACCGTGCCGATGCGGGCCGCTACCTGCGGCTCGGTTTGCCGACGCGGATCGGCGGCGCCGCCTGGCCCGAGCTTCGCCTCGTCGACATGGGGCAATTGCCGCGAAGCCGCGGCAGCGCGCCGGCCCTCGCGCCGCCGCTCGTCGCGGCGATCGAAGCACGGATCGAGCGCGGCGAGCAAAGCCTCGTGTTCCTCAACCGCCGCGGCTACGCGCCGGTGCTGCACTGCGCCGAATGCGGCTGGAAGAGCAGTTGCCCACATTGCAGCGCCTGGCGTGTCTTCCACAAGCAGGACCGGACGCTGCGCTGCCATCACTGCGGCTTGGCTGAAGCGGTGCCGCGCGCCTGCCCCGATTGCGGCAACCCGGACATCGCGCCAATCGGCCGTGGCACCGAGCGGCTGGAGGAGCAACTTGCTGCCCTGCTGCCGCGGGCGCGGATCGCCCGCATCGACGCCGACAGCACGCGCAGGAAAGGCGCGCTCGAAGCGCAGCTGGGCGCCGTGCACGCGGGCGAGGTCGACGTGCTCGTCGGCACGCAGATGATCGCCAAGGGGCACGACTTCCGCCGCATCGGCCTGGTCGCCGCGGTCAATCCCGACAGCTCGCTGTTCAGCAGCGATTTTCGCGCGCCCGAGCGGCTTTTTTCCTTACTGATGCAGGCGGCCGGCCGCGCTGGTCGCGACGCCGCGCATCCGGGAAAGAGCGAGATGTGGGTGCAGACCTGGCATCCGGCCCACCCGCTCTACGCGGCGCTGCGCCGGCACGACTTCGCCGCTTTCGCGAAGGATCAACTCAAGGAACGCGAGATCGCCGGCCTGCCGCCCTACTCGCACCTTGCGGTGCTACGCGCCGAGGCGAAGACGAGCGAAGCGGCACGAGGCTTTCTCGCCGCGGCGGCCGAGCGCGCGAAGACCCTGGCCGAATCCGGAGCGGTCATGGTCTACGCGCCGGTGCCGCTGGTCGTCGCCCGCGTCGCCGACGTCGAGCGAATGCAGATGCTTGTCGAGTCGGCGTCGCGGCGCAGCCTGCAGGCCATGCTGAGCGCCTGGCTGCCGCTTCTCTACGCCTTGCGCAGCGAACGCAAGGGGCCGGATCAGCGTTTGCTGCGCTGGGCCATCGACGTCGACCCACTGATCATCTGATCGGCCGCGTCAGGTCGGCGAGCAGCAGGATGGCGCGCACCAGGCCTTCCACCGCTTCCTCCAGGTCGGCGATCGGTTCGAGTGTCTCGATCTCGGCGAGGAGTTCGTCCGCGTCTTCGAGGTCTTCTGCGTCGAGGTGGCGATAGAGCAAGGCCAGGGGTTCGACCGTCGATGCGGCGGGAAGGCGCATAACACCAGGAAAGAGCTCGAACGCGGTGGCGACGCCGGCGACCCAGGGGTAGACGGCTTCCCGAACCCTAGCGCCCCCGGCGCCGTCCTCCAGCTCGAAGACCCACGGATCGAACCATTGGCGGCGTGCGATCGCCGCGTCGAGCTCGGCATGGCGACGCAGCGCCAGCGCGTGCAGCGGCGCCGCGTCATATCCGAGCGGGAGCGGTCGCCCCTCGTGATCGGTGACGCAGGCGAGCCAGCGCTGGCTCGACACTCGCTCCGGCTGGACGAGCACGCCGCAGAGGAAGCCGTCGAGCGAGGAGACGTCGAGCGGCTCGAGCGGCGCCGGAACGGCATCGAGCAAGCGCTGCAGCTCGTCGATGTCGCGATCGGAAAGAGGCCTCGACGCGGCTCCGCGAGAAGCGGCCGGCCGCGATCTCCGGCCCGGCGGTGTGGCGCCTTTCACCACAGGATCAACTGCGTGCAGCGGAACAGCGCCAGCTTGCGATCGGCCGGGCCCAACACCGTCGCCGACCAGACGTGCGTCGTCCGCCCGAGGTGCTCCGCGCGGCACTCGGTGCGAATCGCCCCTTCGCGCACCGTGCCGAGAAAGTTGCTCTTCAGCTCGATCGTGGTGAAGTTCTTCGCCCCTTCGGGCAAGTGCGCGAAGCTCGCGTAGCCGGCGGCGGTATCGGCCAGCAAGAGCACGCTGGCGGCGTGAAGATAACCGTTCGGCGCAAGCATCCAGGGCTGGATCAGGAATTCGGCATCGAGCCGACCTTCCTCGATCCGCGTGACGACGAGGCCGTAGCGGCCAGGCAGCGAGCCGGCCTGCTTTTCGTGCAAACGGTCTGCGGTGACATCGGCTCGGGGCATGGCGGTCTTTCCTCGAAAAGCGGCGGCGGCGCGGCGCGGCTCCGCGCAGCTTAGCGACCCGGCCCGGCGCCGGCTGTCGCCAATGCTGCACCGTGCGCCGGATCGGCCGATTGGCGGATACTGGTCGAATGAACGCGCAGGCCGGCGTTGCAGCCGCCTGACACCCGCTCGATTCGACGCGTACGGCGGCATCGAGCCTTGACGAACCAGGAGAGATCGATCATGGGAGCCACCGAAGCTTTCGCCAGCGCCGCCGAGATCTGCCACGTCATCAACGGCCGTCCCGTCGCCGGTTCGAGCGGACGGCGCCAGGCCGTCTACAACCCGGCCACCGGTGCCGTGGCACGTCACGTCGCCCTCGCTTGCGGCGCCGAAGTCGACGCCGCCGTCGCCGCCGCGAAGGCCGCGTGGCCGGCCTGGGCCGAGATGCCGCCGCTGCGCCGGGCCCGCATCCTCAATGCCTTTCTCGGCCTGCTCAACCAGCACCGCGACACGCTCGCGGCGATGATCACGTCCGAGCACGGCAAGGTCTTCACCGACGCGCAGGGCGAAGTGTCGCGCGGCATCGATGTCGTCGAGTTCGCCTGCGGCATCCCGCAGCTGCTCAAGGGCGACTACACGGAACAGGTCTCGACCGGCATCGACAACTGGACGATGCGCCAGCCGCTCGGCGTCGTNNGGCATCACGCCGTTCAATTTCCCGTGCATGGTGCCGATGTGGATGTTCCCCGTCGCCATCGCCTGCGGCAACTGCTTCATCCTCAAACCGAGCGAGCGCGATCCATCACCGTCGGTCTTCATGGCCGAGCTGCTCAGGCAGGCCGGCCTGCCCGACGGCGTCTTCAACGTCGTGCAGGGCGACAAGGTCGCGGTCGATGCCCTGCTCGCACATCCCGACGTGAAGGCGGTGAGCTTCGTCGGCTCGACGCCGATCGCCCGCCACGTCTACGAGACCGGGGCCAAGCACGGCAAGCGCGTGCAAGCGCTTGGCGGCGCCAAGAACCACATGGTCGTGATGCCCGACGCCAACCTCGAGCAGGCGGTCGACGCCCTCGTCGGCGCGGCCTACGGCTCGGCCGGCGAGCGCTGCATGGCGATCTCCGTGGCCGTGCTCGTCGGCGACATCGCCGATCGCATCGTGCCGCTGGTCGCCGCGCGCGCGCGCGGCCTCGTCGTCAAGAACGGCATGGAGCTCGACGCCGAGATGGGGCCGCTCGTCACGAAGGAAGCGAAGGCACGCGTCGATTCGTACATCGCCTCCGGCCTCGGCGACGGCGCCACGCTCGCCGCCGATGGCCGCGGCCTTCGCGTCAAGGGCCACGAAGAGGGCTTCTTCACCGGCGGCACGCTCTTCGACCACGTCACGCCGTCGATGAAGATCTATCGCGAAGAGATCTTCGGCCCGGTGCTCTCCTGCGTTCGCGTCGCCGATTTCGAAGCGGCGCTGAAGCTCATCAACGCCCACGAGTTCGGCAACGGCGTGGCCTGCTTCACGAGCGACGGCAACGTCGCCCGCGAGTTCGCGCGGCGCGTCGAGGTCGGCATGGTCGGAATCAACGTACCGATCCCGGTGCCGATGGCCTGGCATGGCTTCGGCGGCTGGAAGTCGAGCATGTTCGGCGACATGCACGCCTACGGCGAAGAAGGCGTGCGCTTCTACACGCGCCAGAAGTCGGTGATGCAGCGCTGGCCGGCCTCCACGCCCAAGGGCGCCGAGTTCACGATGCCGACATCGAAGTAGTTTCAGTGGCGGGCGCCACCGAAGCGCCAGTTCAGCGTGCGCGTGCCGGCACCGACCTTGACGGCGCGCTGCTCGGTCTTGCCCTCGTAGCTCGCGATGACCGTGAAGTCGCCCGGGGGGAGCTTGACGAGAAGCATCGGCCCGGCGCCATCGACGTCGAAGACCTCGCCCGCACGGCCCTTGACCGCGACGTGATCGGCGACCAGATATTCGCCGCTCGCGTTGCTGAAGACGAGCTTCAGGCCGAAGCCCGGCTGCATCCGGGCGATCGCATCCCGTGCTTCCTCGCCGGCACCGCCATTGACGTAGTCGATGCCGTTGGCTGAACGCACCTGCGGCGGCGGCGGCGCGCCCGGGTCGGCCTGGGCGAAGGCCACGCCCGCCGACAGCAGGGCCACAACGAGAGTCAAGGCGAATCGGGTGCTGGAATTCATGCGGCCTCCGCGAGAGTCTGGCGAAGCGAGAGTGCCTGCGCGAGCGCGATGCCGCCATCGGCGTGCGTCTCGATTCGGCGTCGGACCCGTCCGACCGCCGTGGTCAGATCTTTTCGGTCTCGCCGGCCACCGGCTGCCAGCGCATGAGTCGCTTCTCGATGCGGCCGACCGCGGCATCGAGCGCGAGCGCGAAGACGGTGAGGACGAGGATGCCGGCCATCACCGTGTCGATGTCGAACGAGCCTTCGGCCTGCAGGATCAGATAGCCGACGCCGCGCGAAGAACCGAGGTACTCGCCGACCACGGCGCCGACGAAAGCCAGGCCGACCGACGTGTGCAAGGAGCTGAAGACCCAGCTCGTCGCGCTGGGCAGGTAGACATGGCGAAGCAGCTGCTTGCGCGACGCGCCGAGCATGCGCGCATTGGCGAGCACGACCGGGCTCACCTCCTTGACGCCCTGGTAGACGTTGAAGAAGACGATGAAGAAGACCAGCGTCACGCCGAGCGCGACCTTGCTGGCGATGCCGAGGCCGAACCAGACGGCGAAGATCGGCGCCAGGATGACGCGCGGCATGCTGTTGAGCGCCTTGATGTACGGGTCGGTGATGGCGGCGGCGAGCGGGCTGAGCGCCAGCCAGAGGCCGCAGGCCAGGCCGAGGACCGTGCCGATGAAGAACGCGAGCACGGTCTCGACCAGCGTGACCCAGAGGTGCTCGTAGATGTCGGCGTGAACGAAGAACCAGTCCCAGACGCGGCCGAAGACCTTGAGCGGCTGGCCGAAGAAGAACGCCGCCTGGCGGTCGTTGTCGAACATGAAGTTCGGCAGCAGGCCCGGTGTCGTCAGCAGGTACCAGACGACGAAGATCGCGACCAGAAGGCCGAGCTGCCAGAGTCGGAGGTGTTTCATGCCGCGAGCTGCTGCCGATAGCCGGCGAGGACCTCTTCGCGCAGCACCGACCAGATCGCCTGGTGCAGCTCGACAAAGCGCGGCGTCGCGCGCACCTCGGCGACGTCGCGCGGGCGCGGCAGGTCGATCGCGAACTCGCCGATCGGATGCGAGCCAGGGCCGGCGGAGAGACAGACGACGCGGTCGCTCAGCGCGATCGCCTCGTCGAGATCGTGGGTGATGAAAAGCACCGCCTTCTTCTTCTCGGCCCAGAGGCCGAGCAATTCGTTTTCCATCAGCTGGCGCGTCTGCACGTCGAGGGCGGAAAACGGCTCGTCCATGA
>PLZH01000272.1:23734-32371 GCA_003152055.1 Burkholderiales bacterium
AGGCCGGCAGCGACGTTGCCGAGAGCGGTGCGCCAGGGCATCAGGCTTTCCGACTGGAACATGTAGCCGGCTCGGGCGTTGATGCCAGACAGCACCTCGCCGAACACCTTGACGCGGCCGCTGCTCGGCTCGAGCAGGCCGGCGGCGACGTTGAGGAGCGTGCTCTTGCCGCAGCCGGTCGGGCCGACGACCGAGACGAACTCGCCGGCGCCGACGGCGAGCGTCACGTCGCTGACGGCGGTGTAGCGCTGGCGCGCGTCGTCTTTGCTGACGAACGTGCAGGCAATCGCGTCGAGCCCGAGCGCCGGTGCGACGTTCATGGGGCGCGTGAACGCATTCGTTCCGGCCTCCGCTTGCACGCCGGCACGCTAGCCCTTCGCGTACTTCGCGTTGGCGCGCTTTGTGAAGTCGTTGGTCCAGATCGCGGCGAGATCGATCTTCGCGTTGGCGATCTCGGGATCGATGCTGGCCAGCGCCCGTCGCGCCGTCTCGGCGCCGGCTTCGGGAATCATGCCGTCGGGCGACAGCGCACCCTTGGCCGCCAGGAAGGCGTCGACGTAGACGGCGCGGTCGCCGAGCAGATAGTTCTCCGGCACGGCCTTGATGATGTCGCCCGGGCCGGCGTTGTGAATCCACCTGTCGGCGCGCACGATGGCATTGGCGAGCGCCTGCGTCGTGGCCGGATATCTGTCGATGAAGGTCTGCTGCGTGTAGAGGCAGCCGGCCGGCATCGGCCCACCGAAAATCCTGTCGGCCTCGGCGACGACGCGCGTATCGGAAATGATCTTCAGGTCGCCCGAGCGCACGAGCAGCGTGATCACCGGATCGAGGTTCGATATCGCGTCGATCTGCCCGGCCCGCATCGCCGCAACCGCGCCGTTGCCGGCGCCGACGCCGATGATCGAGATGTCGCCCGGCTTCAACCCGGCCTTGGCGAGGACGAAGTTGGCGAGCACCTGGGTCGACGAGCCCGGCGCGGTGACGCCGAGCTTCTTGCCCTTCAGGTCGGCCACCGACTTGAAATTCGGCATCGTCTTCGGATTGATGCCGAGCACGATCTGCGGCGCCCGGCCCTGCAGCACGAAGGCGCGCAAGCGCTGCCCCTTGACCTGCATGTTGATCGTGTGCTCGAAGGCCCCCGAGGTGACGTCGGCGCTGCCGCCGATCAGCGCCTGCAGGGCCCGCGAGCCGCCAGCGAAATCGGCGATGGTGACGTCGAGGCCTTCGGCCTTGAAGTAGCCCTGCGTCTCGGCGATCGTGAGCGGCAGGTAGTAGAGGAGGTTCTTGCCGCCCACCGCGATCGTGAGCTTGGGCTTTTCGACCGCCTGGCTCCAGGCGATCGCGGGCAAGGCCAGCGCGGCCGCGCTGGCGGAAAGAAGGCTGCGGCGTTGCATCGACTGTCTCCGTCGTGATCAGGGCGCGACTGTAGCGAATGCGCGCCGCGGCGCGTACCCTGATCTGCCCGGAGCCGCACGGCGGCCGCGAGTTGCGGCACCGGCAAGGTGAAGGTTGCATCGATCGTGCCGTCCTTGCCGCGGTCGATCGTGATCGTCGCAACGCCGTTGGCGACCGTGACCACGACGATGGATTGCGGCAGGGTGATCGTCCACGCGCCCGATGCCGGCGTGCCGTCGGCGGCGTAGGTGACGCCGCCCGAGGTTGCGACCGAGTCGCTGAACGAGGCGTTCGGCAAGGTCGCAGTCAGCGTATGGCTGCCGACGATCGTGCTCGACTGCAGCACGCCGCCGACCAGCGTCGCGGTGCGCAGGATGTCGGCATCGCTCAGGGTAAAGGTGCTCGAGCGGGCGTTGTAGCGGGTGGCAAGCGTCAGGCTCGGCGAGACGAAGTGGCTCGACAGATGCACCGTGCCGTCGGCATCGGTGCTGACGCTGTATTGCCGCTCGGCGCTGCCGTTGAGCATGGCGCCGCGCGGCAGCGTCAGCGAGAGATTCGTCGCCGTCATCGAGAGATCGAGGGCGCCGTTGGCACTGTCGCCGCTCGCGCTCACGACCGTCATCGCCAGCGTGCCGTCGAGCTGCGCGACGCCGGCCGCGCCAGTGCAGGCAGCAAAGCTCACCTGGTAGACGTCGCCGGTATCAAGCTGGCCGTTGACTTCGCTCTGCGGCGTGCCGCCGGTGATCGAAACGGTCGCCGTGTCGCCGCCAGGGCATGAGCGCGTCGACGCGACCAGCGGCTGCGCACCGGCGGCCATCGCGGTCACCCGCTCGTCGCTCGCCGAGGCGCCGGCGCCGGCGCCGGCAGAGATCATCGCCTGCGCGGCGAGCACGGCGCCATCGGCGACGCTCGTCGTGTCGCTGCCGATCTGCGTCGCGTTGGGCGCGTATGCAGTGGCGATGGCGTCGTCGATCGTATCGGCGCTGCTCGATGCGGCGCCGGAGCCGCCACCGCCGCAGGCGGCCAGCCATGCGGCGCCGAGAACCGAGACGGCGAACACGGAAGCGCTCCTGGGAAGCGAAGCGGATCGTGGCATGAGAGTTCTCCTGACAGAGGTGGGCAGGCCGGGCGCGGTGCCACATGCCTTCTGTCCAGTATCGAAAGGCGCCGTTTCCGCCACGCGATCCGAAAGCCTTCAGCTGTGAGCAGCGGTGTCGCGTCGCGCCTTTTGTCATCGTTTGTCATCGTTGGTGAAGTTGCCTGCGCCGACCGCGATCGGCCCTGGGTCTTGCAAGGCCCTCGTAGAATGCCCGTGGATGAGTTGCCGCCGGCCTCTCCTCCAGTTGGTCTGTGCCCTCGCGTCGATGGCGCCGTCGGTCTGGGCCGCGCAGCCGCCCGATGCGCCCAAGCCGGCCGCGGCATCGGCGCCAGCCGCGACCGAACCCACGCCCGCAACCGCAGCGGCGCCCGCGGCGCCGGTGTCGCTCTCCGCGCGCAAGGTCTACGAGCAGGCGCGCTCGCAGCTCGTGCAGATCCGCACGGTGCTGAAGGGGCGGGCGAGCCAGACCTCGGTCGGCTCCGGCTTCTTCGTGGCCAAGGAAGGCCTCATCATCACGAACTTCCACGTCGTCAGCGAAGCGGCGCTGAAGCCGGAGCGGCATGACCTTGTCTACGTCACGGCCGACGGCCGCGAAGCGCCGCTGCAGATCCTGCAGCTCGACGTGCTCCACGACCTTGCCTTGCTCAAGGCGGTCGACGCGCCGGGCCGCAGCTTCGACGCACTGCCTTTTCGCTCCGATGCCGAGCCGCTGGCCCAGGGCGAGCGCATCTATTCGCTCGGCAATCCGCTCGACGTCGGCTTCGCGGTCGTGCAAGGCACCTACAACGGGCTGGTGCGACGGAGCTTTTATCCGCAGATCTTCTTCGGCGGCGCCCTCTCGGCCGGCATGAGCGGCGGCCCGGCTCTCGACGAGGAAGGCCATGTCGTCGGCATCAACGTGGCACGCCGCGTCGACGGTGAGCAGGTGAGCTTCCTGGTCCCGGCGGCTTTCGCGATGGCGTTGCTCGCCAGCGGCAAGGATGCCAAGCCACTGAGCGGCCCGGCCTACGCGATCGTCGATGCGCAGCTGCAGAAGCACCAGGCCGCGCTCACCGAGCGCTTCATCCAGCAAGGCTGGAAGGACGCAACGCAACCACACTATCGCGTGCCCGTGCCGCCCGACATCTTCATGCGCTGCTGGGGCACGAGCGAGCCTTCGCGCACCGGCGGCCTCGACTTCGAGCGCTCCGACTGCGTCATGGACACGCGCGTCTTCGTCGGCGACTTCACGACCGGCACGATCGGCCTGCGCCACGAAAGCTACGACGGCTCCAAACTCGGGCCGCTGCGCTTCGCCGATCGCTATGCGCAGAGTTTTCGCAACGAGAGCTTCACGCGCCTGTCGTCGCAATACCAGACCAAGCCGCGCTGCGATGAGGACTTCGTCGACCGAGATGGCCTCGTCCTGCGCGCCGTCGTCTGCATGCGTGCGTACAAGAAGCTACCGCAGCTCTATGATGTGTCGGTGCTCGTTGCTACGCTCGATCAGAGCGAGGCCGGCGTGCAGGGACGTTTGGATGCGCAAGGAGTGAGCTTCGCCAACGCGCAGCGCCTCGCCCGCCACTACCTCGACGCCTACCGATGGGCCAAGTAGCCCACGTTGTGGCAGAGGCGGCCGAGCGCGACTCCGGCGCCGCCGAGCCGCCGCCCGCGGCCGTCGCGCTGCTCGAGGCAGTCGACCGCGACGGCATGGTGCGGCAGGCCTGGCGCATCGAGCGCTGGCCGGCCACGATCGGGCGCGCGCTCGACAACGACGTCGTCCTCACCGATCCGCACGTCGCCGCGCATCACGCGACGATCGGCCTCGGCCCGGGCGCCGACGCGAAGGCGACGCTCACGGTGCGTGCCGGCGAGACGAAAAACGGTCTCGCGGTCGGCCGCGAGCGCATCGCCGGCGGCGAGGCGAAGACCTTCGACGACGCCGGCGGCGACCTCGACCTGCACATCGGCCGCACGGCGCTGCGCCTGCGCCTGCCCGAGCACACGCTGGCGCCCGAGCAGATGCTGGCGCCGATGGTCGCCGTCGAGAGGCGCTGGCTGCCGACGCTCGGCGTCGCCCTGGCGGTGATCACCGCAGTGCTCTTCAACACCTATCTCGACAACGACCCTGACGGCCTCAGCCGCGCCATCGGCGGCGCCGTGCTCACCGCGGTGAGCGGCGGCGCGATCTGGTGCGGCTTCTGGGCGCTGCTGTCCAAGCTCTTTGCCCGGCAAAGCAACTTTGGCTGGCACGTGCGCGTCTTCGTCGTCGCCAGCCTCGTCATGCTCGCGCTCACCGCCGTGCCGCCGCTCATCGCGTTTTCGTTCTCGTGGCCATGGGTCACCGACTTCAGTTTCGTCGCCGTGTTCGCGACGATCGCCGCCGCGATCTACTTCCACCTTCTCGCCGTCGAGCCGGGCCGGCAGCGCCTGATGCGNNCCGGCGCTTCGCGTCGCCAAGCCGGTGACGGTCGATCGCTTCGTCGACGGCCTGGCGCCGATGCAGGCCATTCTCGACAAGCAGGCGAAGGACAAGAGCGCAAGCGCCGACGACGCCGCAGGCCACGACGATGACGACGAATGAAGCGGCGATGCAGACGGGCAGCGTTCTCGTCACCGGCGGCGGCCGCGGCATCGGTGCGGCGACGAGCCTGCTCTGCGCGGCGCGGGGCTGGGCCGTCGCCGTGAACTACGCCAACGATGCGGCGGCGGCCGAGGCCGTTGTCGCCACGATCCGCGCTCGTGGCGGCCGGGCGATCGCGGTGCACGCCGACGTCGCCGACGACGCGCAGGTGAACGCCATGTTCGCACGCCTCGACGGCGAGCTGCCGCGGCTTGCCGGCCTCGTCAACAACGCCGGCGTCATCGACCACGCTGCACGCGTCGACGCAATGACCCCGGCGCGGCTGCAACGCATGTTCGCAATCAACGTCTTCGGCAGCTTCTTTTGCGCCCGTGAAGCGGTGCGGCGCATGACGACGAAGGCGACGGGCGGCGACGGCCATCGCGGCGGCGCCATCGTCAACGTCTCGTCGGCCGCAGCCAAGCTCGGCGGCTCGGGGCAATACGTCGACTACGCGGCGGCGAAGGGCGCGATCGAGTCCTTCACCATCGGCCTGGCCAGGGAAGTGGCGGCCGAAGGCATTCGCGTCAACGCGGTGCGTCCCGGCATCATCGAAACGGACATCCACGCCTCGGGCGGTGCCCCCGATCGGGCACGGCAGACGGCGCCGCTCGTTCCCCTGCAGCGTGCCGGCTCGGCCGAAGAAGTCGCCGAAGCCATCGTCTGGCTGCTCTGCGACGCGTCGAGCTACACCACCGGTTCCATCGTCGAAGTCACGGGCGGCCGCTGAAGCGCGAGACTCAGCTAGCTAGCTCGCGGTCACCATCGTCTGCAGGGCATCGAGCAACGCCGTCGCGGCCTTCTTCTCGGCGAAGGGGGCGATGCTTCGGTACGGCTCGAGCGTGAAGCGCGCCTCCGAGTGCACCGAGTCCCGCATCCCCGGCGCCGGGACGCGCGCCTTCAGGTTGCGGAATGCGTCGACGAGCGCGGGTGCGGCTGCGGCCAACTGCCGAGCGGCGAGCGCGGTCAGCACGCGCAACTCTATCTGGCCGACGACGGACCAGAAGTCGGGCCGCTCGGTCGCGGCGCGGGCCAGCGATTCGCGCACGCCCTCGATACGGTCGACGGCAAGCTCGGCAGCCCGGCGCTCGAGAAAGGCGAGGCGCAGCTCGGCGCTGATGCCGTTCTTCGCCGGATAGAACAGGTTGTCGGCATCGCTTTCGCGGGCCAGCCGTTCGGCGTTGCCGTAGTGCAGCACCATCGCGCGCAACGCGGCCAAGCGGTCGCCCGGCGTGACGCCTGATTATGAGTTCTTCGAAGCCGGATGTTCGAGTGCGGCGCCGACGAATCATCCGCGTCGGGGCTTCGAACCGCAAGGCGCCCGGGCGAGGGAGGATGCTCAGCGCCGCTCGACGATCATCGGCACGAGGCCGAGCGCCGCGCGGATGCGCGCCGCCGCGGCCTGCGCTTCGTCGCGACTCGCATACGGGCCGGCCTGAACGCGATAGAACGACGCGTCGCCAAACGTCGCGAGCATCGACGTCAGCCACTCGACCTCGACGGCGACGCGGCGCTGGAAGCTCTCCGCTCCGCTCGCCTCGCGAAAGGCGCCGAGCTGGACCCAGAATCCGCCCGCCGGCGGCGCCTGAGCGACCGGCGCCGGTGCCGCGGCCGAGATGGCGGCGTCGACACGCGCCGTCGTTTCCTGTGTCTCGGCGGGAAGCGCTGCGACCGCGGTCAGTTCGAGTGCGGCGGGAGCGACAGGCGCGGCCTCGACGAGCGGAGGTCGGCTGGCGCGTTCCGTGGCGAGCCGCGTCCCGTCGCCGCCGTCGCGCCGCCACGTGCCGGCGCGGATCTCATCGAAGGTGATGCGCTCGAGCTCGACTGGCGCGACGCCGCGCAGCAGATCGAGGCGCGAGGCCGCGGCGTAACTGAGATCGACGATGCGCCCGGTATGGAACGGGCCGCGGTCGTTGATGCGCACGACGACCTCGCGGCCGTTGGCCGGATTGCGGATGCGCGCATAGCTCGGGATCGGCAAGGTCGGATGCGCCGCCGTCATCGCGTACATGTCGTAGGGCTCGCCGCTCGCCGTGCGCCGGCCGTGGAACTGGCGCCCATACCACGAGGCCAGGCCGCGCTCGGAGAAGGCGGCGTCGCGCGTCATCGGCACGTAGTCGCGGCCGAGAGCCTGGTAGGGCTTGTTGGCGCCACCGGGCCGGATCGGCTCGATCCGCGGCTCGGCGTCGGGCAGGCTCGAGAGATTGGCCGGAGGATTGGCGCCGGGCCCGTCGCCGCCCCGGCGCGGCCCGGAGGCGCAGCCGGCGAGCACGACGCCGAAGGCAAGCGCCGCGAGCAGGCAGCGCAGCGGCGCGGGCCGATGAAACGGCGCGCGCCGCACGGCCTAGCTCAGTTGCAGTCGACGGTGCGGAACTCGACGCGACGATCGAGCGCATCGCGCAGATCGTCGGTACCGAGGCCGACGATGGTCTCGCGCGAGCCAACGCCGTCAGCCGCGATGCGCGGCGCCAGCTTCTTGTTCTGCTTCTGCAGGCTTTGCTTGATGACCTCGGCACGCTTTTGCGACAGCCGCTCGTTGGCGGCGGCGTCGCCGGTCCGGCTGGTGTGGCCGACGACTTTCATGCAGGTCTCGCGAATGCCGGCCTGCAAGGCGACCTCACGCAACCAGACCGCGTATTGCGCCTGCAGATCGCCGGAACGCAGCAGCGTCGTCGCGCCCGGATTGAAGAATATCTTGATCGGCAGGCGCTTGGCGTCGAAGCCGGCACTGACGATCTTGCCGAAGGTTTCGGCAGCTTCCTTCTTCCTGCCCGTGCGCCAGCTCGCGAGATACAGGCCGTTGAGGACGCGCAGATCGTCGGGATCGGCGATCGGCTCGACTTCGTGAAAGAGCCGATAGGCGTCGGCCGGCTTGTTGTCGGCAAAGGCGATCTGCGCTTCGTTGATGATTGCCGCCGCGGGCAGGCGAAGCAGGTAACCGGGATCGATCGTGTCACCCGGCGAGCTGCCCTGGCAGGACTTGATGTAGGCCACCGCGGTCTTGTCGAGCGCCCAGGTCGGGCTGTCGCGAAAGAACGCCGTCGGCTCGGCGTCGACCGTCGTCGCGGTGGCGCGGTCGACGCGCTTGGCGATGAGCTTGCCGGTGCGCAGATCGATGAGGACGAGGCAGACGCGGAACGCGTCGGCATTCTCGGTCGCGACGTTCCTGGTGTTGATCGCCGTCAGCGTGCCGATCAGGAGCAGCGGCCGGTTCGAGAGGCTGGCTCGCGACAGCTGCTTGACGCTCCATTGCGGCGCGCGCGTCTTGATCAGCGCCGCCAGCTGCTGCCCCATCTGCACCGTACCGGTCGTCTGCTGGCCGGTGCTGGCGTCGATGAGCGGATCGATGATGAGCTCGCGCGGGCTGCCGCCGACAGCCGTCTGCGCATCCTGCAGCAGCCGCTCGCCGGCGCGCGCCACCGCGTCGGTGAAAGCGGCCGGTGGTGCCGGCACCGGAGGCGCTGCCACCGGCGGCTGGGCCGCCGGCACGGGCGGCGGTGCCGCCGCCGGGCTCAGTACCGGCGCTGTGCTCTGCGGTGCC
>PLZH01000269.1 GCA_003152055.1 Burkholderiales bacterium
TCGATCGCCTTGTTGGCCTTGACGATCTTGTCGGTCTGCGTCACCGCGATCTTGTACGCCGCGACTGTCGAAGCTTGAACCGCCATGGAAACCTCTCCCGTAACGTGGCGCGGCAATTCTGCGCCTTCGTCGCGGCGCGCGAAGGCGGCTTCAGCGGCCGTCGAGCAACGCCAGCAGCCTCGCCTCGTCGATGACCGCGACGCCGAGCGCCTCGGCCTTCGCGAGCTTGGAGCCGGCTTCGGCGCCGGCGACGACGTAGTCGGTCTTCTTCGACACCGAGCCCGCGACCTTGCCGCCCTGCGACTCGATCATCTCCTTCGCGTCTTCGCGCGCCAGCGTTGGCAAGGTGCCGGTGAGGACGAAGGTCTTGCCGGCGAGCGGCTTCGGCGCCGCGCCGGCTTCGCCTTCGCTCTCCGCCCATTCGATCCGTGCCTTCAGCAGGCCATCGATGACCTCGAGGTTATGCGGCTCGTTGAAGAAGCCGTACACGCTTTCGGCGACGATCGGCCCGACGTCGGCAACTTCGAGCAGCTGCGGGACGCTCGCCTTCATCAGTCGCCCGAGCCCACCGAAGTGTCGNNAAGCGCTTCGAGCCTTTCCCCGGTCAACGCATAGATGTCGGGCAATGCCGTGAGCATGCCGGCGTCGACGAGCTGGTCGACGATCTTCTCGCCGAGCCCTTCGATGTCGAGGGCGCGGCGGCCCGCGAAATGGAGGATGGCGTGCTTGCGCTGCGCCGCGCAGAAGAGACCGCCGCTGCAGCGCCAGTCCACCTCGCCTTCCTCGCGCGCGATCGCGCTGCCGCAGACGGGGCATTTGCCGCCGAGCTGGGCGAACAGGTCGAAGGGCGGCCCGACGCCCTTCGGCCGCCGCTCGATCACGACGCCGACGACCTCGGGAATGACGTCGCCGGCGCGCCGCACAATCACCGTGTCGCCGATGCGAACGTCCTTGCGGTGGATTTCCTCTTCGTTGTGCAGCGTCGCGTTCGAGACGGTCGTGCCGCCGACGAAGACCGGCTCGAGCCTGGCGACGGGGGTGAGCTTGCCGGTGCGGCCGACCTGGATGTCAATCGCGTTGAGCCGCGTCGTCCTTTCCTGCGCCGGGTACTTCTGCGCCACCGCCCAGCGAGGCTCGCGCGACTTGAAACCGAGCCTTTCCTGCAACGCCCGGTCGTTGACCTTGTAGACGACGCCGTCGATGTCGTAAGGCAGGCTGTCGCGCCGCTCGGCGACGCGGGCGTGGAAGGCGACGAGGCCGGCCGCGCCTTCGACCTTCTCGTGCATCGGGCTGGCGGGCAGGCCCATCGCGTCGAACGCGTCGAGCAGCGCCGTCTGCGTCGGAGGAATGCTCCAGCCGACCACTTCGCCGAGGCCATAGGCGAAGAAGCTGAGCGGCCGCCTGGCGGCATTCCTGGCATCGAGCTGGCGCACGACGCCGGCCGCCGCGTTGCGCGGATTGACGAAGGTCTTCTCGCCTTTCGCACCGCTCTCGATGAGCTTTCGCTGCCGCTCGTTGAGCGCCTCGAAATCGGCGCGGCGCATGAAGACCTCGCCGCGCACCTCGAGCGCCGGTGCCGATACACCCTTCAGCCGCTTGGGTACGGAAGCGATCGTGCGCACCGTGTGCGTCACGTCCTCGCCGGTCTCGCCGTCGCCGCGCGTCGCNNTCGGTCTCGACCAGGCCGAGCGCCTTGCGGATGCGGGCATCGAACTTCTCGGCACCGGCGGCTGTCGTGTCGGTTTCGGTATCGAGCGAAAGCATGGGGACGGCGTGGCGCACCGGCTGCAAGCCTTCGAGCACGGCACCGATGACACGCTGTGTCGGCGAATCGCGCGTCAGGAGATCGGGATGCGCGGCCTCTATCGCCTGCAGTTCCTGGAACAGCGCGTCGTACTCGGCATCGGGAATCTCGGGCGCGTCGAGCGTGTAGTAGGCGCGGGCATGGTGCCTCAGTTGCTCGCGCAATTGCCCGGCTCGCTGCGCGACGCCGGAAGGCCCCGCCGCGGCACGATCAGCGGCCCGCGAGGGCACGCGTCAACTCCGTTGCCGAACAGGCTCTGCAGCCGCTGGCGTTCTGGCCCGACCACAGCGGCGAAAAATCGCTGCTTCCGCGGGCCTCGGCAGCAGCGCGCAGCGGACCGACCACGGCGGTCGCGAGCGGAAACGCGGGCGCCGTCGCGTCGGCGACTTCGCGCATCAGGCGATTGACAATACCGCGCGCCGGCCTGCCGGAAAAAAGCCGGGTCAACGCCGTGTGCCGCGCCGCATCGCTCGCCAATGCTTCGCGATGTGCCGGACGCGTCGTCGCCTCCGGGCAGAGCAGGTAGGCCGTGCCGACCTGGACCATGGCCGCGCCCGGGGCAAGCGCTGCCGCCACCCCGACCGCGTCGGCGATGCCGCCGGCGGCGATGACGGGCTTGTGCACCCCGTGCACGATCTGCGGCAGCAAGGCGAATGTACCGCTCTGGCGTGTCAGGTCGTCGGAAAGGAAGTGGCCTCGATGGCCGCCCGCCTCGAGACCCTGGGCGATGATCGCGTCGACACCGCGCCGCTCGAGCCAAAGCGCTGCGTCGAGGGTCGTCGCGCTGGCGAGCACCTTCGCACCCATGCCACGTACCCGCGCCAGGAGTGTCTCGTCAGGCAGCCCGAAGTGAAAGCTGACGACAGCCGGGCGGATCTTCTCGAGCAACTCGGCCGCTGCGGCATCGAACGGAACGCGGCCCGGGCCGCTGGGCACGCCTTCGATGTCGAGCCCGAACTCGCGGTAATAAGGCGCGAGCGCGCGACGCCAGGCGGCGTCACGCGCCGCGTCGGGCACCGGCACTCGGTGGCAGAAGAAGTTGACGTTGAAAGGCCGGTTGGTGGCGGCGCGAACGACCGCGAGCTCGTGTCGCATCGCAGCGGCGTCGAGCATGGCGCACGGCAGCGAGCCGACGCCGCCGGCGCTGCACACGGCAATCGCCAGCGCACTGCCCTGCACGCCGGCCATCGGCGCCTGGATGATCGGAAGCTCGACACCGAGCGTCTGCTGTAAGTTCATCGCATGCCTCCCGATCAGCTGAACAGCCGCCTTGCCGCCGCCGAGCCGGCGGCGAGATCATGCGCCTCGAGAGCGGCGTAGAGCTGGCCCAGCTCGGCGCCAATGGTCGCGAAGCCTTCGCCACTCAGCGGCTGCCCGTTGTCGTCGACGATCGCCGCATCCATGCCGACGGCGAGCGCCTGCGCCGCCGCCTGCCAGGCCTTGAACGGCTCGGCCACCGGATCGGTCTGCGGCACGTCGAAGGCGAGGGTAACGTCGCGCACCGCGGCACGATCGGGCTCGTCGGCGAGCGCGGCCTGCGAATCGAAAGTCAGGGTCAGAACCGGCGGCGCGCCTTCTTCGCTCGACGGATAGACGAGACGACCGGGGACGACACCGGGGACGAAGCCGTGCCGGCGCGCGTGCTGCTGGATGTAGCCGACGCTCCACGCCGCGCCTCGCGGGTGCAGGTGAACGGCGAGCTGCGCGTCGTGCTGGCTCGCAAAGGCGTCGAGCTCACGAGCGCGCGCCATGACGTCAAGCATGTCGGGAAAGTCGGCCGCAGCACCGAGCGCATCGGCAAGCGCCTGCATGCGCTGCACGAACTCGGAATATTCGATCTCGTTGAGCGGGCCGGTACGGCTCGCGAGCTGGATGCCGGCCTGCAGCTCCCCGTAGCGCGCGCCGGCGACCGGAGCTTCCCAGCGCGCCGCCTCGGTGTGCAACCCTTCGACAAGGACAAGCTTGCTGCCGATATGCCGTTTCGACGACAGCTGCGACGCGAGCGCTTCGCCGCTGACCGGCGCATCGAGCGTCAGCGAAGCGAATGCGTCGATCAAGGCGTCGAGCTGCAGTGGCAGGCGGCGCGACAGGCGACGCGACGGCGGCGTCGACGCATCGGCTGGCGCCTGGCCATCGCCGCCATCGTCGAGTCCCGGCTCGTCGCGGGCACGCGCGGCATCTGCGCTCGGCTCTTCGCGCGCCTTGGAAGCGCGCTTCGGGCCGGCACGGCGCGCCTGCCAGGCGCCATGTGCGACGACGCCGGCGAGGACAACGCCGCCGAGCGAGGCCAGCGCGATCGTCAACGTGCTCAATGAAGCCCCCTGGCTTCAGGCCGCTTCGGCGAGCCGCACCGCGCCCGGCATGTCGACGGTGACGATTCGCGAGACGCCCTGCTCCTGCATCGTCACGCCGATCAGCTGCTCGGCCATTTCCATGGCGATGCGGTTGTGGCTGATGAAGAGGAACTGCGTCACCTTCGCCATCTCCGTGACGAGCTTGGCATAGCGCTCCGTGTTGGCGTCGTCGAGCGGCGCATCGACCTCGTCGAGCAGGCAGAAAGGCGCCGGGTTGAGCTGAAAGATGGCGAAGACGAGTGCGATCGCGGCGAGCGCCTTCTCGCCGCCGGAGAGCAGGTGGATCGAGCTGTTCTTCTTGCCCGGCGGCTGCGCCATCACCTGCACGCCGGCGTCGAGGATCTCGTCGCCGGTCATGACGAGGCGGGCCGTGCCGCCGCCGAAAAGCGTCGGGAACATGCGCCCGAAATGCTCGTTGACCTGTTGGAAGGTCGTGCCGAGCAGCTCTCGCGTCTCGAGGTCGATCTTCTTGATCGCGTCTTCGAGCGTGGCCATCGCCTCGCGGAGGTCGGCGCTCTGCGCATCGAGAAAGCCCTTGCGCTCGCGCGCCGTCGTCAGCTCATCGAGCGCGGCGAGATTGACGGCGCCGAGCGACTCGATCTCGCGGTTGAGCGCATCGATGCGGCTTTGCAGGCCGGAAAGCCTGACGCCGACTGCCTCGATGCCGCGCCCGACCGCCTCGCGATCTGCGCCCGCGGCGTCGAGCTGCTCGAGAAACTGGGCGCCGCCCAGCTTGGCCGCCTGCTCTTCGAGCTGCAGGACGCCGAGTTTGTCGCGCAGCGGCTGCAAGGCATGCTCATGACCGAGGCGGCCTTCGTCGGCATGGCGCAATCGCTGCGACAAATCGTCATAGACGCTGCGCTTTGCGCCGAGCGCGGACTCGCGATCGAGCTTCTTTGCGAGTGCCACCTGCAGCTCGGTTTCGGCCTGCGTATCGGTGAGACGCTCGACCTCGGCCGCCAGCTTCGCGTCGGCGGCGCGATTGGCTTCGAGCTGCTGCAAGGCCGTCGCGATCGATCGCTCGAGCTCCGCCCGCCGCGCGACGAAAGAGCGCAGCTCGAACTGGGCTTCCTGCGCCTGGCGATCGAGTGAGCTCGCTTCGTCGCGCGCCGCGGCGACGGCGCGCTCAGCCGCATGCGCCGCTTCGTCGAGCTCGGCATGGCGCTCCTGGGCGACCGCAAGCTCGGCGTCGAGCGCTTCGAATCGCGTCTCCCCCGCGGCCCGGCGCGCTTCGAGATCGTCGATCTCGGCGCCGAGAGCGGCGCGCTCGCCACCGAGTTGCTCGCGGCGCTGCGTCGTCTGCTCGACAAACTGTGCCAGACGCATCAGCTCCACCTGCTGCTGGTGCGCCGCCGACTGCGCGGCCGCCGCTTCGCGACGACTGGCGGCGAGTCGCTCCGCCGCGTCACTGCTTTGCGCTTCGGCGCGAACCAGCCGGCTCTTCGCGTCGTCGACCAGGATGCTCTGGGCGCGCGTCTGCCTTTCGAGATTCTCGATCTCCTGGGCGCGCGCCAGGAGCCCCGCCTGCTGCGAATCCGGGGCGTAGAAGCTGACGGCGAACTGGCTGACCGCGTGGCCTTCCTTCGTCATGATCACTTCGCCATGCGTCAGGCTCGATCGGGCGGCGAGTGCGGCGTCGATATCGCTGGCCGTGTAGACGCCCTCGAGCCAATCGCCGAGCAACGCGGAAAGGCCCGAATCGCCGAGGTGAAGGAGCTCGGCCAGGCGCGGCAGCGCGCGATGCGCCGGCAGCGTCGGCGCCGGCGGGGTGGTGAAGAACGCGAGCCGCGCCGGCGGCGCGTCGGCGACGAAGGCGCGCACGGTATCGAGCCGGCNNTCGATGCGAACGCGGCGCCAGAGGCCCTGCAGCGATTCGAGGCCGTGCCTGGCAAGCCAGGGCTTGAGCTTGTCTTCGACCTGGACCTTTTCCTGCAGCGCTTTCAGGGCCTCGAGGCGCGCGCCGAGATCGGCGTGGCGCCGCGCCTCGTCGTTCGCCGCGGCCTGCATGACACGCCGCGCGTCGTCGAGAACCGGCAAGCGTTCCTGCCACTGCGTCAGCTGCGCTTCGGCCGCCGCGTGGGCGGCATCGGCTTCGGCGGCGCGCTGACGGGCGGCGTCGAGATGCGCCGGATCGACCGGAACCAAATCTCTTTCTTCGCCGAGGAGACGTTCGCGGCGCGCCTCGGCCTGGCTCAGGCGCTCCTCGACGCCGCGCGTTTCCGCCGCGACAACCTGGATCTGCTGCGCGATGCCGGCTACGACCTCGCGCTGCGCCCCGCTCGCCGCCTGTGCCGTACGCAGCGCGGCTTCGGCGGCCACAAGCGCCTGCGCCTGATCCGAAACGCGCCCGGCGAACGCCAAGCTCGCGACCTTGGCCGCCTCGAGGTCGGCGCCCGCGCGCTCGTGCTCAGCGCGCGCCTCGGCTTCGCGGGCCAGCCAGGCGTTGCGCTGGCCTTCGAGATCGGCGCGCTGCCGCGCCACCCGCTCGCGGCCTTCGGCGACGTAGCGGATCCGCTCTTCGATGCGGCTGACCACGAGTGCGGCTTCGCCGAGTTCGCCCTGTGCCGCGTGCAATGCGTCGTTGGCGTCATAGTGCGCCTGGCGAATCGCCTCGAGCTCGGCCTCGGCGTGGCGCAGCTCGGCGAGCTTCGACTCGAGAGCCGCGACGGCCGCGACGACGCCCTGGCGAACGCGCTCTTCTTCGCGCGCCGCGTCGCGATGCTTGAGAAACCAGAGCTGATGCTGCTTGGTCTGGCTGTCGTGCTGCAAGGCACGGTAGCGACCCGCGACCTCGGCCTGCATCTCGAGCCTTTCGAGGTTCTGGTTCAGTTCGCGGAGAATGTCTTCGACGCGCGTCAGGTTCTCGCGCGTGTCCTTCAGGCGGCTCTCCGTCTCGCGCCGCCGCTCCTTGTACTTGGACACGCCCGCCGCTTCCTCGAGAAAGAAGCGCAACTCCTCCGGCTTGCTTTCGATGATGCGAGAGATCGTCCCCTGGCCGATGATCGCGTAGGCGCGCGGCCCGAGGCCGGTGCCGAGGAACACGTCCTGCACGTCGCGGCGGCGCACCGGCTGGTTGTTGATGTAGTAGCTGCTCGTGCCGTCGCGCGTTAGGACGCGCTTGACGGCGATCTCTGCGAAGCGGCTCCATGGGCCGCCGGCGCGCCCGTCGACGTTGTCGAAAGCGAGCTCGACGCTGGCACGGCCGGCGGGCTTGCGCAGGCCCGAGCCATTGAAGATGACGTCCTGCATCGACTCGCCGCGCAGCTCGCTCGCCTTGCTTTCGCCGAGCACCCAGCGCACGGCGTCGATGATGTTCGACTTGCCGCAGCCGTTCGGCCCGACAACGCCGACGAGCTGGCCGGGAAGCTGGAACTGGGTCGGCTCGACGAAGGACTTGAAGCCCGAGAGCTTGATCGAATTGAGGCGCATGAAGCGGGTGGCACGAGCGTTGCTAAGTTATTGATTTAATGGCAGAAAACGCCAAGGAAACACAGGCAGGGAGCGCTCGGATGATAGCATCGCGACCCTGCTCCGAACCCCTGCGCCAAAGCATCCGATCATGGCCAAGACCTCTCGCCGCGAACTCACCGTGTCGATGCGACGCGCGTCCCAGGTGCCGCCGAGTGCGCCGCAAAAGCACCTCGATGTTTTTGCCAACCCGGCCCCCGAGCGCGACTACGTCATCGAGTTCGTGATTCCGGAATTCACCTGCACCTGCCCGCTCACCGGCCAGCCGGATTTCGCGCAGTTCACGATCGACATGGTGGCCGACAGGCTCTGCATCGAGCTGAAGAGCCTGAAGCTCTACCTCTGGAGCTACCGCGAGATCGGCGCCTTCCACGAGAAGGTCACGAACGCCATCCTTGACGATATCGTTGCCGCGACGAAGCCGCGCTTTGCCCGCATCCGCGCCCGTTGGAACGTGCGTGGCGGCATCTACACGAACGTCGTCGCCGAGCACAGTGCACCCGGCTGGACCGGTCGTGCGGTCGTGCTCGGCGGCCTGGACGCTACGCCGCAAGCAGCATCCGGTTGAGGTCGACGTAGAGCCCTGCCTCGACGCCGGCACGCAGATCCGCCCAGGCACCGCTCTCGTCGCTGCCGATCTCGTCGTAGACGTTGCGCGGCAGGCGCACCTTCGGCCCTTCGGCTTCGTCGGTCGATTGCAGCCAGCCGAAGACGAGCGAAGCGTCGGCCGGATCCACGGCGAGAAGGCGAAGCTCGGTGTCGGAGCCGATCGGCGACGACGCCGAGCCGCGGATGACGGCCGCCTTGCACAGCTCGATCGTCACGTCGTCGAGCCCCTGCGCGACGATGACGAGCTTCTCGCGCAGGCCAGCCCAGCCGAACGTGACGCGCGGGCGAACTTTCTTGCCGATGGCCTGCACCGCGGGCGATGCCTCGGCGCCGTAGACGCGATCGAAGACCCGCTTCGCTTCGCCTTCCTCTTCCTTCCAGTCCGCGAGCTTGACGAGAGGAAGCGCCGCGATCCACTGGCCGCGATCGGCGTTGACGTAAGCAAAGTCGGGATCGACCCGGAACGTCGTTCCGCAAGCGCTGCAGGTTGTGCGCTGGAACGACTCGTCGAGGATCGCAGCGCGGAAATCGGCGCGGCGGTCGGCGTTGACGCTACGAACCGCGCGAAACGCGTTTTCGTCGCCGCACGCCGGGCAGCGCACGGTCATCTCGTTGAATATCGACACGGGCGTCTCTCCTTCACTTCACCTTGGGCGTCTTGTACTTCTTCAGCCAAGCGATCGCGGGGTGGCTCTTCTTCAGCTTGTCGCTGAAATAGGCCGCGTAGAGCTCGGCGAACCACTCCATCTGCGAGCGGAACTGGTAGCCCGTGATGCCCTGTTGGCGCGCCGTGTACTCGTAGCTCACCCAGTAGCCGTCGTAGGCTTCCTGGTAAACGCGGTTGCCGATCGCGAGCTGCTTCGAGAGGCTGGCCTTGTTCCACAGGTCGTTCTCGACGCGAACGAGCTTGCACCATTCGAGCACCGCTTCCTTTGCCTTGTTCCAGGCGGCGAGGTTCGTGCCGCCGGGTGGTGCCGGCGTCACCGTCGGAGGCACGCTCTTCTTCACGCTCAGCGTCGCCCTCACCCAGGCCTCGTTGAACTTGAAATGCGCAGCGGCCGCCTTGGCCGCGGCGTCGGGCGTGCGGTCGATGCGCCAGCCACCATACTTGGCATCGTTGAGGTGCGTGGCCATGAACGTGTCGGCGTCGTCCTCAGCGTGACCTGCTTCGTGGAGCAAGGCGAAGTCGAAGTACGGCACCGCAGCGGTATCGACCGGCTTGCAGTCTTCGCTCACTTGTTCGCCGTCGGGAACGATCTTGCCCTTCTCGCTGAACTGCTGCTGGAGGGCCTTGGGATCGTCGGGGCGGCCGCAGTACATATAGATCTTCTTCTTGTTGTCGTACATCGCGCCGTTCGCGGTTTCCTTGAAGTCGATGACGTCGGTGACCTTGCCCTTCATGTCGATCGGCACCTTGCCGAGCACCTCGTAGATCTTCTGCAGCGATTTGTCGGGCAACGTGGCGTCGACGGCATTGAGCCCGGCGAGATTCTCCGTGTCCTTGTTCTTCTTCTCGAAGCTCTTCACCGCGATGCCGTAACGTGCTTTCAGGGCGGTACTGAGGACGCGCTGCGACGTTTCCGGCGGCAGGCTGGCGACCAGCGCATCCATGACCGCACCGCCGCCCGGCGTGTCGGCAAGTTGCTTGAGCTTGGTTTCGTCGGGTGTCGCCGCCATCAGGCTGTCGTACGCGGCCTTCGAGCCCGCCCAGGCCTTGGCCTCGGCGATCCAGGCCGTGACGCGCGCGTCGGCAGCGTCGAGCTTGCCCTTGTCGGCGTTGGCGACGATCGCGGCCTGACTCTTGTCGAGCGCGGCGTCGCGGACGCTGCCGAGCTTAGCCGGTTGCAGCGCCAGGGCCCGGGCCTTCTTGACTTCGCCATCGCGTGCCACGACGAAGCGTTCGAGGTGCGCGGCGTATGCGGCCTTGGCCTTTTCCATCGCATCGAGATCGGAAGCCAGGCTGGCGAACGATGCCTCGGCGCTCGCCAGGTCCTTGGCGCCGACGAAGCCTGCGATGGCGGCGACACGATCGCGCACCGCCTTCTGCAGGGCTTCGGCGAAGGCCGGCTGTACGGGCTCCGATGCCTTGTCGGTGCGCGGCTTCAACGCCGCCAGCTTCTTGGCAAAGGCATCTGCGTCGGCTGGGCTCGCCGCCTTGTTGAAATCCGCTTTGGCGCCGAGCAGCTTTTTCGTCGCAGCCTTGAGCGTGGCCACGGCCGCCTTCGCGACATCCCAGGTTTCGGCCGCGGCGGCGGTGCTCACGGCCTTGTCAGCGCGCTTCCATTCGTCGGCCACCACCACCAGCGTAGGCGACGCGGCGCCGGCCAGCGCCCGCGCCGCGTCGAGGTCCGTGAGCGCTGCCAGCGCCGACTCGTACTCCTGTCGATTCGCATCGTCGCTCGTTTGCGCCTGCAACAGCGCGTCGATCGCGCCCTGCAAAGGAGCTATCGCGGCGGCCGCGGCGTCGAACGTGCCGGCATTGACTGCATCGTTGAATGTCGTGTACCTCGCGGTGAAGGCAACGCCTTGCGCATCCCGCACTTTCTTCGCCGCCTTCACTGCGGCTTCGCGTGCGGCCTCGAGGTCGTGGAGCTTGGCCAACTCGGTATCGAAGGGTGCTTTCTCGCGCTTGAACTGGTCGAATGCTGCGACAAGCGCAATCGACGCTGCCTTCTGCGGCGCTACGGCATCCTTCGCTTTCGCACAAATCCTTTGCCGCAACCGCATCGACGCGGTTCGAGTCACTGGTCTTGAAGTCCGCCTTCGTAACAGCGAGGCGGTCGGCGATCGCTTCGTTGTCATAGAACGCCTTGCGGCCTTTATCGATATCGGTTTTGGCGGCGTCATACACCGCGTAGTACGTCTGCCCTTCGGTCACGATCCCGAGTACCGCGGCGCTTGCCACTTTCACCTTCGTAATGGCCGCCGTCGCAATCTTCCATGCCTTGGCGGCCTCGGCGTCTTGAAGTGGGTTGGCTGCAGCCCAGAACGCGTTGGCAATGTCGTCCGGAACACCAGGGCCGACGACTGTCTTCCAGGCTTTGAGGTAGTCGGCGAAGATCAGGTTGTGCTGTACGTAGTACGCATCGCGCTCCTGTACCGTTTTCGTGATCGCATGTGCGGCCGCCTTCAGCGAGGCAATCCCGGCCTTTGCCCTAACCCACTGCTTCGCGGCTACCGCGTCGTCGACGACCTTTTTCGCGGCATCGAAGGCCTTCACCTCGGCCGTCGTCAGTGCATCGGTTTGGTTGGCTCGCAGGTCGATCGCGGGGTCGAGCTCGCCTTTGAACGACGCCAGCGCCTGCTCGTACTCGAGACGCGCGTCGAACGCCGCCTTGAGCGGCTTCAGCGCCTCATCGAGAGCCTTCAGCTTGGCATCGAAGGCTGTCATCGATGCGCGGACCTGTTCGACAGTCGTACCGGCCGGCCAGCTCGTCCGCTTTTCGTTCGCCAGCTTGGCCAGCGCCTCCTTGACTTCGGGTGTTGCCTCGGCGCCGAGACCCTCGATGGCCTTGCGCAGCTGCGCGAGCTCATCGTCGCGCCGGGCCGAGCCTTCGACGAGGTCGGCGGCGAGCTGCGCCAGTGCCTGCAGCTTCGGGAATTCGGTCGCCTGCGCCGCCCCGAGGTCGATGGCAGCGGCGCGCTTGTCGATCTCGGCTTTCAGCGCCGCGCAGGCCTTCTTCAGCGCCGCCTTGGCGCCGGCCGCGCTGACCTTCTCGATGTTCGCTTCAGCCGCGCTGACGAGTGGCGTCACCGACCCCTTGACCCACTCGGCAACCGCCTTCACCGCGCGCGCCTTCTCGAGAAGGTGCTCGGCACCGGGCTTGGCAGCGACGAAGGCTTTCTGCGCGGCCTTGGCGTCGGCCAGCTTGTCGGTGGCCGCAAAGGCGGCGCGAGCCTTGGCAGCGTCGCCTGCAACAAGCGCGTTGAGGGCCTTGTCGTCGATCGTGGCGACAATGGCCTCTATCTGCTTGAAGATCGCCTCGAGTTCCGATCGGGCGGCATCGCGACCAGCGCGTTCCTGGGCGAGGATCTTCGCCTTCGCGGCCGCAACCTGGCCCGCTACTGAATCAAGCAGCGCGATTCGCGCCCGCGTAGTCCCCCGCCTGGGCAAGCGCCCGCGCCGCCTGGATCACGTTCTTTTCGATGCCGGCCTTGTCGCTCGCCGCCTGCGGCTCGGTGAGCCTCGCGCACTCGTCTTGCGCCTTCTTCAGGGCAGCGGCATAGCGCGTCGCGTCGCCCATCACCTTCAGGTGCTCGGCATCCGAGACCTTGGGCATCTGGCGTGCAGCCGCAACCGGGGCCTTCGGCGGCGTAAGGCCGAGCTTTTCGAGCAACCTCCCCATATGTCTCGTCCGCGTTCGAGATTGACGTCGCCTTGCCGACCCGGTTACCAGCGCCCGCTGCGCGGCGCCGCAGCAGCGTCAGCCGAGCGCAGCTTCGATGGCGCGCAGGCGCGCCTGCATCGGCGCGACGACGTTCATGTCGGCGAGGATCTCGTTGCCGTCGAGGCTCTTCATGAGCTCGTCTTTTTCTATGAAGTCGCGGATCGACTTCAGCGAATCCTTCGCGGCCTTGGCGAGCTGAGCGCGGCGCGTCGAATCGTTCTCCGCCAGCGCCTTGTCGAGAGCGTTGTCGAGGCCGGTCTTCAGCTTGCCCTTGAGGCCGTCGAGCCGCGTGATCGCCTCGCGCACCTTCGGCAGCTGCTCGGTCTCGCCGCGGTAGGAATCCGCAACGGCCTTGCACAGCCGCGTGATTTCGCTGATGGCGACGTCACGCGTTTGAATCCATTCGAGGCGCGCCGTCGCGAGCTGCTTGACCGAGAGGCCGCCACCCGCGGCGGCTACGGCCTCGCCCGGGCCGCCGTCGTCCTGAGCCGCCGGCGTGTCGTCGAGCAGCGCTTCGAGATCCTCCAGGTCTTCGGCGACTGCCTCGAAGTCCTTCTTGGCGCTGTTGGTCTTGATGCTGTCCATCCGCTCCTTGATCTCGGCAGCGGCAGGTCCCTTCAGGCCTTTGGCGATGTCGGCCTGCATGTTCTTCAGCCGGCTGGCGAATTCCTTGCCGGCATCCGCCTTCGCCTTGGGATCGTCGGCGACCTCGAGCGCACTGTCGGGGATGTCCTCGCCCTCCGCCTCCTCGGCCTGACCGGCTGTCGTGCGGATGCGCAGGCCAACGGGCAGCTTGAACACCGATTTCATCGTCAAGGCCACTTTCTTGACGACGCCCGGCGGCACGGCCGCGTCGGTCACGAAGGTGAGCTTCTTCTGCTCCCAGATGACCTGCCCGTCCTTCGGGCGGTAGACCCGCGGTACATCGCCCTTCGCGAACATGCCCTTCAGCAATTTCTCATGCGCTGTTCCGCAGTTCTTCGCGACAAAGCACAAAGCCATCGTCTTGCCGACGGCGATGGCGAATCCGAGCTTCAGCTTGGGCGGCGGGTTCTTGGCGAGCTTCATCGCCGTGATGAAGCGGCTCTTCAAAAGCAGCTGCTGTTTGTTGAGCTTGCCCGCGCCACCGCCGCCCGATGGTTTCTGGCTCTTGGCCTTGACAAAGATGGCCTGGAGCTCCGCGTGCGCCGAATCTGCTGCACTGGCCAGACTCTGCTCGAACGCAGAACCTGCCTTCGACGCGGCGCCAGCGGCGCCCATGGCCGCGACGGCCACGGGCGCACTGGAGCCCTGGAGCGACTTGCGAATCTTCTCGGCGGCGGCGGCGAACTCGTCGGCAGCGGCCGCTGCGAGCTTCACTGCGCCGCGCAGGTTCTTGAGGTCGCCCTTGGTCGCCGCGTCGAGCTTTTTGAGGGCCGCCTCGGCGTCGGCCGCCGTGGAGACGCCTTTCGAATCGAGCAGCGAGAAGTCCATGGCCGAATGCGCCTTGTCCAGGCTCTTCAGCGCTTCGGCGACCTTTGCGGCATTCTTCGAGAGCTTGTCGTCGAGGCTCTTGTCTTTGGCCAGCGCGGCCTTTTGCCTGTTCCAGCTCTCGATCGTTAGAGGGGCGGGCGTATCGAAATTCATGTGGAACCTTCCTCGGAGTGGGCGCGTCGGCGTGACGCGGCGACACAAACCAGCGCAATGATGGGCAGCCCGTCAACCCCAGTCAAGCCGGCCTATGGGGGACGGGGTCGACGGCGAGCAGTTTCCATTTATGGGCAAAAGTGCCGGCCACGGACGACGGGCTGTTCGCCCCGCGGCCGGCTCGCTCAATACAATGCGGCGTTGTTGCCCGGTGACCTGCTGGCGCGCGATATGCGAGGATCGAACCTCAGGTGTCGGTCGCGTCCGCCTCGCCCTGGTCGCTGACCTTGACGAGTGACCCGCGGCCGCTCAACGAATCGTCTCCCACGTCCAAGCACTTCCCGCTTTCCCGATGACCTTCTCGCTGCAAAGCATCATCGATCTCGCCTGGGACAACCGTGCCTCGCTCGACGCGACGAACAGCCCCGAGATCCGCGCCGCCGTCGATGAAGTGATTGCAGGGCTCGACGCGGGCGAGATCCGCGTCGCCGAGCGGCGGGGAATCGGCGAATGGAGCGTCAACCAGTGGGTGAAGAAGGCGGTGCTGCTCAGCTTTCGCCTCAGCGACAACCACCTCGCTCACGCCGGCGACCTCACGTTCTACGACAAGGTGGCGACGAAGTTTTCCGGTGCCGACGAAAGTGCGATGCGGGCGAGCGGCGTTCGCGTCGTGCCGCCGGCCGTGGCGCGGCGCGGATCGTTCCTGGCAAGAAACGTCGTCATGATGCCGAGCTACGTCAACATCGGCGCCTATGTCGATGAAGGCACGATGATCGATACCTGGGTCACCGTCGGCTCGTGCGCTCAGATCGGCAAGAGCGTGCATCTGTCCGGCGGAGTCGGCATCGGCGGCGTGCTCGAGCCGATGCAGGCGAACCCGACAATCATCGAGGACAACTGCTTCATCGGCGCCCGCTCCGAGATCGTCGAGGGCGTCATCGTCGAGGAGAACTCGGTCGTATCGATGGGCGTCTACATCAGCCAGAGCACGAAGATCTACGATCGCACGACCGGCACGGTGAGCTACGGCCGCATCCCCGCCGGATCCGTCGTGGTGAGCGGCAACCTCCCCGCTGCCGACGGTAGCCACAGCCTTTATTGCGCCGTCATCGTCAAGCGCGTCGACGCACAGACGCGCGCCAAGACGAGCATCAATGAGCTGCTGCGAAGCTGAACTGCAAAGGGAATCGGTATGAGTAGCGGGAACATGGAGCGGGTGTTGCGTCTGATGTCCGAAAAGGGCGCGTCCGACGTGTACCTCTCGGCGAATTCGCCGATCCTGATCAAGATCAACGGCCAGCTGCTGCAGCTTTCCGACCAGCCGCTGACGCATACGCAGCCGCGCCAGTTGCTCGCCGAGTTGCTGACCCCCAGCCAGCTCGAGGAGCTCGAGGACACGGGCGAGCTGAACGTCGGCGTCGGCCTGTCCGGCGTCGGCAGTTTTCGCCTCTCTGGCTTCAAGCAGCGCGGCACGATCGCCGCGGTCTTTCGCTGCATCCCGTTCGAGATCCCGACGCTGGAAAGCCTCAACGTCCCGGCTATCCTCAGCACGCTCGTGCTCGAAAAACGCGGCCTCATCCTGATGGTCGGCGCGACCGGCGCCGGCAAGAGCACGACGCTCGCCAGCATGCTCGAGCAGCGCAACCAGCAGATGGCTGGGCACATCCTGACGATCGAGGATCCGATCGAGTTCCTCTTCAACAACAAGAAATCGGTCGTCAATCAGCGCGAGGTCGGGCGCGACACGCAGACGCTGCAGATCGGCCTGAAGACAGCACTGCGCCAAGCGCCCGATCTGATCATGATCGGCGAGATCCGCGACCGCGAGACGATGACGGCGGCGATCTCGTACGCACTGTCGGGCCATCTCGTGCTTTCGACCCTGCACGCGAACAACAGCTACCACGCGCTCGGGCGCATTCTTTCCTTCTACACGCCCGAGGCCCGGCCCGCTTTGCTCGCCGACCTCTCCGCCGGATTGCGCGCGATCGTCTCGCAGCGCCTGCTGCGCAGCGTCGCCGGCGGCCGCATGCCGGCGGTCGAGGTGCTGATGAACACCAAGCTCATCCAGGAGCTGATCGAGCGCGGCGATTTCAGCGGCGTCAAGGAAGCGATGGAGAAATCCCTCGCCGAAGGCTCGCAGACCTTCGAGCAGGACCTGGGGCGCATGATCAACCAGAACATCATCACGCGCGACGAAGGCCTCAGTTATGCCGATTCGCCGACGAACCTGATGTGGCGCCTGCAGAACGACATGACGCCGGTGTCGCGCATCGTTCCCAAGAAGGAAGACAACGACGACCAGCCGAGCTTCACCGAGATCACGATCGACGTGCGGCCGGAAGAAGTCACGGGCCTGTCACCGAACCTTCGCCGGTTCTGAGCTTCGTGTCGGCGACGCTTCGCCTCGCCGAGCAGCTGATCGCGCTGCGCTCGGTCACACCCGAAGATGGAGGCTGCCAGACGCTGGTCGCCGAGCGGCTACGGCGGCTCGGCTTCGAGTGCACCGCATTGCCCTTCGGACCGGAGGTGGCCCCCGTCAGCAATCTGTGGGCGCATCGCCCGGGCAGCGGCGGCAAGCTGCTTGCGTTTGCCGGCCACACCGACGTCGTCCCGACCGGCCCGCTGGCGGCGTGGACGAGCAATCCATTCACGCCGACGATTCGCGACGGCAAACTCTATGGCCGTGGCGCCGCCGACATGAAGAGCTCGATCGCGGCGATGGTCGTCGCCACCGAGGAGTTCGTCGCCGCGCATGGCGGGCATCGCGGCGGCATCGCCCTTCTCGTCACGAGCGACGAGGAAGGGCCCTCGGTCGACGGCACGGCGCGCGTCTGCGACTGGCTGACGGAGCGCGGCACGCGACTCGACTACTGCGTCGTCGGCGAGCCGACTTCGGTCGAGCGGCTCGGCGACACGATCAAGAACGGCCGCCGCGGCACGCTCAGCGGCAAGCTGCGCATCTTCGGCGTGCAGGGTCACATCGCCTATCCGCACCTCGCCCGGAATCCGATCCATCTCGCGGCGCCGCTGCTCGCCGAGCTCGTCGGCATCGAATGGGATCCCGGCAACGCGCACTTCCCGCCGACCTCGTGGCAGATGTCGAACATTCACGCCGGAGCCGGCGCCGGCAACGTCATCCCAAGCGAGATCGTGGTCGACTTCAACTTCCGCTTCAGCAGTGAATCGACGCCGGCCGCGCTCGAGACGCGGCTCGAGACGATCGTCAAGAAGTACGTCGATGCCTACGACCTGGCCTGGACGCTCGGCGGCGAGCCCTTCCTGACGCCGACCGGCGCCTTGAGCGATGCGCTCGCCGCGGCCATCCGCGAGCACGCCGGCGTCGCCTGCAAGCTCTCGACGACCGGCGGCACGTCGGACGGCCGCTTCATCAAGCGCATCTGTGCCGAGGTCGTCGAATTCGGCCCGGTCAATGCGAGCATCCACAAGATCGACGAATGCATCGAAGTGGCCAGCCTCGAGACGCTGAAAGACGTCTACCGGGGCACGCTCGAGCGCCTCGTCGCGTGAGCCCGCACGGCCCTCCGAAGGGCGAATTCCCTTCTGGCGGGACGGCGCGCAGCGCCACGGAGGCACCATGACGCTGGTCGAACTGGTCCAGGCGCAAAGCGAGCGCCTGAAGCGCGCCGACGTCTCGTTCGGCCACGGCACGGGCAACGCCTTCGACGAGGCGGCGTGGCTCGTCACGTGGGCGCTCGGCCTGCCGCTCGACGCGCTCGAAGCCCGCGCCGGGCACGAGCTTTCGGCCGAGGACCTGGCGAAGGCCGAAGCGCTCGTCTCCCGGCGCATCGAGACCCGCCAGCCCGCCGCCTATCTCACCGGCGAAGCGTGGTTGCAGAACGTGCCGTTCACGATCGACGCGCGCTCCATCGTGCCGCGCTCCTACATCGCCGAGCTCCTCGTCGACGCCGAAGAATCGGCAACGCTCGATGCGTGGCTGTCCGACCGGACCCGGCGCGTTCTCGACCTCTGCACCGGCAACGGCAGCCTCGCCGTGATCGCGGCGATGGCGTATCCCGAGATCGAAGTCGACGCGTCCGACATCAGCGCCGGCGCGCTCGAGCTGGCACGCATCAACGTCGCGCGGCACGGCATGGAGAAACGCATCGCGGTGCTCGAGTCGGACCTTTTCGCCAGCCTGCGGGGCACCTACGACCTCATCCTCTGCAATCCGCCCTACGTCACCGATGCGAGCATGTCGGTACTGCCGGCCGAATACCGCGCCGAGCCGGCGCTAGCGCTCGCCGGCGGGGCCGACGGCATGGACCTGATCCGGCGCATCGTCGCTGAAGCGCCGGCGCACATGAGCGAAGACGCCGTGCTCGTCATCGAAGTCGGCCATGAGCGCCGCCGCTTCGAGGCGGTGTTTCCGCGCCTCGAATGCGCCTGGCTCGAGACGAGCGGCGGCAACGATTGCGTGGTGCTCGTGGAGCGGCAAGCGCTCGCCCGCTGAAGCGGCTCACCCAAGGCTTGCCACGCTGAACCGGCAGCTTCGCGCCGCCGGGCGAAAATCAACCCATGCTCGTTTTCAGCCAACTCTCGCTTCGCCGCGGCACCAAGCTCGTCCTCGATCGCACCAGCGTCACCATCAACGCGGGTGAAAAGGTCGGCCTCGTCGGCCGCAACGGCGCCGGCAAATCGTCGCTCTTCTCGCTCCTGGCCGGGCGTCTCTCGGCCGACGCCGGCGATCTCTCCTTGCCGCCGCGTTGGCGCCTCGCCGAAGTCGCGCAGGAGATGCCGGAGACCGACGAAGGCGCGACCGACTTCGTCCTCGCCGGCGACACGCGCCTCGCCGAAGCGAACGCCGCGCTCGCCCGGGCCGAAGCGAGTGGCGACGGCCACGCGATGGCCGACGCGCATCACGAGATCAGCGACGCTGGCGGCTTCGACGCGCGGCCACGCGCACAGGCCATGCTGCTCGGCCTCGGCTTCAAGAGCGGCGAGCTCGACGCGCCGGTGACGAGCTTTTCCGGCGGCTGGCGGATGCGCCTGCAGCTCGCGCGCGCCCTCATGTGCCCGGCCGACCTGATGCTGCTCGACGAGCCGACCAACCACCTCGACCTCGATGCCCTGGTCTGGCTCGAAGCCTGGCTGCAACGCTTCACCGGAACGATGATCGTCATCAGCCACGATCGCGAGTTTCTTGACGCCGTCACCGGAGTCACGCTGCATCTCGACGAGGCGCGCCTGACGCGCTATACCGGCAACTACACGGCCTTCGAGGAGATGCGCGCGATCCGCCTGGCGCAGGCCAGCGCGAACTTCGAGAAGCAGCGCGAGCGCATGGCGCACCTGCAGAAGTTCATCGATCGCTTCAAGGCCAAGGCGAGCAAGGCCAAGCAGGCGCAGAGCCGCGTCAAAGCGCTGGCGCGCATGGAAAAGCTCGCGCCAGTGCTCACGAGCGCCGACTTCCAGTTCGAGTTCCGCGAGCCGCTGAGCCTGCCCAACCCGATGCTCGCGTTCGCCGCTGTCGCTTGCGGGTACCGAAGCGAAAGCGGACAAGAAAGGCGAATCGTCGAGGGCATCGAGCGTTCGGTTCTCGCCGGCCAGCGCATCGGCATCCTCGGCGCCAACGGCCAGGGCAAGTCGACGCTGGTAAAGACCATCGCCGGCGAGCTGGCGCCTCTCGCCGGCGAGATCGTCGAAGGCAAGGGGCTGAAGATCGGCTATTTCGCGCAGCAGGAGCTCGACGTGCTCTCGCCGGGAGACGGCCCCCTGATGCACCTCGTTCGTCTCGCCCGCGACGTCGGGCCGCCGGCGCGCGAGCAGGAGCTGCGCGACTTCCTCGGCTCCTTCCGCTTCACCGGCGAGATGGTGGCGCAGCCGGTCGGCACGCTCTCGGGCGGCGAGAAGGCACGCCTCGTTCTCGCGATGCTGGTCTGGCAACGGCCCAACCTTCTGCTTCTCGACGAGCCGACCAACCACCTCGATCTGACGACGCGCGAAGCGCTGAGCATGGCGCTCAACGAGTTCGAAGGCACGGTGATGCTCGTCAGCCACGATCGCGCCTTGCTGCGCGAGGTGTGCGACGAGTTCTGGCTCGTCGCCGGCGGCGCTCTGAAGCCCTTCGACGGCGACCTCGACGACTACCAGCGCTGGCTGCTCGAACAGGCGAAGATGGCGGCGCGCGCGGCGCGGCCCGAAGCCGCGGCGGCGCGATCCGACGCGAGCCCGGCCAACGCACGCGGGGAGCGCAAGGCAGCAGCGCATGCACGCCAGCAGCGGGCCGATGCCGCCAAGCCACTGCGTCAGGAGATCAACCGCATCGACAACAAGCTCGGCGTCCTGTTCGCCGAGCGCGACGGGCTCGAAGCGGCGCTCGCTGCGCCCGGCCTCGAGCCGGCACAGCTTGCCGATAGCGGGCGGCGCCTGAAGGCGATCGGCGCGCAGATCGACACGCTGGAGGCGCGCTGGCTCGAGCTCAGCACGCAAATCGACGAGATAGCAGAATCGGTGAGCTGAACCCCTGCTTCATGGAGCTGCGATGAAACTCGAAAAAGTTCTGTACACCGCGCACGCCACTTCGACCGGCGGCCGCGAAGGCACATCGAAATCGGACGACGGCGTGCTCGACCTCAAGCTCACGACGCCCAAGGGCCTCGGCGGCAACGGCGCCACCGGCACCAACCCCGAGCAGCTGTTCGCAGCGGGCTACTCGGCCTGCTTCATCGGCGCGATGAAGCACGTGGCACTGATGCAGAAGGTCGCGCTGCCGGCCGACACCTCGATCGCCGCCGACGTCGGCATCGGCCCGATCCCGCAGGGCTTCGGAATCCAGGTCGCGCTTCACGTCCATATTCCAGGCATGGACAAGGACGCGGCGAAGAAGATCGTCGATGCGGCCCACCAGGTCTGCCCCTACTCGAACGCGACGCGCGGCAACGTCGAGGTGACGCTGGACGTCGTCTAGCGACGAACGTTCCCACTCAGGCACCGGGCGGCAGCAAGCGAAGCATCAGCTCGATTCGCGCCTGCACCGGCGTCAGGTCCCCGGCAGAAGGCGTCGCGTCCGCGGCATCCCCGACGATGCCGCCTTCGAGGCAGCGCGTGCTGCGCAGCACGGCGATGCCGCGCTGCATCGCCTCGACCAGCGCCAGCTCGAGCGCGGCGTGGACGGTGCCGTTGCCCGTCGCTGCCACGACGATGCCTTGGACGCCGGCGTCCGCGAGCACCTTGACGATGCGACCGTTGGCGCCCGCCGTGCTCGTCACGATCTCGACGCGCGGCCACGCCGAGGCGTCCGCCGGCAAGGCGCCGATGCCCACGGTGTCTTGCGTCGGCCATCCCCGAAGGGCCCGCATCCGCCCCTTCTCGATGCGCGCCAGCGGCCCGGCGTCGCCCGATGCGAAGGCATCCAGCCGATAGGGATGGATCTTGCGCACATCGCGCGCCGCATGGACCCATCCGGCGAAAGCGACGACGACGCCTGCTTCGCCCTGCGTCGCGACGGCGATGGCGTCGGCGAGGTTGCGTGGGCCGTCGGCTTCGCTCGACGTCGCCGGCCGCATCGCGCCGGTCAACACGACCGGCTTGGCGACGGCAACGACGCGCGCCAGGAAATACGCGGTCTCCTCAAGCGTATCGGTGCCGTGCGTGACGACGATGCCGACGACCTCGGGACGCGACGCGTAATGCTCCAGGCGTTGTGCGAGCCTTCGCCAGGTTGCGAAGTCCATGTCCTTGCTGTCGAACTGCGCGACCTGCTCGGTCTCGACGACGACGCCTGCCGTCGCCGCAAGCGCCGCGACGAGGTACGCGACGCCGAGCTGCGCTGCCTTGTAGTCCACATGATCGGTCGGCGTCGCGGCGATGCCGGCAATGGTGCCGCCGGTGCCGAGCACAACCACGATCGGCGCCTTGCTTTGCATATTTTCCAAGACTGGATGAAAATACAGGGCTGGATAAATATTCAGCGGCCAAGGTTCAACGGCCCACAGTCAGCCGGAGGTGCCCATGCACGAGACGCCCAAACTCACCGATCGCCAGCAGCAGATCCTCGATCTCGTGCAAAGCGCGATCGAACGCACCGGAGCACCGCCGACGCGCGCCGAAATCGCCAACGAGCTCGGCTTCAAATCGGCCAACGCCGCCGAGGAGCACCTGCAGGCGCTGGCGAGGAAGGGCGTCATCGAGCTGATCGGCGGCACGTCGCGCGGCATCCGCTTGCAGTCTGACACACTGCGCGCGCTCAACGAGGCGCGCGGCAAGCAGTTCTCACTGCCCTTGCCGAGCCTGGCGCAGCTTTCGTTGCCGCTGGTCGGCCGCGTCGCCGCCGGCAGCCCGATCCTCGCCCAGGAGCACATCGACCGCAGCTTCCTCATGGAAGCGAGCATGTTCGCGCGTCGGCCCGACTACCTGCTCAAGGTCCGCGGCATGAGCATGCGCAACGCCGGCATCATGGACGGCGATCTGCTCGCCGTGCAGAAAGTACATGAGGCGAAGAACGGCCAGATCATCGTCGCCCGGCTCGGCGACGAGGTCACGGTCAAACGCTTCAAGCGCAGCCGCGGCGCGATCGAGCTGCTGCCCGAGAACCCCGATTTCAAGCCCATCGTCGTCGGCCCGGAAGACGCCTTCGAGATCGAAGGTCTCGCCGTCGGCCTCATTCGCAACAACATGCTGATGTGAGATCGCGCTGGAGCCGGCCATGGTCATCAAGTCGCCCAAGGCGCCGAGCGCCGCCGAATGCATGCACCTCGAGCAGCTGCCCAACATCGGGCCCGCCCTGGCCGCCGATCTGCGCCTGATCGGCATCGAACATCCATCGGACCTGCGCGGCAAGGACGCCTTCGTCCTCTATCGAACGCTTTGCGAGAAGACGGGGCAGCGCCACGACCCCTGCGTTCTTGACACCTTCATGGCCGCGACTGATTTCATGCGCGGCGCGCCGGCGGCGCCGTGGTGGAAGTACACCTCCGAGCGCAAGGCGACTTTCGGCACGCTCTGACGCGCCGCACGATCTGCAAACTGGCTGGTCAGAGCCGCGCTTTTCGCGGCATCGTCACACCGGCCGGCTAGAACAATGGGCCATCGGCAGCTCCTGCCGAGGCCGCATTGCCGCCATGCCCCTGTCACCGTTGCGCGTCATCCTCAGCTCGTTCCTGCCCTCGTCGGCAGCGGAGAGCACGGTGCGCCGCGTCGAGAGCTGCCCACCCCTGGCGCGGCCACGGGGCCTGCGCTGGGCGCCGCAGCTCAGGCGAACCCCGTCGTCGGGCGATACGCTGGCGGCAGCACGGCTCGACTTCGCCGACGCGCTTCATGACGTCCGCAACCGTGCATCGCTCGATGCGCAGTCGCGCATCGCCGTGACACGCTCGCTGCACGAGCTCTGGCATTTTCGCGAAGAGGTGTTCAGCCTCGTCGCCTGCCGGCACGATCAGGCCGAAGCCGCGCGCCGCCTCACGCTGCTCAACCGGCACTTCGCGCGCACGGCAGCCGATCGGCGTTCACACCGCTCGGCGGCGCCTGAGCCTTGATTCAGCTGGCGGCCGTCAGGCTGCCGAGGTAATCGCTCTTGCCGAGATCGACGCCGTTATGGCGCAACAGCGCATACACCGTCGTGACGTGGAAGAAGAAGTTCGGCAGGACGAATTGCTTGAGGTAGACCTCGCCCTTCATCGTGATCGAGCCGTCGCGGCGCGGCACCACGATGTCCTTCGCGTCGCTGCCGTCGATCGCGTCGGCAGGCACCGAGCGCACGTAATCGATGGTCTTGCGAATCCGCTCGCGCAACTCGGCGAGGCTGGCCTCGTTGTCCTCGAACTTCGGCGAGTCGACGCCAGTCAGGCGCGCGACGCAGAACTTCGCCGCGTCGCAGGCGATCTGGATCTGCTTGGTGAACGGCAGCATGTCGGGGGCGAGGCGCGCGCCGAGGTAGACGGCCGGCTCGAACTTCTTTTCCTTGGCGTGCGCTTCGGCCTTGTCGAGCCAGGCGCTCATGTTGCCGAGCATGCGCACGAACACGGGCACACTCGCTGAATGCATCGAGATCGACATAGCGATTCCTTGGTGAGTTGATTCGGGGATGCTACGCCGCGGCCCGGCGCCGTGCACAATCGGCAGCAGGCACGAACAGGCGTGCCTTGTCGATCCCCGGCGGCCCGTGAACATCATCATCCTCGACGACTATCAGGATGCGGTGCGCAAACTCAAGTGCGCCGCAATCCTCGATCCGCTCAACGCCAAGGTCTTCACCAACACCGTCAAGGGCATCGGCCAGCTATCGGTGCGGCTGCGCGATGCCGAAGTCCTCGTCCTGATCCGCGAGCGCACGCACTTTCCCAAGCAGCTTCTCGAAAAGCTGCCCAAGCTAAAGCTCATTTCGCAAACCGGCAAGGTCGGCCCGCACATCGACGTCGAGACCTGCACGCGCCTGGGCATCGCCGTGGCCGAAGGCGTCGGCTCGCCGGTCGCTCCGGCCGAACTCACCTGGGCGCTCATCATGGCGGCGATGCGCCGGCTGCCGCAGTACATCGGCAACCTCAAGCATGGCGCCTGGCAGCAGTCGGGCCTGAAGGCAGCGTCGATGCCGCCGAACTTCGGCATCGGCATGGTCCTCAAGGGCAAGACGCTCGGCATCTGGGGCTTCGGCAAGATCGGCCGGCTCATCGCCGGCTACGGACGCGCCTTCGGCATGACGGTCGTGGTGTGGGGCAGCGAAGGCTCCCGGGAGCGCGCCAGCGCCGCCGGCTACGCCGCGGCAGCGAGCCGCGACGCCTTCTTCGAGGCCGCCGACGTGCTCTCGCTGCACCTGCGCCTGAACGATGCGACGCGCGGCGTCGTCAAGCTCGACGCGCTCTCGCGCATGAAGCCGACGGCGCTCCTCGTCAACACCTCGCGCGCCGAGCTGATCGAAGAGGGCGCGCTCGTTTCAGCCCTGAACCGCGGCCGGCCGGGCATGGCCGCCGTCGACGTGTTCGAGAGCGAGCCGATCCTGCAGGGCCATCTGCTGCTGCGCCTCGAGAACGCCGTGTGCACGCCGCACATCGGCTATGTCGAGCAGGACAGCTACGAGCTCTACTTCGAGGCGGCATTCGCCAACGTTGTCGACTTCATCAACGGCAACCCGACACACATCGTCAACCCGGACGCGCTCAAGGTTCATCGATGACGGTGGCGAGCGTTGCGGCGAGGCCGGCGCCGGTGCGCCGCAGCGCGCAGGCTCGCTGGGCACTCATGTTCGGCAAGACGTGCTGCACGCATCGGCGAACGAATCGACCCTGCTGCTCGCCTGGTTCGGCGTCTTCGGCCTCATCGGCAGCGTCGTGCTCGGCCGCCTCATCGACCGCGCCGACGCGCCGGTCGCCGCGACGGCCATGGTCGGTCCTGATGGCGGTTTCCTTCCTCGCCTGGCCGTTCGCTGCGGGTAGCGTCGGCATCGCGCTCGCCCTCGTGCCCTGGGGGCTCGGCTGCTTTTCCGCCAACTCGGCGCAGCAGGCGGGGCTCAGTGCCGCCGCGCCCGCCCTGGCTCCGGCCCTGCTCGCCCTCAACACCTCGGCGATCTATCTCAGGCAGGCGGCCGGCACGTCGAGTGGCGGCTGGCTGATCGCGCATCGCAGCTACGGCGTGCTGAGCGAGGCCGGCCTCGCCTGACTGATCGTTGCTGTTGCCGTGAGCGGGGGGCCATTCACGCCGCAAGGCCATGACCGACGACGCGAACGATCCTCCATCAGAACGGCCCCGATCGAAGGCCGAACTCTTCTTCGCCTTCAACCGCATGGCTCTGCAGGGTTTCGGCGGCGTTCTCGCCGTGGCCCAGCGCGAACTCGTCGAACGCAAACGCTGGCTCAGGCGCGACGAGTTCGTCGAGATGCTGGCGCTCGCGCAGGTGCTGCCGGGTCCGAACGTCGTCAACCTCGCCCTCATGCTGGGCGACCGTTACTTCGGACTGCGCGGCGCCTTTTCCGCCCTCGCCGGCATGCTGGCCATACCGCTCCTCATCGTCCTGATGCTGACCGCCGCCTACGCCGAGCTGTCGCGATTCATGGTGGTCTCGGGTGCCCTTCGCGGCATGGGCGCGGTCGCCGCCGGCCTCATCATCGCCACGGCCATCAAGCTGATCGCGACGCTGGGCACGAACCGCCTCGGGCCGCCTCTGGCCGCCGCCTTCGCGGCGCTGACCTTCGTCGCCATCGCCTGGTTGCGCTGGCCGCTGATCTGGGTCATCGCGGGACTTGGATCGGTCTCTGTCGCCATGGCCTGGGTGCGCTGGCGATGACCGCGCTCCTTCATCCCGCGCTCAGCGCCAACGAGCTGCTCGCCCTGTTCGGCCACTTCCTCCTTCTCAGCCTGCTCGCCGTCGGCGGCGCGATCACCACGACGCCCGACATGCACCGATTCGTCGTCGACGAGCACCACTGGCTCAGCAACGTGCAGTTCAGCGCCTCCATCGCCATTGCCCAGTCGGCGCCCGGGCCGAACGTGCTGTTCGTCGCCGTCATCGGCTGGAACGTCGCCGGGCCGCTCGGCGCGCTGGCGACGACCAGCGGCACGTTGATGCCCTCGACGGTGCTCACCCTGTTCGCCAACCGCTGGGGTGCCCGGCGCCGCGAGACGCGCGGCATCCGCGCCTTCACGACCGGCCTCACGCCGCTGACGATCGGCCTTCTCCTGGCGACCGGCTGGGTGCTCGCCCAGCCGTACGTCATCGCCGGCACGCATCGCCTCGGCGCGATCGCCCTCGTCGCGTTCTGCACCGTTGTCATGCTGCGGACGCGCCTCAGCCCGATGTGGCTCGTCGCCTTCGGCGCCGTCGTCGGCGGCCTCGGCTGGGTCTAGGACGCTCAGCGCGTGCCGAAGATGCGATCGCCGGCGTCGCCGAGGCCCGGAATGATGTAGCCGTTCTCGTTGAGATGGCTATCGACCGCGGCAGCCCAGCAGCGCACGTCGGGATGCGCGGCGCCGAGCGCGGCGATGCCTTCCGGCGCGGCGACGAGAACCAGGGCGCGGATGTCGGTGCAGCCGCGCGCCTTGAGCAGCGCGACGGCGGAGTTCATCGAGCCGCCGGTGGCGAGCATCGGATCGAGAACGATGGCCGTGCGCGCGTCGAGATCGCCGGCAAGGCGGTCGACATAGGGCTCGGGCAGCAGCGTTACGTGATTGCGCGCGATGCCGACGACGCTCACCTTCGCGTTGGGGATCGCATCGAGCACGCCGTCGAGCATGCCGAGGCCGGCGCGCAGGATCGGCACCAGCGTCACCTTCTTGCCGCTGATGCGCTCGACGACGACCGGCCCGGCCCAGCCGACGACGGTGACGGGCTCGAGCGGGAAATCGGCCGTCGCCTCATAGGCGAGCAGGCGGCCGAGCTCCGACGTGATTTCGCGAAAGCTCTTGGTCGAAAGCTCGGCGTTGCGCAAGAGGCCAATCTTGTGCCGGACCAGGGGATGGCGGAGTTCGATGACTGGCATCAGGCGTTCCTTTGCGCGCGTTGGCGCGCCGCTTCATAAAGACAGACGCCGCTCGCCACCGAGACGTTGAGGCTCTCGACGGCGCCGCGCATCGGCAGATGCACGAGCTCGTCGCAGGTGCGCGAGGTCAGCTGCCGCATCCCCGTGCCCTCGGCGCCGAAGACGAGGGCCAGCGGCCCGCTGAGATCGAGCTCGTAGATCGAGCGCGGCGCGTCATCGGCGGTGCCGATGACGCGGATGTCGCGCTCCTTCAGTTCATTGAGAGTGCGCGCGAGGTTCGTCACCATGAAATACGGCATGGTCTCGGCGGCGCCGCTCGCCACCTTGGCGACCGTCGCGTTCACGCCCACCGCATGGTCCTTCGGTGCAACGACGGCATGGGCCCCGGCACCATCGGCGACGCGCAGACAGGCGCCCAGGTTGTGCGGGTCGGTGACGCCGTCGAGAACCAGGACGAGCGGCGGCCCGGCGACGGCGTCGAGGGTGTCGTCGAGCGAGTTCGAGCGCGGCAGCAGCGCGACGCGTGCGACGACGCCCTGGTGGCGATGCGAGCCCGAGAGCTTCTGCAGGCGCTGATCGTCGCTCTCGACCAGGCGGACGCCGGCTTCTTCGGCCCGGGCGACGAAGTGCTGCATGCGCGAGTCGCGCCGGCTCGCGTCGACATGCAGTTCGAGCACCGAACGCGGCGCGATCCTGATGCGAACGCCGACCGCGTGAAAGCCGAAGAGAACCGCCTGCGACATGGCGCATGGTAACCAGCGCCGCCAACCGCCAACCACCGGGCGCAGCGCCTGGCGCCTCGCGGTGGCGCCTCTACTCGGCGATCAGCTCGGTTCCGGGCTTGGGTGGTGGAGCGAGCCGGATCCGCCGCACGTAGGCGATGATCTGCAGGAGGATCAGGAGGCTGCAGGCACCGATGAACCAGGCGCTGATCGGCCGCTGCAGGAAGACCGTGATATCGCCGCGAGCGAGCAGCATGGCGCGACGGAAGTTTTCCTCGAGCATCGGACCGAGAATGAAGCCGAGGGCGATCGGCGCGATCTGGAAGTCGAGCCAGAGGAAGATGGCGCCGAGCACGCCGAAGACTGCCACTTCGCCGACGTCGAACAGGCTGCTCTTCGTGCTGAAGACGCCGACCGCGATGAAGAAGAGCGCCGACGGGAACAGGTACTTGTATGGCACGCGAAGCAGGCGCACCCAGACGCCGATCATCGGCACGTTGAGGACGACGAGCAGGATGTTGCCGATCCAGAAGCTGGCGATCAGGCCCCAGAAGATGTCCGGGTGCTCGGTGATCAACTGCGGCCCCGGCTGGATGCCCTTGATGATGAGCGCGCCCAGGATGAGCGCCATCACGGCGTCGCCCGGAATGCCGAGCGACATGGTCGGGATGAAATCGACCTGCGTCTTCGAATGCGAGGAGGCTTCCGGGCTGGCAACGCCGGCGATCATGCCGTGGCCGAACTTCTCGGGCGTCTTCGAGATCTTGCGCTCGATCGCGTAGGCGATGAAGGTGGTGATCGTCGGGCCGGTGCCCGGCATCGCGCCGAAGATCGTGCCCACGGCCGTGCCGCGCACCATCGGCCAGAACGCCTCCTTGATCTCGGCGCGCGAGGGGCGCATGTCCTTCATGCTCATCTTCGTGTCGGTGATCGTGACATTCGTCCGGTTGACGCTCATCAGAAAGTCGGCGATGCCGAACAAGCCCATGAAGAGAGCGCCCAGCTCGACGCCGTCGGCAAGATCGGGCAGATCGAACGTGTAGCGCGCCGTGCCGCTGATGACGTCGGTGCCCACGACGCCGCAGAAGAGGCCGAAGACCGTCATCGCCACGCCCTTCAGCGGCGAGCCGCGCGACATGGTGGCGCCGGCGAGAAGCCCGAGCAGCATGATCGAGCAGATCTCGGTCGGCCCGAATTTGAAGGCGACCTGCACCAGCAGCGGCGACATGAAGATCATGACGATGATGCCGACCGAGGCGGCGAAGAACGAGCACATCATCGTGATGCCGAGCGCCGTTCCGCCTTTGCCCATCTTCGTCAGCGGATAGCCGTCGAGACAGGTGACGGCGTGCGGCGGGTGGCTCGGCAGGTTGAGCAGGATCGCACCGATCGCGCCGCCGTACTGCGAACCGTAGAAGATGCCGGCGAGCATCAGGATCGCCGGAACCGGCGGGATCACGTAGGTGAGCGGCAGCAGCATCGAGATCGTCGTCAGGGCGCCCATGCCCGGCAGCACGCCGATCAGGTTGCCGATGAGCACGCCGAACACCGACCACATCAGGTTGTGCGGCTCGAGCGCGATGCCGAAGCCGAACCACAGGTCCATCAGGCTCTGGTGCATGGTTCAGTCTTTCGAGTGGCGGACACAGGGCTCAGTTGCCCCACGTGAAAAGCGGCAGCTGCACGCGCAGGCCGTAGTGAAACACGATGACCCCGAACACCACCATGACGACGCCGAGCAGCGCCGCGCTTTTCCAGGTGTTCTTCCGGTCGCCCATCGCGGCAATGAAGACCGACGCGAAGGCCGCCGGAACCAGGCCACCGTACGTGCCCAGCACGACGAAAGCGGCGACGGCAGCGAGGATGCAGATGACACCGCGAAGGTCGGGCGGCTCGGGCAGCGCCTGCTCCGCTTGTTCTTCGGGCGTACGGGCCTTGGCAAGCAGGCCGATCAGCAGACCGACGGCCGTCATGAGGATGCCGAGAACGACCGGAATGTAGCCGGCACCCATGTGGACCAGAGTTCCCATGCGATAGCGCGTCCCCAGCACGAGAATGGTGATGCCCATCGCGACCAGCAAGATGGCTGCAACGTGATCCTTGCGCACACGGCGCCGCATGGTCATCCTGTCTCCCTGGTGCCGAAGGGCCCACTGCGCAGTCTATGCAATGGCGCCTCTTGCGCCATGAGGGAACTACGTATTCGCGCGCCGATCACAGGTGCCGCAAGGCCACGATCGCCGCCAGGATGCCGATCAGCACCGGCTGATGCACCATGTAGAAGCTGAGGCTCCAGCGCCCGAGGAGTGCAAGCGGCGCAAAAACGTGCGCAATCGTTCCGCAGAGCCAGCTGCGTCGGTGCCGCAGCAGCAGGTCGGTCGCCGCCGCGCCCCACCACATCACGCCGAGCCAGGGCAGTACGGGCACGTAGTCTTCGGTGAACGGCCGGTGCGTGACGAGGCCGACCCAGTTCGTCCAGCGCGAATCGAAGAACGCGTCCTGCACGAGATGCGGAAGCGCGATCGCGAGAAGGCCGAGCGGCCAGCGCCATGCGCCCCAGCCGGCCGTGAAGCGGACGACGACGAGCATCACGGCGATGCCGTGCAACACGCCGAAGCTGATGAAGCTGCGCGGGAACATCCACGACGATCCGATGCTCACGATCAGCGCGCATCCCGCCACCTGCGCCCAGCGCTTCCAGAATCGCGCCAGCGGCTGATGCTGGGCCGAAGCGACCGCCTGGCCGGCACCGGCGCAAAGCAGAAAGAGCGTGACGATGCAGGCGCGCTGCAGCGTCCACACCGGGCTGCGATAGAAGTCCTGGTGGATGAAGAGGAAGTAGTTGAGGTCGTACGAGAAATGGAAGGCAGCCATCCAGACGATGGCCAAGCCGCGCAATGCATCGAGACGATCGAATCGCAAGCGCGTGTGGATGTCGATGGGCGTGCGCGGCACGCGGCGACGATACCCGATGCCCCGCCGGCTCAGGCCGTCACCGATGCAGCGCGCGCCGCCGCGAGGCGCGCCGCTTCGGGCGCGCAGCGCGTCTTGCCGCTCCAGCGTGCGCCGAGCGTGAGCACGCCGGGCCAGCGATGCACGATCGGCCACAGCGCCTGTGCGGCCCGGGGACGCATCGCGACATGCGCGAACGCCGCGGCGATGCGCAGGCGCGCGGCGAACCGCACTCGCCAGAGCGCTTCGTAGGCGGCCAGGACGCGCTGCTGCGCTTCCCCGGCGCCGCGCGCTTCGACCAGCGCCGCGCGTCGCGTGCCGAGCAGCGAGGCGAGCACGAAGGCCGATTGCAGGGCCATGCTGATGCCCTCGCCGACGATCGGGTGCGCTTCGCCGGCCGCGTTGCCGACGCGAAATACGCCATCGCCCGCGCCGAGGCGAATGCCCGGGCGGATCGGCCCGCTCGCGAGCCACGGCGCTTCGCGCACCGCCCCGCCCAATGCGGCGTCGACGCCGCTACATTCGCCACGCAGGATCGCTTCGACGACAGCGCCGGCGCGCTCGCCGGGCCGCGCCTCGCGATCGTGCTTCAGGCGGTCTTCGCGAATGCAGCAGGCGAGCGTCGCCAGGCCCTCGTCGGCGACGACCATGCCGCCGTAGCCGCCGCGAAACGAGAGCACGGGCAGCAGGTCCTGCGGGATCGACGTGGAACGGAAGTTGGCCTTGAAGGCAAAGAGATCGCTGGACCGCCGTGCTCGCCGCAGGACCGCGCGTTGCGAAGACAGCGGTTCCCACGAGCCGTGCGCTGCGACGATGAGGCCTGCTTCCAGCTCGCAGGCGTCGCCAGGCGCGCCCGCAGTCCGCAAGCGCAAACGAAAGCGCCCTGCACTGCCTTCGATCGCCTGCAGCGCCCAGGGCTGAAAGAGCGTCGCGCCGGCGGCCTCGGCCTGCGCGGCGAGCAGGGCATCGAGATGCTCGCGGCCGAGCGCGCGGCCGTAGCGATGCGCGGGCGCCTCGGCCGGCGGCAACGATGCGACGATCGTCTCGCGCCCGCGCATCAGCGCGACGCGACGCAGCTCGGCGCCGGCCAGGCGAGAGAACGCTTCGCCGATGCCGAGCGCGTCGAGCAGCGGCAGGTTGCTCGCGGCGATGCACTCGCCGCAGACCTTGCGCCGCGGGAAGCGCTGCCGCTCGACGAGGGCGACCGACCAGCCGGCGCGCGCCAGGAGGATGGCCGTGCTCGCCCCGGCCGGCCCGGCGCCGACGACGACGGCATCGAAACGCGTGCTCATCGCTCTGCGCCCTTTCGCGAAGCGCAGAAACAATGCGTGAAGAGCCCGTCGTCGTATTCGTCGAGCTCCCATGCGCTCGCCGCGCCCGGCCAGGCGCCACTCAGCTCGCGACCGACGAAGCCGGCGCGAACGCTCAGCACCGCGTCTTCGCGCGTTACCGCGTTGGCGCCGAGGAAGGCGACGAGATGGCTTGCCACGAGCGCGAAGCGGCTGCGCCTCGGCTCGCAGGCGACGAGCGCATCGGCGCGGCGCTCGCAGCCGCCGAGCAGGCGCGCCAACGCGCTGCCTTCGAAGTGATGCAGGAAGAGATTGGCAACGACGACGTCCCATCGTGCCGCCGTGGCCGCTTCATCGGCCCAGACCAGCACGTCGGTCACGAGCGTTTCGGCGCGCCAGCCGGCCTCGGCGTAAGCGGCGATCGTCTCGGCGCCGACCAGCGGCTGCCGGTCGAGCAGGGTCAGCTGCGCACCGTTGAAAGCGGCAGCGCCGCGACGCGCGACGTCGAGCATCAACAAGGCGTCGCCGCAGCCGATCTCGAGGATTCGCAGCGGCGCGCGCCGATCCTCGTGAGCGACGCGGCCGAGCCCACGCGCAAGGATCGCCCGCGCGCTCATGACGCGGTTGACGCGGCGCAGATCGCGGCGCGAGCGACGCGCGGCAGGGTCCTCGGGTGCGAGATGGTCGAGCGTCTCGGGCCCGAGGATGCGTGGCAGCGATGCAGGCATCGGAATGTCGCCGGCCGGCGCCGCTCACTCGACGCGCAGCAGGGCGCCGTGGCAGCTGAACCCGGCGCCGAACGACGAGAGCCACCACCAGCCGCCGGGCGCCTCGTCGTCGAGCGCGGCCTCGAGCACGAAGTAGACGAACGCGCTCGAGAGGTTGCCGTACTCGCGCAGCATCGCCGCGCTGTAGCGAAACGCCTCGCCATCAAGCTCGAAGCGCCGCTCGAGCGCGAGCAGCACGTCGCGCCCGCCGGCATGCATGATCCAGGCGGCGATGTCGCCGCTGTTCAGGCGGGCGCGATCGAGCACGGTCTCGAGCACGCGATGCGCGTACTCGGCCGCGAGCGTCGGCACCTCGCGCGTGAGGATGTTGCGCAGCATGCCCTGGCGCTGCTCGAACATCAGGGCCTTGCGCTGCGCCGGCTCGATCAGCGAGCCGCCGTCCTTCCACTCGATGCGCCGGCCTCCATCGCGCGGTGTGCCCGAGAGCACCACCGCGCCGGCGCCGTCGCCGAACAGGCAGGCGCTGATCAGCACGCCCGGGTCGTTGTCGAGGTACATCGCGGCGCTGCTCACCTCGACACAGACCGAGAGCACGTGTTCGACCGCGCCCGAGGCGAGCAGCGAGCGCCCGAGCTGCAGGTTGGGCAGCGCCGCCGCACAGCCCTGGCCGACGAGATCGTAGGCCTGCACGTCGCCGCGCAGGCCCAGCCGCTCGACCACGTAGCCCGAAAGACCCGGGCAGAGATAGCCGGTGCAGGTGCTGACGACAACGGCGCCGATCTCCGTCGCATCGAGCCCGGCCGATTCGAGGGCGCGCGTGGCTGCCTCGGCGGCGAGCGCCGGCGCATGGACGAGGAAGCGCCGATCGAGCGTATCGGGGTCGATCGCGAATACCTCGTCGAGCGAAGCGAGCGCGAGACGGCGTGCCTCGATGCCGTTGTCGCGCTGCAGAACCGTGCGGGCGATGAGGTGCGAGCGGGTGTCGAGCTTCGCGTACCAGTCGGAGCGCTGGAAGGCTTCCAGGCATTCGGCTTTGGTGTAACGCGATGGGGGCGTGGCGGTCCCGAGGCCGCGGAAGTACATCGTTGCAGTCAGCTCGGGTAAGAGTGGATCGCAGTATCGCGGGAAACCGAAGAACCGATATGCAGCCGGGAATTATAACTAGGCCTTTGCCGCCTCGACCGACGCGTCGTCCCCGGCCAGCCAGGTGCGGCCGCGTGCGTAGAGGCCTTCGACCTCGGGGCCCTGCAGCTGAGGCATACCTCGTTTCACCGTGTAGCCGATCTGCGTCTGGATGTATGCCAGGTGTCGGTAGCCGGCAGGAAACTTCGCCAGAACCGCCTGATCGAGTTCGAGAGTGGCCGCCGGATCGACAGCGTCGACCCGATCCTTCTCGTAGATGGGTTGGCGAAGCACCATGCCCCATCGATCGTTGCGTTTCTCGAGAAAGTCGTAGAACCGGCCTGTGCACACCACGTCGCACAGTACCTTGCCGCGGTCACCCAGCACCTCGCCGCGTTGCGAAATCGTCATCTTCGTTTGCGCGATCGCGCGTGCGCCGCGCAGCTCGACGGAGCTGCCGCCCAGAAAATGAAGAATGCTCACGCCGCGGGCCCAGCCCTCCCGGGTGACGCGGATGAACTCTTCCGCGGGGCCCTGGAACCAGGTGGCCATCATCACGCCGTCGTCGTGCCAGACGGTACGAAAGCGCTCCCAGTCGCCGGCATCACGCCAGATGGCCCAGTTCTCGATCAGCTCGCGGATCGCCAGCCGGTCCATCAGGTCGTCGTGCATCTCGGTCTCCTCTGCAGCCGCAACGCGAAACGATAGTGCACTCGCGCGGCATGCAGTGAGCACCATGCAAGCCGTGGTTGGGGAGGGACCCAACGGGCCGCCCGAAGCAAAGCGGAATCTCCGACGTTGGGAGCATGCGCCGCGAACGGATCGAGAAGGCGATCGTGACGCTTGAAATCGAAGACGGCCACGCAAAACGCTCCTGGGTCCAACGGCAGGACGGCGATGTGGCCACCGCCGCCGCGGTATTCGACGCGGGTGAGCACCTTCTCGCTTCCACCGCGGCCGATGGATAGCAGCGCATTGGAGCGGAAATCGACAATCCCGCTGCCGAACATCGAGTCGCACACACTCTGCAGCGTGCCCGAGGCCATTCGAGCGACATCGGCGCCAAAAAGGCTGCCGATATTCCCCAACGGGGAATCCTTCGAGCTCAACTCGTCGCCCGCCTCCTGCACGATATGCGGGGCTGATTTGTCCAGCGACGAATTCCGCCCAGTGTTTCCTGTTTGACGTCAGTGCGCACAGCCACTGCGGGCTGCTGCCGGCAGCCGGGATGATGACGGTCATCGGGTCCAAAGGGCGCGCCGTGCGCACCGCGCGCCCTACGGAGCTTATCGGCAAGGGCCGCACGCGCTTGATCGCGCCGCGGCAGCCCTATCGCAGTTGCTGCCTCGCGTTCTCGAACATCCGCATCCACGGACTCCGCTCGCTCCGCTCCCCCGACGTCCAGCTCATCTGCACATTCCGGAACACCCGCTCCGGGTGCGGCATCAACGCGGTGTAGCGGCCGTCGGCGGTGGTCACGGCGGTCAGGCCGCCGGGGCTGCCGTTGGGATTGGCCGGGTACGCCTCGGTGGGCATGTCGTGGTGGTCGACGAAGCGCAGCGCCGCGTGCACCGTGGCCGAATCGCCGCGCTGCGAAAAGTCGGCATAGCCCTCGCCGTGCGCCACCGCGATCGGCATGCGGCTGCCGGCTAGGCCGCTGAAGAAGATCGAGGCTGTGGGCAGCACCTCGACGAGGCTGAGGCGCGCCTCGAACTGCTCGCTCTTGTTGCGCGTGAAGCGCGGCCATGCCTCGGCGCCAGGGATGATGCCGGCCAGCGCTGCCAGCATCTGGCAGCCGTTGCAGATGCCGAGCGCAAAGACGTCGGGCCGCGCGAAGAAACTCGCGAACTGGTCGGCGAGCAGCAAATTGAAGAGGATCGAGCGGGCCCAGCCTTCGCCCGCGCCCAGCGTGTCGCCGTAGCTGAAGCCGCCGCAGGCGACGAAGCCCTGGAAGGCGTCGAGCCGGGCACGGCCGGCCTGCAGGTCGGTCATGTGCACGTCATAGGTGTCAAAGCCGGCCTGGTCCATCGCGTAACTCAGCTCGACGTGGCTGTTGACTCCCTGCTCGCGCAGCACGGCGACTTTCGGCCGCGTGCCGACGAGCGCCGGGACGCGCGTTTCCTGCGCCAGCGAGCCGGTGACTTGCACGTGCAGGCCCGGGTCGTCGGCGCGCCCGGCCGCCTCGTGCTCGGCATCGGCGCAGGCCGGGTTGTCGCGCAGCCGTGCAACGCGCCAGCTCACTTCGTCCCACGTCTGGTGCAGCTCGCGCAGCGGCGCGCTGAACACCGCCTTCGCGTCACGCCACACCTCGACGATGCCGCGCACGTTGGTCTTGCCGATCACGTGGCTGTGCTTGCTGAGGCCGCAGGCGCGCAGGGTCTGCATCGCCTCGTCGCGGCGCGCGCTGGGCACCTGGATGACGGCGCCGAGCTCCTCGTTGAAGAGCGCGCGCAGCGTCAGCTCCTCGCGCCGCGCGCTCACCTGCGTGGCCCAGTTCTTCGCATCGCCGTGTTCGGCGCGGCTGTCGGCGATGCCGTCGCTCTCCGTCACGAGCAGGTCGACGTTGAGACTCACGCCCAGGTGGCCGGCGAACGCCATCTCGCACACCATGGCCCAGAGGCCGCCATCGCTGCGGTCGTGGTACGCGAGTACGAGGCCACGGCCGCGCAGCTCGGTGATGGCGTTCACGAGCGCGATCAGTCGGGTGGGCGCGTCGAGATCGGGCGGCTCGTCGCCGAGCTGCGCCGAGACCTGCGCGAGCATCGAGCCGCCCATGCGCTTCCTGCCGTCGCCGAGGTCGACGAGCACGAGCGTCGTGTCGCCGGGCTGCAGCTGCGGCGTCAGCGCCGGGCGTGTGTCGGCCAGCGTCGCGAAGGCGGTGACGACGAGGCTCACCGGCGCCGTCACCGTCTTCGCCGCGCCGCCCTCCGACCAGCGTGTACGCATCGAGAGGCTGTCCTTGCCGACCGGGATGCCGATGCCGAGGGCCGGCGCCAGCTCGAGGCCGACGGCGCGCACCGAGTCGTAGAGCGCGGCGTCTTCGCCGGGCTCGCCGCAGGCCGCCATCCAGTTGCAGCTAAGCTTGACGCGCGACAGCTCGATCGGCGCGGCGAGCAAATTCGTGATCGCCTCGCCGATGGCCATGCGCGCCGCAGCAGGCGCATCGAGCAGCGCGATGGGGGCGCGCTCGCCGATCGCCATGGCCTCGCCGCGAAAGCCGGCGTAGTCGGCAAGCGTGATCGCGCAATCGGCCACCGGCACCTGCCACGGCCCGACCATCGGATCGCGGCTCGACAAGCCGCCGACCGTGCGGTCGCCGATCGTGATGAGGAACCGCTTGCTGGCGACGGTCGGATGGCGCAGCACGTCGAAGGCTGCGGTGGCGAGCGAGACGTCGGAGAGATCGAGCGGCTCGGCGTGCGGCGCGATGCGGGTGACATCACGATGCATCTTCGGCGGCTTGCCGAGGAGCACGTCCATCGGCATGTCGATGTCCATGCCGGCTCCGCTTTCACCTTTCGCCGACAGGACAAGCCCGCGCGCCTCCGTCGCCTCGCCGACGACCGCGAACGGGCAGCGCTCGCGGTCGCAGATCGCACGAAACATCGGCAATGCATTGGCGTCGAGCGCGATCGCATAGCGCTCCTGGCTCTCGTTGCACCAGATCTCCTTCGGCGCAAGGCCGCTCTCCTCGACCGGGATCGCGTTGCGATCGAAGCGGCCGCCGCGATGCGCGCCATCGACAAGCTCCGGAAACGCATTCGAGAGGCCGCCGGCACCGACGTCGTGGATCGCCAGGATCGGGTTGCTTGCGCCAAGCGCGAAGCAGTGGTTGATGACCTCCTGCGCGCGCCGCTGGATCTCCGGGTTGCCGCGCTGGACCGAATCGAAGTCGAGCTCGACGGCATTGGCGCCCGCCGCCAGCGAGCTCGCCGCGCCGCCGCCCATGCCGATGCGCATGCCCGGGCCGCCGAGCTGCACGAGCAGCGTGCCGGGCACGAACTCGATCTTCTTCGTCTGCGTCGCGGCGATCGAGCCGAGGCCGCCGGCGATCATGATCGGCTTGTGATAGCCGCGGCGCCGGCCGCCCACGGTCTGTTCGAAGACGCGGAAGTAGCCGGCGAGGTTCGGCCGGCCGAATTCGTTGTTGAACGCGGCGCCGCCGAGCGGCCCTTCGATCATGATCTGCAGGGCGCTCGCGATGTGGCCGGGTTTGCCGTACGGCTCGCGCTCCCAGGGCTCGCTGGTGCCGGGCAGGTGCAGGTTGGAGACCGAGAATCCGGTCAGGCCGGCCTTCGGCTTCGAGCCGCGGCCGGTCGCGCCTTCGTCGCGGATCTCGCCGCCCGCGCCAGTGGATGCGCCCGGAAAAGGCGAAATCGCCGTCGGATGGTTGTGCGTCTCGACCTTCATGAGCACGTGCACGAGCTCTTCGCGACCGGCGTAGCGCGGCGCGTTCGTGCTGCCCTCGGGCTGCCAGCGCTCGATCATGCCGCCTTCCATCACCGAGGCGTTGTCGCTGTAGGCAACGATCGTGTGCTGCGGCGAGGCGGCCTCGCTGGCGCGGATCATCTGGAACATCGAACGTTCCTGCTGGGTGCCGTCGATCGTGAAGCGGGCGTTGAAGATCTTGTGCCGGCAATGCTCGCTGTTGGCCTGCGCGAACATCGTGAGCTCGACGTCGGTCGGCGCTCGGCCGAGTTCGCGGAAGGCGGCGTGCAGGTATGCGAGCTCGTCGTCGGAGAGGGCCAGGCCGAATTTCCGGTTCGCCCTCTTCAGCGCCTGGCCGTCGTCGTCGATATCGACGGCAACCATCGGCTCGGCCGCCTTCTCGTCGAAGAGACGCGCGATCTCGCTGCGACCCGCGAGCACGCTTTCGGTCATGCGGTCGTGCAGCAGCGCGGCGATGGCCGACTGCTCACTGGCATCGAGCGGTTTCGCATTTCCGATCAGGCCGCGCCGCAGGCCGATCTCGAACTCGGTGACGCGCTCGACGCGATGCACCGGCAAGCCGCAGTTGCGGGCGATGTCGGTGGCTTTCGAAGCCCAGGGCGAGATCGTGCCGAGCCGCGGTGCGACGACCAGCGTCGCGTCGGCGCCGCGCGATTCGAAGGGGTCGCCGTAGCGCAGCAGCGCCTCGACTCGCTCGCGCTCGCTGCCCGTGAGCGGTGCATCGCTGCAGACGACGTGCAGGTAGCGGGCGCGGACCGATTCGACTTTCGCGACCGCGGCGCGAAGCTTGCCGAGCAGCGCGAGAGCGCGAAATTCCGAGAGCGCGTTGCCGCCCTCGACCTGGTGCAGGAGCTTCTGGCTGGCCATCGAGCGGGGCCTGAAGCCCCCGTGAAAACCCGCGATTCTAGGGCCCCGATGCGATAATTCGGCCATGACGATCACGATCAAGAGCGCCGCCGACGTCGAAGGCATGCGCGTCGCCGGGCGGCTCGCTGCCGAGGTGCTGGACATCCTCACGCCGCACGTCAAGGCCGGCGTCTCGACCGAAGCGCTCGACAAGATCGCGCACGATCACATCGTCGACGTGCAGGGCGCGATCCCGGCGCCGCTCAACTACGCGCCGCCCGGCTACACGCCCTACCCGAAGTCGATCTGCACCTCGATCAACCATCAGGTCTGCCACGGCATTCCGAACGATCGGCCGCTGAAGAATGGCGACATCGTCAACATCGACATCACCGTCATCAAGGACGGCTGGCACGGCGACACCAGCCGCATGTTCATCGTCGGCGAAGGCTCTATCGCGGCGAAACGCCTCGTGAACATCACCTACGAGGCGATGTGGAAAGGAATCATGAAGGTCAAGCCCGGCGCCCACCTGGGCGACATCGGCAGCGCCATCCAGACCTTCGCCGAGTCGAACGGCTTTTCGATCGTCCGCGAGTTCTGCGGCCACGGCATCGGCGTGCGCTTCCACGAGGAGCCGCAGGTGCTGCACTACGGCCGGCCGGGAACCCTGGAGGAACTGAGGCCGGGCATGATGTTCACGGTCGAGCCGATGATCAACGCCGGCAAGCGTGAGATCCGCGAGACCGGCGACGGCTGGACCATCGTGACGCGCGACCGCTCGCTTTCGGCCCAGTGGGAGCACACGGTGCTCGTCACCGACACGGGCTACGAGGTGATGACGCTGTCGGCCGGCTCGCCGCCGCCGCCGGCGTTCGTCACCGCCGCGTGACGACGCAGGGCGCCATGGCGCCGCCGGATCCGGCGGCGCTTGCGGCGAGCGGGCTTGCCGGGATCCGCGCCCGCCACCGTGACGGCAAGGCGGCGCTGCTCGCCCACTTCGCTGCCGCACGGCCGACGGCGCGCGCCGCCCTCGCGCTCATCCGCAGGCTCGCCGGCGAGGTCGACGGCACGCTGCTCGCGCTCTGGCAGCATGCCGGCATGCCGGCCGGCGCGGCGCTCGTCGCCGTCGGCGGCTATGGGCGCGGCGAGCTGTTCCCGCACTCCGACGTCGACGTGCTGGTGCTCCTTCCCGAAGACGACACCGAAGGTCTCGAGCGCCGCCGCCACACGACCGAGCGCTTCATCACCGACTGCTGGGACGCCGGGCTCGAGATCGGGTCGAGCGTGCGCACCGTCGCCGAGTGCGTGGCGCTGGCGCAGTCCGACGTGACGGTGCAGACGGCGCTGCTCGAGTCGCGCTTGCTCGGCGGCGAGCGCAAGATCTTCTCGGCCTTCCAGAAAGCCGCCGCGGCGGCGATGGATGCCAAGGTGTTCCTGCGCGCCAAGACGCTCGAGATGTGGCAGCGGCACCAGAAGTACGAGAACACGCCCTATTCCCTCGAGCCGAACTGCAAGGAGAGCCCGGGCGGCCTGCGCGATCTGCAGACCCTGATCTGGGTGGCCCGAGCCGCCGGCCTCGGCCGCACCTGGCAGCAGCTCGCCGCGCATGGCCTCATCACGCCCTTCGAGGTGCGCCAGCTGCAGCGAAACGAAGGCGTGCTGAGGCTGATCCGCGCCCGCCTGCACGCGATCGCCGGGCGGCGTGAGGACCGGCTCGTCTTCGATCTGCAGACCGCCGTCGCTGAGAGCTTCGGCTACCGCTCCACCGACGGCCAGCGCGCCTCGGAGCGGCTGATGCGCCGCTACTACTGGGCGGCCAAGGCAGTGACGCAGCTCAACCAGATCCTGATGCTCAACATCGAGGAGCGCATCAACGGCCTGCAGGACGCGCCGATGCGGCCGATCGACGCGAAATTCCTCGAGCGCAGCGGCATGCTCGAAGTCGTGAGCGACGATCTATACGAGCGCGATCCGCACACCATCCTCGAAACCTTTCTCGTCTATCAGCAGACGGTGGGGCCCAAGGGCCTGTCGGCGCGGACGCTGCGCGCGCTCTACAACGCGCGCCATCTCATGGACGCGAAGTTCCGCGGCGACCCGGCGAACCACGCGACCTTCATGAAAATCCTGCGCGCCACCGGAGGGCAGACGCACGCCTTTAGGCTGATGAACGAGACCAGCGTGCTCGGGCGCTATCTCTGGGTCTTTCGCCGCATCGTCGGCCAGATGCAGCACGATCTATTCCACGTCTACACGGTGGACCAGCACATCCTCATGGTGCTGCGCAATGTGCGGCGCTTCCTGATCCCCGAGCACGCGCACGAATACCCGTTCTGCTCGCAGCTCGCCGCGACATTCGACCGCCCCTGGGTGCTCTACATCGCCGCCCTCTTCCACGACGTCGCCAAGGGCCGCGGCGGCGACCACTCGGTGCTCGGCGAGCGCGAGGCACGGCGCTTCTGTCGCGATCACGGCGTCGAAGGCGAAGACGCGAGGCTGATCGGATTCCTCGTCGCGCAGCACCTGACGATGTCGCGCATTGCGCAGAAGGAAGACCTCTCCGACCCGGACGTCATCGCCGAATTCGCAAAGACGATCGTCGACGAGCGCCACCTCACCGCGCTCTACCTGCTGACGGTCGCCGACATCCGTGGCACCAGTCCCAAGGTGTGGAACGCGTGGAAGGGCAAGCTCCTCGAGGATCTCTATCGCCTCACCCTGCGCGCCCTCGGCGGCGCGCGGCCGAACCTCGACGCCGAGATCGAGGCGACCAAGCTCGAGGCGCGCCTGCTGCTCAACCTCGCATCGCTCCCCGGGACGATCGAGACGCCGCTCTGGCGAACCCTCGAGCTCAGTTATTTCGCGCGTCACGACGCGGGCGAGATCGCCTGGCACACGCGCTCGCTGATCGATCTCGTCGATTCGCCGAAGCCCGTCGTCCGGGCGCGCCTCAGCCCGCTGGGCGAAGGCCTACAGGTTCTCGTCTACGCGCCCGACCGGCAGGACCTGTTCGCCCGCATCTGCGGCTATTTCGACGGCGCCGGCTTCAACATCCTCGACGCTAAGGTGCACACCACGGCCACCGGCTACGCGCTGGACACCTTTCTCGTCATCAGCCCGCACCTCGAGCAGCACTATCGCGACCTGATCGCCTACGTCGAGACGCAGCTCTCGCTCGCCCTGCAAGCGACCGGGCCGCTGCCCGAGCCAAGCCGCGGCCGCATCTCGCGCCGCGTCAGATCCTTCCCGGTGACGCCGCGCGTCACGCTGCGCCCCGACGAACGGGCCCAGCGCTGGCTGCTCGGCGTCTCGGCGAGCGACCGCTCGGGCCTGCTCTACGCGATCTCGCGGGTGCTGGCGCACCACAACATCAACCTGCAGCTGGCCAAGATCACGACGCTCGGCGAACGCGTCGAAGACACTTTCCTTATCGACGGCTCGGAGCTGCAGCAGAACAAGCTGCAGCTGCAGATCGAGACCGAGATGCTCGACGCGATTTCGGCCTGAGGATGCCCGTCGTTTCCGCCGAAGCGGCCGAAGCGCTGAAGCGGCTCGACGCTTTCAGCGCCGTCATCGACGTCCGCTCGGAGAGCGAGTACGCGCAGGACCGCGTTCCCGGCGCCGTCAACTGGCCTTCGCTCAACGATGCCGAGCGGGCGCTCGTCGGCACAGAGTACAAACAGGTCTCGCCCTTCGCGGCGAGAAAGCGCGGCGCCGCGATCGTGGCGCGCAACGTCGCCATGCATATCGAACGCCACGTGCTCGATCTGCCGAAGGACTGGTCGCCGCTCGTCTACTGCTGGCGCGGCGGCCAGCGCAGCGGCGCCCTGGCGACGGTGCTCGGCCAGATCGGCTTTCGCGTTCATCTGCTCGAAGGCGGCTATCGCGAATATCGCCGGGCGGTTGTTGTCGCGCTCGAAGCCCTGCCCGAACGCTTCGATCTGCGCGTCGTCTGCGGGCTGACGGGCTCGGGCAAGAGCCGATTGCTGCAGGTGCTGCGGGACCAGGGCGCGCAGGTGCTCGACCTCGAGGCACTTGCCAACCACCGCGGCTCGGTCCTTGGCCTCGTGCCGGGCAGCCCGCAGCCCTCGCAAAAGGCGTTCGACTCGCGACTCTGGGACAGCCTGCGGCGCTTCGATGCAGGGCAACCGGTCTATGTCGAGAGCGAAAGCAGGAAGGTCGGCGACCTGCGCGTCGCCGAAGCGCTCGTCGAGCGCATGCACGCCGCGACCTGCCTCTGGCTGGAGCTGCCGCTCGACCAGCGTGTCGCGCTGCTAATGCAGGACTACGATTTCTTCGTCAAGGACACGAACGCGTTTTGCGAACGGCTCGACGCGCTGCGGGTTCTGCGCGGCAACGATCTGGTGAACGGCTGGCAGGAGAGCGCCCGTGAAGGACGCACGAGCGACGTCGTTCGCGACCTGCTCGTCGCGCACTACGACCCGATCTATCTGCAATCAATGGGACGCAATTTTGCGCAGGTCGCAACGCCGCTCGTTCGCCTCGAATGGGACGGCAGCGGTGCCAGCCTCGACGCCGCGGCTCGTCTTGCCCTTTCCGATCGACGCTGAGCCGCGCTGCGACCGGCACCTTCAGCCCATGTGCAGGCCGCCGTTGACGGAAAAATCGGCGCCGGTTGCAAATCCCGATTCGTCAGATGCCACCCACGACACCATCGAGGCGATGTCCTGCGGCGTTCCGAGGCGCTTGACCGGGATGCCGGCGACGATCTTGTCGAGCACGTCCTGGCGGATCTTCTTCACCATTTCGGTGGCGATGTAGCCCGGACTGATGGTGTTGACGGTGACGCCCTTGTTCGCGACTTCCTGGGCCAGCGCCATCGTGAAGCCGTGCATGCCGGCCTTAGCGGCCGAGTAGTTGGTCTGCCCGAACTGGCCCTTCTCGCCGTTCACGGAAGAGATGTTGATGATGCGGCCCCAGCCGCGCTCGACCATGTCGTCGATGACCTGCTTGGTGACGTTGAAGAGGCTGGTCAGGTTGGTCTCGATGACGGCATCCCAGTCGGCGCGTGTCATCTTGCGGAACATGCTGTCGCGCGTGATGCCGGCATTGTTGACGAGCACGTCGACCGGGCCGTGCTCGGCCTTCACCTTGGCAAATGCGGCGACCGTCGAGTCCCAGTCGCCGACGTTGCCGACCGAGGCGTGGAACGTGAACCCGAGCGCGGCCTGCTCGCCGAGCCACTTCGCGTGATCCCGGCTCGGCCCGCAACCGGCGATGACGTTGAAGCCATCGCGATGTAGGCGCTGGCAGAGCGACGTGCCGATACCGCCCATGCCGCCCGTGACGTAAGCCGTCTTCATAGTTCCACGCACATTGCAACACCCATGCCACCGCCGACGCAGAGCGACGCGATGCCCTTCTTGGCGTTGCGCTTGGCCATCTCGTGCAGCAGGGTGACGAGGATGCGGCAGCCGGACGCACCGATCGGGTGACCGATCGCGATGGCGCCGCCGTTGACGTTGACCTTGCTCGTGTCCCAGCCCATCTCGTTGTTGACGGCGCAGGCCTGCGCCGCGAACGCCTCGTTGATCTCGAGCAGGTCGAGATCCTGCGCCTTCCAGCCCGCCCGCTGCAGCGCTTTCTGCGAGGCCGGCACCGGCCCCATGCCCATGTAGGCCGGGTCGAGCGCGACGGTCGCGTAGCTCGCGATGCGCGCCAGCGGCGTCAGGCCGAGCCGCTCGGCGCGCTTGGCGGTCATGACGACGACCGCCGCAGCGCCGTCGTTGATGCCCGAGGCGTTGCCGGCCGTCACGGTGCCGGCCTTGTCGAACGCGGGCTTCAGGCCGGCGAGCACTTCGGCGCTCGTCTTCTTGTTGATGAACTCGTCGGCGGCGAAGACGATCGGATCGCCCTTCTTCTGCGCGATCGAGAACGGCACGATCTCGTCCTTGAAGCGGCCGCCTTCCTGCGCCGCTGCCGCCTTCTGCTGCGAGGCCAGGGCCAGGGCGTCCTGCTTCTCGCGGCTCACCTCGTACTTCTTGGCGACGTTTTCCGCCGTGATGCCCATGTGGTACCTGTTGTAGACGTCGAAAAGGCCGTCGACGATCATCGAATCGACGAGCTTCCAGTCGCCCATGCGCTGGCCGTCACGCGAGCCGAGCAGCACGTGCGGCGCCAGGCTCATGTTCTCCTGGCCACCGGCGATGCCGATCTCGTAGTCGCCGTCGCGAATCGCCTGCGCCGCCAGCATCACCGCCTTCAGTCCCGAGCCGCAGACCGCGTTGATGGTGAGCGCGGGAACGCTTTGCGGCAGGCCGCTTTTCATGACCGACTGGCGCGACGGGTTCTGCCCGGAGCCGGCCGCAAGCACCTGGCCGAGGATGACTTCGCCGATCTGGTCGCCGGCGAGCTTCGCACGTTCGAGCAGGCTGACGATGACGGCGGCGCCGAGATCGGGCGCCGGCGTTTTGGCAAGGGCGCCGCCGAACTTGCCGACGGCAGTTCGGGCGGCGGCGACGATGACGATGTCGTTCATGGCAATCTCCTGACAATCAACGAAGGGGATTCAGGCGCAAGCGACGCTCACGCCTTCTCTTTGACGTAGCGGCCGGGCGCCGGCTCGATCGGCTTGTACTTGCGGTTGCCCGGCGTCTTCGGTGCGGCGATCTGCTTGCCGCCGAACGGGCGCAGCCAGCTCGACCAGTCGGTCCACCAGCTGCCCGGGTGCTCGTCGGCGTGGGCGAACCAAGCTTCGGCCGTCGCCGGCAATGCCGCGCCGCGCCCGATCCAGTGACTGCGCTTTTTCTTCAGCGGCGGATTGATGACGCCGGCGATATGCCCCGAGGCGCCGAGGACGAAGCGGCGCTTGCCCTTCAACACCTGCGTGCTGCGATACGCGCCCTGCCACGGCACGATGTGGTCTTCGCGCGAGCCGTAGATGTAGGTCGGCGCCGCGATCCTGCCGAGGTCGAGCTTTTCGCCNNGGCCCGGGCAGGTTGGTGCCGTCGCTGTTCCAGTAGAGCAGATCGAAAGGCGGCGGCGTCTCGCCTTTCAGGTAGTTCGAGACGACGTAGTTCCAGACCAGATCGTTCGGGCGCAGGAAGCTGAACGTCGTCGCCAGTTCCTGACCTTTGAGGAGGCTGCCGCCGCCGAGGCTCTCGGTGCCGATCGTCATCTCGCGCATGCGCACCATCGCTTCGTCGATGAAGATGTCGAGCACGCCCGTATCTCGGAAATCGAGGAAGGTAGTGAGCAGCGTCAGGCTCGCCGCCGGTTGCTCGCCGCGTGCCGCGAGAACGGCGAGCGCTGTCGCCAGGATGGTGCCGCCGATGCAGAAGCCCAGCGTATTGATCTGCTCGCTGCCGGTGATCTCGCGCACCAGCCCGATGGCACGGATCGCGGCGTTTTCGATGTAGTCGTCCCAGGTACGCTGGGCGATGTCGTCCTTGGCGTTCTTCCAGCTGAGGACGAAGACGCGATGACCTTCGACGACGGTGTAGCGGATCAGCGAGTTCTCGGGCTGCAGATCGAGGATGTAGAACTTGTTGATGCAAGGCGGGACGAACAGGATCGGCCGCTCGTAGACCTTCGCCGTGAGCGGTTTGTATTCGACGAGCTGGAACAGCTCGTTTTCGAAGACGACCGAGCCTTCGCTGGTCGCGACGTTGCGGCCGACTTCGAAGGCGCTTTCGTCGGTCTGCGAAAGATGCCCCTGCTGCACGTCGTTCCAGAGCTGGCGCAACCCCTGGCCGATGCTTTCGCCCTGCGTATCGACCGCCCTCTTCTGCACTTCCGGATTGAGCGCGAGAAAGTTGCTCGGCGACGCAGCGTCGATCCATTGCAGCACGGCAAAACGCACCCGCGCCTTCGTCTTCTCGTCGCCCTGGACTTCTTCGGCCAGCCGCAACAAGGTGCGCGAGTTGAGCAGATACATCTCGGCCGAGAACGAAGCCGCCGCGCTCGCCGCCCATTCGCTCGCGGCAAAACGGCGGTCGGCCAGTTTCGCGACCGGGCCGCCCCGGGGCTGAAGGACGCGGTTCCAGAGGCAAACGGCGTCGGCGAGGTACTCGCTCTGCAGCTTCGTCAGGGCGTCAGGGGGAACGGCGAGGCCGCTCAGGGCCTTCCATGCGTCGCCGAGGGCGACGGCCATCGTCTCGCCCGAGTCGGTGGCAGCGATTTCTCTGCTCGGTTCCATCGGCGGATTATCGCTAGCTTCAGCGGCTGGCACCGCCGCGAATCCAGATGGCCGCCGCCATGCGGCCGGTGACGCCATCGCGACGAAAGGAAAAGAAACGTGATGCGTCCTCGACCGTGCACCACGTGCCGCCTTCCATCCTAACGACGCCCGCAGCCCGGAGACGGGCGCGCGCCAGACCAGGCAGATCGGCAAGCCATTTGCCAGGACGAAAAAGCTTGAAAGCAGGGCTATCGCCCGGCAACGGGCCGCCGGTGAAGGCCTCGAGCACGTCGGCACCGACCTCGAAACGGCGCGGGCCGATGCATGCCCCAAGCCAGGCTTCGAGCTCGCCCGGCGCGCACGCTGCCGCCTCGCAGACGGCGGCCACCGCCGCTTCCAGAACGCCGGCGGTGAGGCCGCGCCAGCCGGCATGCGCGGCGCCGACCGCCCGGCCCCCGGGCGCCGCGAGGAGCACCGGCAGGCAATCGGCAACCAGCACCGTGCAGGCGATGCCGGGCTCGGTCGTGACGCTCGCGTCCGCCTCGCGCGTGGCGGCGAGCGAGCCTGCGTCGGCAGCGCCGACGCGGACGACGCGCCTGCCATGCACTTGGCGAAGAAACACCGGCGTCGCCTCGCAGGCGGCCGCGAAGCGGGCGCGATTGGCGGCGACGCGCTCGGCGGCGTCGCCGGCGGCGGCGCCGAGGTCCATCGACGCGTAGGGCGCATCGCTCGTGCCGCCCTCGCGCGTCGTCATCAGCGCGCCGACGGCAGGACTCGTCCACTGCGGAACGAGCCAGCTCGCAGGGCGGCTCACGTGGCGTCCGGGCAGGCCGAAGGCTGCGTCGTCGAAAAAGCCGGTTCGGCCATGCAGTTCCCGAAGATCCGCATCACCGTCGGCACGTGGTCGAGCCGGCAGTCCATGCGCTGGGCGTTGAAGATCTGCGGCACGAGCACGCAATCGGCGAGCCCGGGCGCGTCGCCGTGGCAAAAGCGCCCGGTCGATGCATTACCCGCGAGCTGACGCTCGAGGACCTCGAGGCCCGACTCGACCCAGTGCCGGTACCAGCGGTTCTTGTCGTCTTCGGAAACCCCCATTTCCCTGACCAGGAAGCGCAGGACGCGAAGGTTGTCGATCGGATGGATCTCGCAGGCCACGTCGAGCGCCAGCGCCCGGACGCGGGCGCGGCCGATCGCGTCCTTCGGCAGCAGCGGCGGCTCGGGCTGCGTCTCCTCGAGGTACTCGATGATGGCGAGCGATTGCGTCAGCACGAGTTCGTCTTCGCCGGCGCCGACGACAAGCGCCGGCACGAGCTGCGACGGCGCGAGGGCGCCAAATGCCTCGCTCATCTGCTCGTTCCTGACGAGATGGACGGCCGCGTATTCGAACCCGATTCCCTTCAAGGCGAGCGCGATGCGGACGCGATACGACGCCGACGAGCGGAAGTAGCTGTAGAGCCGCATCGATCGACGGTCAGCGCGCAACGATCTGCACCTGCAGGCTGCCGACGCCATCGACGTGCGCCTTCAGCGCGTCGCCGGCTTCGACGGCGGCGACGCCTTCCGGCGTGCCGCTGAAGATGAGGTCGCCGGGCGCCAGCTCCCACGCCGCCGAGAGGTGCTCGATGATCTCGGCGATGCTCCAGATGAGCTTGCCGATAGTGCTTTGCTGGCGCATCGTGCCGTTGACCTCGAGCGTGATCCGCGTCGCCGCGCCGATGTCGCATTCCGCGGCACGGCGGATCGGCCCGATCGGCGCCGAATGGTCGAAGCCCTTGCCGATGTCCCAGGGCCGGCCAAGCTTTTTCGCTTCGCCCTGCAGGTCGCGCCGCGTCATGTCGAGGCCGACCGCGTAACCCCACACGTGCTTCATCGCGTCGGCGGCCTTGATGTCGCGGCCGCCGCTGCCGATGGCGACGACGAGCTCGACCTCGTGATGCAGGCTTTTCGTCAGGCTCGGATACGGCATGCGCCCGATCTCGCCTTCGGCGACGCAGAGTACCGCGTCGGCGGGCTTCAGGAAGAAGAACGGCGGCTCGCGGCCGGTGAAGCCCATCTCGACCGCGTGCTCGACATAGTTGCGGCCGACGCAGTAGATGCGGTGCACGGGAAAGGTCTCGCCGGCGCTGCCGGCAACGAGAACGCTGGCGATCGCGGGCGCAGTGAAGACATGGCTCATGGGGGGTCCCTCTCGGGGCGCGCCACGACGCTCGGGCGCTTGCGACACGATGATGCCACGCACGCCGCGCCACTACACTCGAGCGGATGTTCACGCCGCACAGCATCAAGCATTGCCGTGCCTGCGGCGCCGAGGTGCGCTACGAGACGCCGGCCGACGACAGCCGCGATCGCGCGACATGCACCGTCTGCGGCACGATCCACTACGAGAACCCGCTCAACGTCGTCGGCACGCTGCCGGTCTGGGAAGACCGGGTGCTGCTTTGCCGGCGCAACATCGAGCCACGGCGGGGCCTGTGGACCCTGCCCGCGGGCTTCATGGAGCTCGGCGAGAGCACCGCGGAAGGCGCCGTGCGTGAGACCGTGGAGGAAGCCGGCGCGCACATCGAGCTGCTCGGGCTCTACACCCTGCTCAACGTGGTTAGCGTCGGCCAGGTGCATCTTTTCTATCGGGCCCGGCTGCTCGACACCGATTTCGCGCCCGGGCCGGAGTCGATCGAGGCGCAACTCTTCGGTGAAGAGGATGTGCCATGGGGCGAGATCGCGTTCCGGACGACGAAGCGGACGCTCGAGCTCTTCTTCGCCGACCGACGCGCCGGTTCATTCGGGTTCCACGCCATCGACATCGCATAGCGCCGCGACAGCGGTGCCGACGCGCGAACCGACCCCCTGAATCAAACGATCGTTTCATCGTGGCTACAATCCGCCGCGATGAAGCGATCGCTCCCGCTCGACGGCTGCTGCCCGGTGGCCCAGTCGCTTACGGCCGCGCACGAGCAGGGCGAGCCGGCGCGCGAGCGGCTGCTGCTCGCCGGCCTGCGACTGTTCGCCGAGCAGGGCTTCGCGAAGACATCGATCCGCCAGATTGCGCTTGCCGCGGGCGCCAACGTCGCCGCCGTGAGCTACTACTTCGGCAACAAGGCTGGCCTGTATCGCGCCGTCTTCTGGGGCGGTGCCGCGCCGTCGCCCGGCAAGCCGCCCCAGCCGGGCGCCGCGAGGCCTTCGCTCGACGGCTTGTTCGAGCACATCCTGGCGCCGCTACGCAGCGGCACGCAGGCGCGGCTCTGGATCAAGCTGCATCGCCGCGAAATGATCGAGCCGGCCGGCCTGTGGCGCGAGAAGGTCGACCGCGGCATGCAGCCGATGCACACGGCGCTGGTCGCCCTGCTGTGCAAGCGCCTCGGCGTCGATCGGCCCGACGACGAAGTGCTCGCGCTCGCGACCTTGATCATCGGGCCGGCGGTGCATCTGCTCGTCAACTGCGAGGTGATCGATGCGCTCGCCCCGCAGCTGCTCGACGGACCGCGTGCCATCGACATGTGGCAGGAGCGGCTCCTGCGCAGCGCCGAGACGCTGATCGAGGCCGAACGGAAAAGGCGCCGCAGAAAAGGCGCTGCGCAGCCTGGCGCCGAGCCGGCACAGGTGTTGCGTCGAAGCCGCCGACCCGCGCCGACATCGAATCGACATCCACGGAGCAAGGCATGATGGAAATCCGCAAGTTCATCGCGCCGCGAAGCGCATGCCTCGCCGCAGTCGTCGCGCTGGCGCTGGCCGGCTGCGCCGTCGGCCCCGATTTCAAGACGCCGGCGGCGCCGCAAGTCGCGGACGAATCGCACCCGTACACGCCGGCAACCGTCCCCGCACAGACGGCGAGCGCGCCGGGAACCGGCGGCGCGCCGCAACGCCTTGCCATGGGCCGGGACATCCCAGCCTTGTGGTGGCAGCTGTTCCGCTCCGAGCCGCTCGATCAGCTGATCCGCTCGGCGCTGACGCAGAGCCCGACGCTCGCGTCGGCGCAGGCAGCGCTGCGCCAGGCCCGGGAAACTTACGAGGCCGACGCCGGACGCAAGCTCGTGCCCGGCGTCACGGGCCAGGTCGGCGCGACTCGCGAACGCCTGCCGCCCGCCGAGGGCGGCATTCCCGGCGCCAATGTCTTCACCGTCTATGGCGCATCGGTCAACGTCTCCTACACGATCGATGCCTTCGGCGCGACACGGCGTGAGCTCGAGGGCCTGCAGGCCACGGTCGACTATCAGCGCTATCAAGTCGAGGCGGCCTACCTCAGCCTGACAACCAACCTCGTCACGACCGCCATCCAGGAGGCATCGCTGCGGGCGCAGCTGCAAGCCACGCGCGACGTGGTCGAGGCCGAGGCGCAATCGCTCGCGCTGGTGCAAAAGCAGGCGCAACTCGGCGCCGTTGCGCGCTCTACCGTGCTGGCGCAGCAGGCCCTGCTCGCGCAATCGCGGGCGACGCTGCCGGGCCTCGAGAAGTCGCTCGCCCAGACCCGGCATCAGCTCGCCGTCTACGCAGGCCGCTTGCCCGGCGACGCCGGACTGCCCGAGTTCGGGCTCGAGTCGTTGCAGCTTCCCCAGGACCTGCCGGTCACCCTACCCTCGGCCCTGGTGCGCCAGCGCCCCGACATCCGCGCCAGCGAAGCGCTGCTGCACGAAGCGAGCGCGCAGGTCGGCGTGGCGACGGCGAACCTGTATCCGCAGATCACCCTGAGCGGCAGTGCCGGCTCAGACGCCCTGAGGATCGACAAGCTCTTCACAGGCAGCAGCGCAGCCTGGAGCGCCGGAGCCGGCCTGCTGCAGCCGATCTTCAACGGCGGTGCGCTGCAGGCGAACAAGCGCGCTGCCGTGGCCGCATTCGACACGGCGAACGCTCAATACCGGCAAACCGTCCTCAACGCCTTTCTCAACGTCGCCAATACGCTGCGCGCGCTCGATCGCGATGCCGAGGCGCTGCGCGCGCAGGCCGAGGCCGAAGCGCTGGCCGGCGAATCGCTCGATCTGGTGACGCGGCAATACCGGCTCGGCGCGGTGAGCTATCTCTCGCTGCTCGACGCGCAGCGCACTTACCAGCAGACGCGCGTCGCCCTGGTGCAGGCGCAGGCGGCGCGCTATGCCGACAGCGCCGCGCTCTTCCAAGCGCTGGGCGGCGGTTGGTGGAATCGGACCGAGCTGGCCGACATCTCGACGCCGGCAGGCGCTGCCGGCAGCGAATCGAAACGATAAGACGCCGCGGCTCACTTACGGCCGCAACGACCCGGGAGAGGTGGATCGTGAAGAAAACGACAAAGCGGATGCTCATCATGCTGGGAGGCGTGCTGCTGCTGACCGCGGTTCTGGCCCTCGGCTTTTACCTGCACATCCGAAAGCTCATCGCCTCGTCGCCGAAGCCCGGGCCGCAGACCGTCACGGCGACAAACGTCGAAGCGCTGGAATGGCAGCCCCAGCTCGCCGCTGTCGGCTCGATCACGGCCGTTCGCGGCGTCGACGTCACCACGGAAATCGCCGGCCTCGTGCGCAGCGTCGAATTCAAGTCGGGGCAGGAAGTCAAGGCCGGCACGTTGCTCGTGCAGCTCAACGCCGATTCCGACATCGCCCAGCTGCATTCGCTGCAGGCCGCGGCCGAGCTCTCGGCGAGCGTGCTGGAGCGCGACAAGGCGCAGCTCGCAGTGCAGGCCATCAGCCAGGCCCAGGTCGACGCCGACGCGGCCGATCTCAAGGGCAAGCGCGCGCTCGTCGCGCAGCAGGAAGCGACGATCGCCAAGAAGACCATCCGTGCGCCATTCGGCGGCAAGCTCGGCATCACGGCCGTCAACCCCGGCCAGTACCTGAACCCGGGTGACAAGATCGTCACCTTGCAGACGATCGATCCGATCTACGTCGACTTCTACCTGCCGCAGAGCCAGCTCGGCAGCCTCTCGATGGGACAGGTCGTCAACGTCGTGACCGACGGTTTTCCCGGCACGACGTTCCCCGGTCGGATCACGGCCATCAGCCCGAAGGTCGACCCGACGACACGCAATGTGCAGATCGAAGCGACGCTGCCGAATGCGAAGCGCCAGCTGCTGCCCGGCATGTTCGCCAACGCCAACGTCGACGTCGGCGAGAAGAAGCGCTATCTCACCCTGCCGCAGACGGCAATCACCTACAACCCGTACGGCTCGACGGTCTTCATCGTCACGCCGGCCGGCGCTTCGAGCGCGCCTGCGGCGGGCGCGAGCGCAGCCGCTTCGGCGGCGCCGCTGCCCGCGAATGCCGCGTCCGGCGCGAGCGGTCTCGTCGTGCGCCAGGTGTTCGTGAGCACCGGCGAAACGCGCGGCGACCAGGTCGCCATCCTCAAAGGCATCGAAGCGGGCCAGCAGGTCGTGACCAGCGGCCAGCTCAAGCTCAAGAACGGCACCGGGGTCGTCATCGACAACCGCGTGCAGCCGGCAAGCGACGCGAACCCGACCCCGCAGGAAAAGTGAGTCCCAGGCCATGAAGTTCACCGACCTCTTCATCCGCCGGCCGGTGCTCGCGGCGGTGATCAGCCTGCTGATCCTGGTGCTGGGCCTGCGCTCGCTGTTCGGCCTGCCGGTCAACCAGTTCCCGCAGACACAGAACGCGGTGGTTACCATCTCCACCGCCTACTACGGCGCCGATGCGCAGACCGTGGCCGGCTTCATCACCCAGCCACTCGAATCGGCGATCGCGCAGGCGCAGGGCATCGACTACCTGTCGTCCTCCAGCAGCTCGGGCATCTCGACGATCACCGCCACGCTGCGCCTGAACTACGACGCCAACCGCGCGCTGACCGAGATCAACACACAGGTCAGCTCGGTGCGCAACCAGCTGCCGCCGCAGGCGCAGCAGCCGGTGCTGTCGGTGCAGACCGGCACGACCACCGACGCGATGTACATGGGCTTCTACAGCGAGACGCTGCCGACCAACAACATCACCGACTACCTGGTGCGGGTGGTCAAGCCGAAGCTCGATTCGGTGGACGGCGTGCAGACCGCCGAGATCCTGGGCGGGCGTCCGTTCGCGCTACGCGCCTGGCTCGACGCCACCAAGCTCGCCGCCTTCGGCATCACCGCCGCAGATGTGAGCAACGCGCTGGCGACCAACAACTTCCTCGCCGCCCTCGGCACGACGAAGGGCCAGATGGTCTCCGTGCCGCTGACCGCCGGCACCGACCTGCACACGGTGGAGGAGTTCAAGCGGATGGCCGTCAAGCGCAGCGGCGACACCGTCGTACGGCTGGAAGACGTGGCCACGGTCACCCTCGGATCGGAGAACTACGACTTCAACGTCGCCTTCAGCGGCAAGCGCTCGGTCTTTATCGGCATCAAGGTCGCCCCGGAGGCCAATATCCTCGATGTCGCCAAGCGCGTGCGCGAAGCCTTCCCCGCAATCCAGCAGCAGCTGCCCACCGGCCTGACGGGGCAGATCGTCTACGACGCGACCGCGTTCATCAACACCTCGATCACGGAGGTCGTGAAGACCCTCGTCGAGGCCTTGCTCATCGTCACGGTGGTGATCTACCTCTTCCTGGGCAGTTTCCGCGCCGTCTCGGTGCCGGTGATCGCGATGCCGCTGTCGCTGGTGGGCACCTTCTTCGTCATGCTGGCGCTGGGCTACTCGATCAACCTGCTGACGCTTCTGGCGCTGGTGCTGGCTATCGGGCTGGTGGTCGACGACGCGATCATCGTGGTCGAGAACGTCGACCGCCTCATGAAGGAGGGGCAGTCGCCGAGGCAGGCGGCGCTGATGGCCGCACGCGAGCTCGGCGGCCCCATCGTGGCGATGACGGTGGTGCTGATCGCGGTCTACGTGCCCATCGGCTTCCAGGGCGGCCTCACCGGCGCCCTGTTCACCGAATTCGCCTTTACGCTGGCCGGCGCGGTCACGGTCTCGGGCGTGGTTGCGCTGACGCTGTCGCCGATGATGTCCTCGCGCATCTTCAGGAAGGAGCAGGACGAGGGCCGCTTCGTGCAGGCCATCGACCGCGTGTTCGACCACGTGCACCGCGGCTACCGCCGTGTGCTGCACGGTCTGCTGGACACCTGGCCGGTGCTCATCGTGATGGGCGCGATCCTGATGGGTTGCGCCGGACTCATGTTCAAGATGTCGAAGGCCGAGCTCGCGCCCGAGGAAGACCAGGGCATCGTCGGCTCGCTGCTCACCGGCCCGCCCACGGCCACCGCGCAGCAGATGCAGACCTATGGCGACCAGGTGTTCCAGATCGCACAGGCGACGCCGGAATACGAGCAGATGTTCCAAATCACCGGCGCGCCAACCGTGAACAAGGGCTTCGGCGGCGTGCTGTTCAAGGACTGGGGCGATCGCACCCGAAACGCCCACGAGCTGCAGCAGGACCTGCAGGCGCGCTGGAACCACATCGCCGGCGCGCGTGTAGTAGCCTTCCAGTTCCCGTCGCTGCCTGGCTCCTCTGGCCTGCCGGTGCAGTTCGTGATTACGACGACCGAGCCGTTCGAGAATCTCAACACCGTGGCCGAGCAGGTGATGGCCAAGGCCCAGGCGGCGGGCCTGTTCTACTTCGCCGACAGCGACCTCAAGCTCGACCAGCCGCAGGCCACGTTGGTCGTCGATCGCGACAAGATCGCCACCCTCGGGCTGACCCAGCAGGACGTGGGGAACGCGCTGGGTTCCGCGCTCGGTGGCGGCTACGTCAACTACTTCTCGATTGCCGGGCGCTCGTACAAGGTGATCCCGCAGGTGCTGCAGGTGGACCGCCTGAACCCGTCCGACGTGCTCGATTTCTACATCAAGACGCCCTCGGGCAGCGTGATCCCGGCCAGCACGGTCGCCAGCCTGAGCTACGCCGTCGTGCCCGAGTCGATCAACCGCTTCCAGCAACTCAACTCGGTGACCATCTCCGGCGTCTCGGGCAAGTCGCAGGGCGACGTGCTCGACTTCCTGCGCAATGCGGTGGCCGAGGTCGCGCCCAGCGGCTACACGGTGGACTATTCGGGCCCGTCGCGCCAGTTCATGCAGGAGACGGGTGGCTTCGCGCTGACCTTCCTGTTCGCGATCATCATCATCTTCCTCGCGCTGGCCGCCTTGTTCGAGAGCTTCCGCGACCCGGTGGTGATCCTGGTCTCGGTGCCGCTGGCGTTGTTCGGGGCCATGATCTTCACCTTCCTCGGCTTCACCACGATCAACATATACACGGAAGTCGGCCTGGTCACGCTGATGGGGCTGATCAGCAAGCACGGCATCCTGATCGTCGAAGTCGCCAACCAGCGGCAACGGGCCGGCAAGTCCAAGCGCGAGGCGATCGAGGAAGCGGCCGGCCTGCGGCTGCGGCCGATCCTGATGACCACCGCGGCGATGGTCTTCGGCGTCGTGCCGCTGGTCATCGCCTCGGGCGCCGGCGCCGCGGGGCGGCAGGCGATGGGCCTGGTGATCTTCACCGGGCTGTCGATCGGCACCTTGTTCACGCTTTTCGTCGTGCCGGCGATGTACATGTTCATCGGCGCTGATCACGGCAGGCAGCGCGCGATGGAGCCGAGCCCGCCGCCTGCGGCGCCGCCGCTGCTGACCGACGAGTCGGGCGCCCTCCCGCGCCCGACGGCCTGACGCCGGGCCGTCAGCGGCCGCGCGCCGGCGGCAGGTCGGTGCAGGTGCCCTCGAAGGCCTCGGCCGCCAGCCCGATCGATTCGCCGAGCGTCGGGTGCGGATGGATGGTCTTGCCGATGTCGACGGCGTCGGCACCCATCTCGATCGCCAGCGCGATCTCGCCGATCATGTCGCCGGCGTGCGTGCCGACGATGCCGCCGCCGACGATGACATGCGTCGTCTCGTCGAAGAGCAGCTTGGTGAAGCCTTCGTCGCGGCCGTTGGCGATGGCCCGCCCCGAGGCCGTCCAGGGGAAAAGGCCCTTCCTGACCTTCGTGCCGCGCGCCTTGGCCTCGTCCTCGGTAACGCCGACCCAGGCGATTTCCGGGTCGGTGTAGGCGACGCTCGGAATCACGCGCGCATCGAAGGCCGTCGTCGCGAGCTTCGCATCGCCGAGCTGCTCGCCGGCCGCGACCTCGGCGGCGACGTGCGCTTCGTGTACGGCCTTGTGTTCGAGCATCGGCTGGCCGACGATGTCGCCGACGGCGAAGATGTGCGGCACGCTCGTGCGCATCTGGATGTCGACCGAAATGAAACCGCGCTCGGTGACCGAGACGCCGGCGGCCTCGGCGCCGACCTTCCTGCCGTTCGGCACCCGGCCGACGGCCTGCAGCACGAGGTCGTAGAGTTGCTCTTTCAGCGCGCCCTCGCCTTCGAAGCGGACCAGGATGCCATCGGCACGCGCTTCGGCACTCGCGGTCCTCGTCTTCAGCAGGATGTTGTCGAAGCGTGGTGCATTGAGCTTCTGCCAGACCCTGACCAGATCACGGTCGGCACCCAGCATCAGGCCGTCGAGCATCTCGACAACGTCGAGCCGGGCACCGAGCGTCGAATAGACCGTACCCATCTCGAGGCCGATGATGCCGCCGCCGACGATGAGCATCCGCCCGGGGCGCGACGGCAGCTCCAGCGCGCCCGTGGACGTCACCACGCGCGGATCGTCCTTCGGCATGAAAGGCAGCTTGACCGCTTCGGAGCCGGCGGCGATGACGGCGCGGGCAAAGCCGATCGTCGTCGTGCCACCGGCCGCGAGATCGACGGCGACGTGGTGCGCGTCGGTGAAGCGGCCGGTCCCGGTGATGACCGTGACCTTGCGCATCTTCGCCATTTGCGCGAGGCCGCCGGTGAGGCGCCCGACGACCTTGTTCTTGTGCGCGACGAGCCTGGCCGCATCCACCGTCGGCGCGCCGAAGGCCACGCCGATATCGCCGAAGTGCGCGACCTCGTCGATGACCGCGGCGACGTGCAGGAGCGCCTTCGACGGGATGCAGCCGACGTTGAGGCAGACACCGCCCCACCACTGCTTCTCCACGACCGCGGCCTTCAGACCTAGCTGGGCTGCGCGAATCGCGGCCACGTACCCTCCCGGGCCCGCACCGAGAACGACGACGTCATAGTGA